>JAUCGB010000009.1 GCA_030377895.1 Anaerolineales bacterium HSG24
TGAAGTAGCGGTAGGTGATGGTATTGGAGTAGGTGTTTTTTCCGGCAAAGATATAACTTGCATTTGGAATATATTCGGCAAATAAATGGTTGAAACCGGTGTGAAAGTCAATTGAACTACTGGTTTTTGAGAGATATGATCGCTTTGATATATTTCGATATCCTCTCTGCTTGCGAGGCCAGGGAAAGCCAACACACTGAACAAAAATATGGAAACTGTGATTAACATCGTAATATGTGATATTTTTGACATAGATTACACCTATTAAATATTATTTTAACGACAAAATTCATTTGGCAAAAACTGACACGCGGCTCAAAGGCCAACCTGTTTTTTGCGGTACGAAAATACTCCTATTAACTAAAAAATCAAGTGCAATGACCAGTTAATTAACCGTCGGAGATACCCGCTCCGAACCATTGCCGCTAACAACCGTCACTACCTCTTTTAAGATGGCTATTTAACCAAGCAATAAACATGTCAAAAGTCATAAAATCGGTCAAAGTAACCTGACGTTGAGCATTATGCTGATGAGGAATCTCTTCATCTTGGTGAGTCTGCCATTGCTCACCATATTTCAGTTTAATCGCATATTTATCTCGGTGATTATCAAATCCTTGAACTAACTGGTTATTTTTATCTAAAACATAATAAGAATACCGAATTGTACCATCAGTTCGATGTACTTCCGTAATAATAATACGATAGGTTCGCCATGTGCCTTCTAAGTCAATTAAGCCGAGTAATGACTCACTGTCATGAAGTTCACGCAAAATACGAATGGATGAAAAATATTTTTTGGCCGTATCAATTAGGCGTTGGATATGTTCGCCAGTCGCGTTTGCCATGCCTTTAATTCCTCAATCGTGTACAGCCAAATATTCGAGTCACGCTCCCATAAAAAATCAATCGTCTCAATGTGCTGAATAAACGATTCATCGGTAGCAACGTTTCGTTCAAATTTTTGGTACGACAGTCCATATTTTTTTTCGTACAAGTCAATATCATTCTGCAATGCTTCAATTTTTTGCTGGGTCTGCTCTAGCACATAACGATGAACTAAAGTTTGTAACAACTCTTGAATATCACCGAACTGTTCTAAAATATCAACATGTTGTTTATCAAGGGTTAAGGTGGTCATAATTCCCCTATATTTAGGCATTAACCTAATGATTATAGCAATAGAAATACTACTGCCTTATTATATCAGAAGCGGCTACCCCTCCAAACATGATCATGCCATCCTCCGTTCCAAAATCAAATCAGTCGCGCCGGGCCGCCGGGGCCGCTGACCAAAACATCTTGCACTTCGGGCAGTTGTTTCGCGGCCTTGACCACCGCCTGAACATGGGCCGCTTCACAAATCAGGTGGACATTTGGCCCTGCATCAATCGTAAAATAGACCGGCAACCCCTTCGATCTCCACTGTTGCGTCGCTTGGATAATCCGCATCGTTCCGGCATTCCAATAATATAACGGTGGATGACTACTCATCATGACCCCATGCATAATCACCGTGTCCTCCTCGATGATAGCTCCCATGCGGGCTAAATCACGAGCCAACAACGCCTCTCGACAGGCATTAAACCGGCTCTCTGCTCCGACCACGCGGGCGGCTTGCAGACTACTCGTATCAGCCAATTGATGCCCCCCTGTTGAGCCGACGGTCTTATGTTCTTGGCTGACCACCACCACCACATCTTGCAAATCCCAATAGTCGGGCGGAGCAATGCTGACCGCCACCGAATCGACATCGTTGCCCAACGTCCATTCGCAATAACCCGTCGGCACAGAGCGGCTGGCCGAGCCTGACCCCCGTCGAGCCAACTGGGATAGTTGTGCCTCTGTCAAGGTCAGCCCCGCTGCCGCGCTACTCGCCACACTCAAGGCGGCAAACGCGGCGGCAGAGGAGGCAATCCCCGACCCGACCGGAAAGTTACTACTCGACTCAATCCGAGCCGAAGTAGCGATATTGGCCCACTCTCGCACAATATCCACATGATGGCATACGCGCTGATAGGCTGGCTCATCAGAGGCATAAGTTTGTTGATTGATGGTCAATAAATCGTGTTGGAGGCTATCATCAAATGTGACAGTGGTTTGGGTATGCAAAGCTCCTAAATTCATGGAAAGAGAGGGGTTTACGGGCAAACGCAAGGCATGGTCTTGGTTGCCCCAATATTTAATAAAGGCAATGTTCGGATGGGCCAAGGCGGTGGCTTGCCGAACTTGGGTCGCTTTTTTTCGGAGTTCGATTTGGTTTAACATCAGGTCTCCTGCTATTCCTTATCCACATTCGGGTAAAGCCGAGCCAAGCAGTCGGGGCAAAAGCCATGACTAAATTTGATGTCTGTATGCTCTTGAATATATTTTTCAACCTCTTGCCAATACCCATCATCATCCCGAATCTTTTTGCAAGAGGCACAAATTGGCAACAAATTAGACAAAGCATTGACCTTAGCCAAAGCTACCTCTAGCTCTTCGTTCCGAGTCTCTAGCTCTTTGTTCAAATGACGCACGGTCATCATATCTTCAAAACGAGCCATAGCAATGCTAATGGAACGCGTCACTTCTTGCATATTCAGCGGTTTGGTCAAATAGGCTCCGGCTCCGGCTTCGGTAGCCTGTTCTATCAACTCTGACGATTCATAAGCAGTCAGCATGACCACTGGCGTGGGGCAACGTTCATAAATCAGCTTGGTGGCTTCGATACCGTTCATGCCCGGCATGCGAACATCCATCAACACAATACTCGGTTTAAGCGATTCGGTCATCTCAACCGCTTCCTCGCCATTAACCGCCTCCCCGATTACCGTGTAACCAATCTGTTCCAACAACCCTTTTATCATCATGCTGACCAAATAATCATCTTCGGCGATTAAAATTTTAATTTTATGATAATTTTTCATTTATCTGTTCCTGTATATATAGATATCCGATTTAACCTTCCTCGAAGCCCAAAAAACTAGATTTATAAGGAAGGTCAAATTTTTTGATTAACTCGCTTCTTGTTTGAAACGAATTTCTATCACCATACTTTGTTGTTGATGTAAGGAGATTGTCCCCTGTAGATTTTTTTCAATAACCCGCTTAATTTGTTGAAACGCGGTGGACTGCTTAAGGTTCGCGATCAGATTGAAGGGATTGAAGGAATTGAAGGGGGCAGTCGAGGTTAGGTTCATGTTGACTCGATAATCGAAGCCGATGGTCTGAGCATCGGTGACGATATAAATTGCCAACTCAGTTTTGACGGGGTTAGACAACTCTGCTTGTTTCAAGAAAAATATGGTTAATTCATTGACGACTAAGGCTAAATTATGAGCTTGATCAGCCGTTATCAACGCGGTTGACGGTGTAATCGTCACCGTAATATTATGACCCGATGCGAACGCCTGAATGGTACTGTATATGATTCGCTCGATAATGTCATATATTCGTATCGGTTGCCAAACAGAGGCAGATAACAGGCTATGAACAGCGGCTAACCCATGTATTCGGCTGATAAGGTTCCGCAACACATCTTGGTATACATCCCGATTATCCTCGTGCGCTTTGCCTTGTTCGCTGTACAACAAACCGATAATAGCCGACAAGTTGTTTTTGACCTGATGATCCATCTCATCAAGGAGAGCCGCTCTGGTTTCGGCATCTTGTCTGACTTGTTCATAAAGGCGATTATTTTCAATGGCGATGGCAATTGTGACTGCTAACGGCTCTATCAATCGCAAATCAGTCTCATTAAAATGGTTGACGTGACTATCCATCAATTGAAGTACGCCCAACACTTGGGGAAGCGTTTCTTCTGAGTCATCGACCTGTTTGCGTTGCAGTGGCACACTCAACATAGAGCGAACGGTGAGGCCCAAAGTTTGGTTAAACTGAGGCTGATACCTGTCGTCAGTAGCTGTATTCGCAATAATAACTGGCTGGTTATGTTCAGCTACCCAGCCCACCAACCCTTCGCCAAGGGCTAATTTCCAATCAGCAAACTGGTTCTGACGATTATCGACCGCCTGCCAGCAGAACAATTCACCTGTATTCGGCTCGATAAGCCAAATAGTATAAATACTTACCTCTAAAAAGCGGCAGACATCTTCTAATATTTCATAAAGAATCTGTTCAAGGTTAAAGGTAGTGATAAATTTTTGGCTGACTTGATTCAGTAGAGACAGCTCTTGGTTACGCTGTAGTAAAGCTTTTTCTAGTTTTTTGCGATGAGTAATATCAAACATTACCCCATGCAATAAAAACCCATGCTGATTGGTATCTGGCACCACCGTCGCTCGATCCAAAAGCCATAGCAACCGCCCATCCGCATGGCGCACCCGATATTCAGCCTGAAAAGGCGCGCCAGTGTTTTGGCTTTGCTGTAAGGCTTGGCGAATCGCCGGATAATCATCGGAGAATATCCAACTACGCCAACTCGTTATATCGAGTTGAGGCTCATAACCTAAAAGGGATTTTACTTGCGGGCTGATATATCGCAGGGTGTTATGCTCTCCAAGTTCGGCGATATAGGTAATAACTGGAATTTGCTCCACCAAGGCTTGATATGTTGTCTGTAAGTCCTGTTTCACTAGTTCAGTCTATTTTATGACCTTTGGTATAAGAAACGTGGGTAATGGTGCAGAAGTAGTGATAAGGATCCGTTAGCTACCCGCAAGTTCTAAACTTGCGGGTAGCTGACCACTACCTATGCAGGACTACCGAAACGTGAAACGTGATTGTCCATGAAGTATCATGTTTCACATTTCACGTATTCACGTTTCATACTGATATATCTTCTGGCTGTTCTGCAATCTCATTGCCATTTTCCGTATCAAACTGTTCCATTTCTAGGTCAACAATCTCACCGATTTCTTGATATACAATCGCTAACTCTCGCCCTGCTGTAGCTTTGACGGTAGTTTTTTGTCGAGCCAACTCGTCAATCTCTTGATGTAGATTTTCCAACGCCTTTTCTGCCGCGGCTTGAGCGGCTGTCTGTTTACTCAGGCCAAGCCCCTGCCCGTAGGCTTTCTCACCCACCAGAGCCTCAACCGTAAACTCTTTGGCATGGTCAGGGCCGGTCTCTTGTACTGTTCGATAGGTTGGAGTAAGGTGACAATGGCTTTGGGATAGCTCTTGCAACATACTTTTGGCATCTTTATCGGCATTGGTGGCGATAATCTCCTCTAATGCTGGCTCAATGGTGACATGGATAAATTGGCTGGTGGCCTCGATTCCATTGTCAAGATACATGGCCCCAATGAGGGCTTCGTAAGCATCACACAGTAAGGCCATGCGATTACGTCCCCCGCTTTCGGCTTCGCCTCGGCCCAATAACAGATACGACCCCAAACCCATATCACTGGCAAACTGGGCTAACCGCTCCGTCCGCACTAAGGCCGAGCGCAGGTTGGTTAATCGACCTTCCGGTAGTTCTGGATAACGATGATACAGATATTCGGCAGTCACAAAATCTAACACTGCATCGCCCAAAAACTCTAATCGTTCGTTATCTTCTAGCGGATAGTCGGGAGTTTCGTTGATAAATGATCGATGGGTTAAGGCACGTTGTAGTAGTTCTTTATCAGAAAAACTCAAATTTAAGGCTGTTTCAGCCTCGACAATATTAATCTCTGGCATATCTTCCATAATAGTAGGTAGTCAACCTGAATACAGACATACAAGTGTATAAAACTTACTGGGAGCGCAGGCATCCTGCACGTAGCGCGGACGTTGGTAGTAGTGCAAAGGAGTGCAAGGCTTGCCTTGCATGCAAAGCAAGCTTTGCACTCCGGATTTCCCCATCTGTACCACTACCCGAAACGCGCAACTTATTTAATTCCGACACCTAAAGGTTTTAGAAACCTTTAGGGTCTGTCCGTCCGAGTGAAAAACTTTACCTGAAAAACTGTAGCCTGCGGCAGGCTGGAAGCTTGCTCCCATTTTTGGCCTATCTTATACCATTGTACCTATATATTGAGGATGTTTAATCTGTTTTAGTTGGTAAATAATCTCCTTCAATCCATTCTGAGCCATCTAAGCCGATCTCTTTTTTCCAAATCGGCACAATCTGTTTGAGTCGGTCAATGGCATACCGACAGGCTTCAAAACAGCCGTCACCACGATGGGCACAAGAGACGGCTACGATGACAGCATTTTCGCCGACCTCTAAATGCCCAATCCGTTGCACAATGGCAATATCGACAATATTCGGCCATTTTTGCCGAGCTTCCTTCGCAATCTGCTCTAGCTTCTCGACGGCCATAGTGGTATAGGCTTCATATTCTAAATGTTGCACCGCTTTGCCCGCCGTATTGTTCCGCACCATGCCCCCAAAAACGGCCACAGCCCCACAATCAGGGTGAGTCACTTTGGTCGCCATCACATCAAGGCTGATGGGGTCATAGGTCACGGCAAACTTATCATCTCCGCCCCCACTGACTGGCGGAAAAAACGCCACCTCATCACCATGTTGAAGTTCCGTCTCCATGTCGGCAAAATCTCGATTGACCGAGATAACAGTTTGGGGCACATGTTGCCCTAACGCCGGATAGTCGATCTGCAACTGCTCAACCAAGGCCGAGACGTTATGACCATCGGGGAAATTATAGGTTAAGTTGTTATGTCCGATTATTTCACGAAAACGGGCAAAAAATTTAATGGTGATTTCCATACTTACTCCAATTATAATTCATAAGTCCAATCGCCGCTTTTGCCACCCGTCTTTTTGACCAATCGCACGGCATCGAGGCGCATGCCTCGGTCAACGGCTTTGCACATGTCATAAATCGTCAAACCAGCCACGGTGACGGCAGTCAGAGCTTCCATCTCCACGCCGGTTTTGCCAGTCGTCCGCACCGTGCCAGTAATCTCGATGTAGGCGGACGGATCCGCCTCATCGGGCAAGTGGGGCAAGAAATCGAGGCTGACTTTGGTCAGCATGAGCGGATGGCACATGGGCACAAGGTCATGGGTTTTTTTTGCGGCCATGATCCCGGCCACTTGAGCTACCGCCAAGACATCACCCTTGGGCAAACCATCCACCTGAATTAGGCGCAATGTTTCGGCTTGCATGCCCATGCGTCCTGTGGCGATGGCCTCCCGTTGGGTTTCATCTTTATGGCCTACATCGACCATGTGGGCGCGACCATGTTTATCAAGATGAGTTAAGCTCATAATTTTTTACCTTATAATCTAAAATAGCTTCTAAAACACCGCCACTAATAGCTAAAGATTTATCACTGATGGTAAAACAATGTTGAATACTATTTCGAGGGTCAAGGTCGCCAATCTTATAACCGGGTTTGACCCACACATCAGGATGGATGAGGCCGCGCAACACGCCAGCAAATGAGGCTTCTACCGGCTGATTGTCAATCATGGCGATCAGGTCGCCTTGGTTCAGCAGCGTGCCAATCTGTACCACCGGAATTACATGGCCTTCGCTAGAAGCACGAAGCACCCGACCAGCGGTGTGTCCGGCGATCCGCCCCGGTTGACCAGTGTTTGGCTCCGCCTCGCCCTCGTAAATCACTCGCCCCAACCAATGCCCTCGTTTAGTTTCGATGACGGCATGACAATTGACTTCGGCCTCGAAGCCAGGGCCTAAGCCAATAACTAACGGGGCATCGTTGAGGGTCGTACTGTTGTTTTTCTTCAACATAATCGCATCGACCAGAACAACAGGACTCAAGGTCAACAGAATCTTGGCCTCTGGATCAATCAAAATCGGGATCATGTCGGTATTAGAAAGCTGGCGCGCCTCAGCCGAGGTATCAACAAGGCGCGCCGTAATGCCCTCAATTTTGACCTCGCGACTATACACCGCCTCGCCATACGAAACGGCGCGCCGAATGAAAGTCGGTTGAGGTTGTTCGGTCATAATAAGGGGGAATCCGGCTCGTTTGAGCCGATAGGCAATGCCACTGGCTAAGTCGCCAGCCCCTTTGATTAGTACTAAGGTATCTGTAAATAGCATAGAATTCGTGATTTGTGAAACGTGAAACGTGATGTAAAAATTCACGCATCACGTTTCACGCTTCACTTAATTATAACCGTCTGAGAAAACCTCTATCATCAAATATGGGTCGCCCAGCGGGTATAAAATCGGACAGGTACAGCCGTTAGCGATATATAGACGCACTTTCGCTTTAACCTCTTCGGGAGTACCACTGGCGGTAATACGTTGCACCAATTCGTCTGGCACGAGGGGCATGGCCTCTTTAATCTGTTCTTTGGTGGCCGGCCAGCCCAAGATATTCTGAATCTGTTTGACCACATCTTGGCTGACGTTACTGGCTTTGGCAATATGCGGCTGTTGGGCTAAATATTGAGTCAGCAACCACCGCGCTCCGTCTAGCGCCTTGGCCTTATCCATGTCAACAGAGCAAACGACCAGTTGCGGTCGGTCAATATCGTCGAGGGTACGGCCTACTCTTTCTGCCCCGATTTTAAGCCGGTCTAACGCGCCATGATTGTATTCGGGGGCGACGCAGTAGTTCAGGACAGCCCCGTCAGAGATTTCGCCGGTCAGTTCCATCATTTTTGGCCCAGTTGCGCCAATCATCAACGAAACATTACGAGGCTCGCGCCGACCATGCACCACATCCAGTTCAATTTCTTTAACTTGATGAAACTCACCATCATAAGTGACCCGCTCCATGTTCAACAAGCGGCGCATCACTTCAATCGTTTCGCGCATGGCTTTTAACGGTTTACGTCGCTTGATCCCCACATTCGCGGCCAACGGATCCCACCATGCTCCGATACCGCAGATAACGCGGTCTGGAGCTAAATCGTCTAAGGTTAGAAATGTTGCCGCTAACAGGCCGATATTGCGGGTCCAGTTGTTGATGACTCCTGAGCCGATTTTGATGTTTTCGGTGACGGCGGCGAAGGCGGCCATCGGGACAATCGCATCCCGTACAAGGCGACTTTCGGCTTGCCATACTGCTTCAAATCCATTCTTTTCGGCATGTTGAGCCAATTTCATGCCCTCACGTAACTCGTGGGCATCTTGCAAATATAAAGCTACTCGATCTTTACTCATTTGTAAACTCCCTTGTTTTATGGTGATGGTAGTCGGTGAACATAAATTTTGCGTAGCATGGCTATCAACGTAAGCCGAGACATGTAGCACATGCTTCAGCCTGTGCCGCACAGTCTAAAGACTGTGTTACGATATTATCTGTCGCACGTTAAGTTGGTAGCATCATCTTTAGATTGTGCCTAAAGTTTGGGCAAAACTTTTGCTCAGGTATACCATCATTATTTATTGATATAAACTAACAGGTTGATTTTAACGATTTTCACTGGCAGAGGCAAATATTCGGTACTCTTGCATAGGCAGCCCCCTTGTTCCCAAATTAGTTTTGGCTAACTTTTCTGTCGGGTACTGAGCCTATGTAAAACTTTTGATCGTTATACTTGTTACCCGACAAAGTAGTTTAGGAAAGGCTAAAACAGGAACACGGAGTTTCACAGAGATGCACAGAGGGACACAGAGGAAAAAATAAATCGCTTTTTCTCTGTGAAACTCTGTGCTAATTAGTTCAGGGTAAAAATTTTTGTCGGGTAGTGAGATCGTTAGATCCGAATCACTACAATCGTCACATCATCATGCGGTTCAGCCATTTGTACAAAGGCCGACAGTTCTGCTTCAAGATAAGCGAGCATAGTTTTTGCGCTGTCGGTGGGACCATCACTCATAATTTTGGCTAAATAGTCAAATCCTAACATTTCATTATTGGGATTGTTGGCCTCGACCACACCATCGCTGGTCAAAATCACCAAATCGCCTTGGCTCAACTGTCGGGAAATCTGCTGATACCCTAGCTCGGAGCCTAAGCCTTGGCCAAGGGCAAATCCGCCGATGTCTGGCCACTCGTCGGGCGCGTTGGCCCGCCGAATGTAGGGCGGAATACATCCCGCATTGACGATTTGTAACGAGCGCTGGGGCATGATTAGTTCAACATAACACATGGCACAATTTTGTCGTCGGGGCTTGGCATAAGGGGTTAACCGCTTATCCAGATAGACCAATCTCTCGGCAGGCGTGGGCGTATAGGTCTGAGCAAAACTGGCATCAAGTTGAGAAATACTGGCCGCCATCAGCAAGGCAGCTGAGATTCCTTTGCCAGAAATATCACCAACCGCTATCCCATAACGCTCCGTGTCACCCGTGGTTGATGACGTAACTGGGTAACGATGGTAACTGTAAAAATCGCCGCCCACTTTACGAGCCGGAATATTATAACAGATTACCTCAATATCAGGCCAATCAGGGACGGGTGGGGGCAAGAGATTTTGCTGAATATCTTGGGCGATATTCAACTCTTGCTGAATCGTAGCCAGTTTTAACCGTTCATGTTGTGAGGTGGCTCTAGCAATTGCCACTGCTGACTGATCGGCCATTGCGCTCATTAACTCAACGTCGTCGTTAGTGAAGTCAGGTTGATCAACGAATTGAGAGGCGGTTAATGTACCAAGGAGGTGATCTTGGTCTTGAACTGGCACCACAATGATTGCCCCAGTGCGGTTGTTTTTGCGACGTTTTTGAACCTGTTTACTTTCATGGTCTGACTCTCCTTTAAGCGATAGAACTGGTTTTTTATGTTGGATAACCCAGCCCGTTAAACCATCCATTAGCTCTTCGTAGGGGATAATATACTCAATCGTATTAAAGGATATTATCTCTTTGGAATAACGAATGGTTCCACCATTAACATAATGAATTACTTTTTCTTTGTCAAAATCAAAAATAATCAGAGAACTGGCTTGGGCTGGTAAAGCAAGAACCACACCGTCAACAATCGACTGAAGCACCTCCTGCAAATTGGTCGAGACACTTAACATCCTCGTCACTTTATAAAGCGCCTCTGTCTTGACCAGATTGGCCTCAGACCGTTCAAACAAACTCCGATAACGATTCTCTGAATCTTGCAACTCGGCGGTGCGGGCCAGTACCCGCGATTCTAACTCGTCATTGGCTTTGCTCAGTGCAGATTGAGCCTCGGCGAGGCGATAATTCGAGGTTTCAAGGGATTGATTGACTTTCTTTAGCTTTTGTTCATTGTCGAATAGCTCGTTACGTCGTTTTAAGCGACGCTGTCCGATTGTTGTTGTCCAATTTTGGAGATGGATAAAATGAGAGGTATAAAATGAGAGAATAAGGGCCAAAAGTGAGGACAAAAACATGACATGTGCCCATACATATAAAATGTCGGGTTTGAAGCCCCAAAAAATACCTATCGTGAATAAACTGGTCGTAGCGCATGCGGCAACGACGATGTAAGGGGTACTTGGCACAAGCAATCCTGACGATAACGCGACTGCCAGTAGAAATAAATAGGGGTAAAACGAATCAATAGCACCCGGCATGACCAATAATATATCCACAGCCACAATATAACTACCAATTAACAGTCCGTAAGCCAGCCAAACGTTATATCGCCTAAGAACAGCACGACTAGCCAAAGTGGCGAAGCCCATAAGGAAGAGGGCGCTGAACATATTAAGCTGATTGGCAGGAGTCATAATTATTCCCATAACCATCCATAAAATCGCTTGGATGATGCCTGAGAGTTGGCTAGTTACCCAGAATACATCTTCTTGTAAAGCTTCTTGATTATCCTGTTCTTGCATCGTTATCCTTGAGCAAAAGTTTCGATGTTTGATGAATCAATAAACTTTTGCTTGATTATTCATAGTTTTATCTCTGTGAAACGTATTGCGTGGTTTAGGGAAGGAACACAGAGGGGCACAGAGATGCACAGAGGGGCACAGAGGAAAAAATTAAACGCTTTTTCTCTGTGAATCTCTGTGTTCCTCTGTGAAACTCTGTGCTAATTAGTTTTGGCTAACTTTTCTAACGTAAGCCGAGACATGTAGCACATGCCACAGCCTAAAGGCTGTGCTACAGTCTTTCAGATAATGGTTTTCAATTCAAGACCAACCTTCCCGCAAGTTCTAAACTTGCGGGAAGGTAACGGCTGAAAATGTTTATCTGAACATCTATACGATATTATCTGTCGCATGTTAAGTTGATAGCCGCCATGTTTCGATTTCATATCCTACGTCCCACGCCCTACGCCCGACATCGTAAACCAAAACTCAGAGCCAACGCCCTCTTCGCTCTGCACGCCAATCTCTCCACCATGTAACTCAACTAACTGCTTACAAATCGTCAAACCTAACCCCGTGCCACCATAAGAGCGGGCATCCGACATATCGGCCTGCTGAAAAGAGACAAAAATGGTATCCACTTTATCCACCGGAATTCCTATGCCGGTATCTCTTATTGAGAAACGAATTTTAGGCGTGTCCACCATATTTTCTGCTTCTTGTCTCACTGAAATCGTTATGATTCCCTCTTTAGTGAACTTGATGGCATTACCTGCCAAATTCAACAATATCTGTTTTAAGCGCGTTTGGTCAGCATAAACTGACGGTAATGTTTCGGGAATATCCGTCACAATTGAAATCGGCTTATCTTTGACTGATGGTCGCAATGATTCCAAGACAGCACCGATAATCTCCATCGGGTCTAGGGATTCGGGAGCTATCTGAATCTGTCCTGATTCCATCATCGAGATGTCCAGAATACCGTTTATTAATTCCAATAAATGTTGTCCATTATTATATATAAGTTGTACATCCCCCTGAGCCTGACTCGGCAATTCTCCACTAATACCAAGCATCAATAGTTCAGAAAAACCGTTGATGGCGTTCAAAGGTGTTCGTAACTCATGGCTCATCATGGTTATAAACTGTGATTTGGCTTGGTCTACTTCCTGTAATTTAATAATTGTAGCCTGTCTTTCGGTCAATAGCCGAACATTATCAATCGCTACCGCCGTCTGGTCAGCCAACGATTGTATCATGGATACATCTTCGGAAGTAAAATGGTCAAGTTGCCGACTTTGAATATCCAATACTCCTAGCAGTTTCCCAGCTTTACGCAAGGGAACAGCCAGTTCTGATTTGGTATCGGGTATCAGGGGAATATGAATAAAAATATCCGTTTCTGCAACATTATTACTCATAAAAGGTTTGTTGGTCGCGGCCACATGTCCGATAATACCTTGCCCGATTGACAAACGATACTCTTGTTCTTTAAGCTTTTGCCCTACGTCACCCGCGCCTTCTGCGATAACCAGTTCACCCGTTTCTCCTTCTCCTTCTCCTTCTCCTTCTCCTTCCAGCAGATAAACATTCGCATAATCGAAACCAAAGCCCTCCATAATTTGACTGACCAATTCAGTTAAGAGTTGATTAACATCAAGAATCATGTTGAGCAGTCCACTAAGGGTGGCAATAGATTCTAACCGATAAGTACGGTCAACCACAAGTTTCTCCAAGTTGTGACGATACGCTTCTAACTCTATCTCTGCTTGTTTACGCTCGGTAATATCGGTAGTAATGCCCCCAATGGCATAAATCTCGTTCTGAGCGTCATAAATTGGAAATCTAGTCGCCAGATATGATTTATCACCATCAGAGCTAATCTCCTCAAATTCAAGGGCTTCACCAGTGGCATAGATACGTTGCTCATGCTCGCTCCACCTCTGGATTGTCTCTGCTGGGAACAGTTCAACGTCTGTTTTACCAACCATCTGCTGAGGAGAAAGGTGGGCTATTGAGGCCATTTGTTGGTTAACCAATAAATAACACCCTTCGACATTTTTGACAAAAATAGCCGACGGTAGATTATCGATAAAGGCACGTAACATAGCTCGGCTTTGCCGTAGTGTTGCCTTTATATTCTCACGCTCGTCGGCTTCCTGTTGCAACTGTTTGTAGGCCTGGTTGAGAGCTTGATTCTTTATTTCTAACTGTTTTTGAGCTGTTCGCAATTGGATATGGACCTTGATTCGAGCTAAAACCTCTTCTTGCTGAAACGGTTTGGTAATATAATCCACCGCGCCCATTTGAAACCCTTTGACTTTGTCTACCGTGTCAGACAAAGCACTCATAAAAATAACCGGAATATCTTGCGTAGCGGGGTTATTTTTTAGTCGCCGACACATTTCATAACCATCAATATCCGGCATCATAATATCTAGCAGGATCAAATCAACATGTTGTCTCTGTAACAGTTTCAAAGCCTTTTCCACATTCTTGATGGGAAATGTCTTAAACATTCTTAAGTAATTAAACAAAACACCTAGATTAGTAGGGTTATCATCCACGATTAAAATCGCAGGTTTGTTTTCATCGTTCATAAACTATTCTCCAATATGGGGTTCAATCAACTGACAAATTTCATCCCCATCAAATGTCTCTGTTAATGCTTCTATTTTATTGATAAAAGGAATATATTGCTCATTGGTTGTTTTTAGGGCAGTTAGCCAAGTTTCAATTTCGGCAAAATCATGGAATTCAGCGAACTGATACAGCACCATTAGGTCGGACTTTGACGGGAAAACCATGACCTCTGGTGTTACCGCTTCATCAGGCGGTTCGTCTTCGACAATCCATTCCAGCCCCACATGTAAACGGATTTTATCTAAAAGCAAAGGAATATTGACCGGCTTTTGTAGATAATCATCGCTCCCTGTTTCTTTTTGTACATCCACCAAAGCTCGTGATGAACTGGCTGACACGATAATTACCTTTGTATCGGGCAGATTCTTCTTGATATGTTGGGTCGATTCAAACCCATCCATAACTGGCATAATCAAATCCATCAACACCAAGTCGGGCTGAAATTCAACGGCTTTACGAAAACCTTCCTGACCATCCTTGGCGGTTATTACTTCAAACCCCAACGGCTCCAAAATATTAACTAATACCCCTTGATTATGAATTATATCATCTACCACCAAAACGGTTCGTTTTTCACCTTCAAAGCCAATAATATTTTGCTCCTTCACGGCTTGAGGGTCTTGCCATGCTTCCACTTCGTCAAGATTCAAATCAAACCAAAAAGTACTACCTTCCCCAAGCTGACTTTTTACATGTAAGTCGCCCCCTAATAGTTTAGTCAATTTACGACTGATAGCCAAGCCAAGCCCCGTCCCTTCGATGGTTAAGGCTTCTTCGCCCACCTGTTTGAAGGGGGAAAAAATATCGGCTAATTTATCTTGCGGGATGCCGATACCTGTATCGGAAATTTGAAAACGAATCTTTCCGGCCCTCCCCTCAGTCCCCCCCAAAGGGGGGGAAGCTAGTTCCTCCTCCTTTATGCCCGAATGGGTGCTTTGGGAGGGCGCGGACGCGGGGAGGGCTGGGGGGCCACTCTCTGCTCGGCGATGAACCGAAAAGGTCACGCCACCATGCTCAGTAAATTTAATGGCATTATTGAGCAAATTGATAATAATTTGGCTCAATCGTTTTTCATCACTATGAATGGCAATCGGCAAATTGGGACCAGCTTCAAAGTTAAGCAATAGATTTTTCTTATTGGCTCTAACCTTAACCATTGCTAAAATATTTTCGACGAACGGTATGAAACTAAAACTACTTTCAAAGAGTTCCATGCGTTCGGCTTCCATTTTAGAAAAGTTCAAGATATCATTGATAAGATTGAGCAGATGATTGCCGCTTTGTTGAATAACAGCCAATTTATTTTTATGACTATCATCAAGCGATTTATCCCGTTCCAAAATCTGAGCATAACCCAAAATACCATTAAGCGGGGTTCGCAACTCATGGCTCATGCTAGAAATAAAAATTGTTTTCGCTTGATTGGCAGATTCGGCAACTTCTTTGGCTAATCGTAATGTCTCCATCGCTTGTTTGCGCTCGGTGATGTCATGGGCGATACCGACAATAAGTTCTTCTCCAATCGGAATAATTGTCAAGATTGCAATCCGTTCTGTGCCATCCGCTCTTACATAAGTGACTTCGCCAAATTCTTTAGTTGTTTCAACTGTTTTTGTATTACCAAGCCTTTGTTCTGTTCTGGCGGGGGTTAAATCCTTTGTTGTTTTTGTTTTAATCTCGGCCAAAGAAAACCCTGTTAACCGTTCTGCGGCCTGATTGGCATTGATATATCGTCCTGTCTGCTTATCGACTAGGAAGATAGCGTCATTGGAACGTTCAAATAAGGTACGGTAACGTTCCTCACTCTCCCGCAAGGCCGCCTCCGCCCGTCTACGCTCGGTGATGTCTTCCAACAACCAGATAGAACCTTCTTCTAATTTTGTCGGATTCACCGCTTTTCCAGAAAGTAAGCACCAGAACAGCGATCCGTCCTTACGCTTCATTTGCCACTCACCTTGGTATGTTTTATCCATAGCCAGTATTGGATAGGCTTTAACCCCAAGTCGTTGATGATTTTCGACATAAGGGTAGATTTTTTCCGTAGAAATTCCTCTCATCTCGTCCATGCTATAGCCAAACATAGAGACCATCTTTTGATTTATCCAGATAAACTTCCTATCTTTTAAAAAGGCAACCCCTACAATCACATTATTCAGGATGATGGTTTGCTCCTGAAGAATCTGTTTTAGCTTTTCCTCCGTGGATTGCAGTTCTTCATTATTCACAACAAGTTCTTCTTTCGCGTGTTGGTGTCCCTCAATCTCAGTCTGCAATGCCTCAATCATATCCTGCAAATTTTGGGTCATGGTATTAAATACATCAGCCAATTGACCAATCTCATCGACATGCTCTATCGTGGCCCTGGCTTGTAAATCACCCTCGGCCATACGTTGCACAGTTTCGGTTAGATTGGATATTGGCTTGGTCAAAAAGTATCCCATTCCAAAGGTCACGCCAGCAAAAACAAAGCCAATCACCGTTGCTAAAAAGGTGATAATTTGGGTTTGGGTATTGGCTGGGGCCAGGAAAACATCTTGCGATTGGGCAAAAACAACCAACCAATCATGCTCTGTCAATGTGACTACGGCGGCTGAGGCTACTCTTTCATCGGTGGCAACGAGGGGCGTGGTGAAAAAAGGTGAGTCGCTTTCGACCATGCTCAAGCCTGCTTCAAAATCAGAAAAATTGGTTGAAAGTTCATCAGAAGGCAAATCAGGTAAACGCTTTTTGGCTTTTAATTGGGCTAATTGTTCATGTTCCAAAGGCACGACAGATTGCCATATCAACTCAGGATATGTGCCATGTGCAAGGCGGATATGGTGGTCATCAAGTAAAATAGCAAAACTTTCTTCACCAGCCAAATCGTTGCTTTGCGCGACTATATCTTGAAGAACAGCGGCTTTATAGCGAACGCGAAGCAACCCAATAGTTTCCCCCTCATCATTATATACCGGATGGCTAAAATAAATCGCATATTCACCAGTGGTGTCTGAATAACGAGCCTGTGAAACATAGGGCGTGTGGGTTTCCATTGGAGTTTGAAAATAGTCACGGGTAGACTTATCCACGCCGATATCAGCGGTATACGTGTCTAGCACATCAATTCCATGCCTATCTAAAAGAGCATAGGAAGATATGAAGGTTTCATCATAATTTTTGAGGATGTCAAGCACCGCAATAACTTTTTTTTCAAATTTCGTACCTACTCGTTGGTCTTGTGGCAAGTTTAAGTAATCAACAAAAGCAGGCAATTGTGATTCTATTTGAATGGTGTGCAATTGATGTTTAATAAATGAATCCAGTTCCAAAGCGGTTCGGGATGCGGCTGAAAACAAGGCTTGATTGGCATTATCATCAAGGGTACGTTGGATAAATAAATTGCTGGTTACGGACATGGCAAAGAGAGAGAAAATCCCCAATGGTACGAAGACGCTGACCAATTTGATTTGAATGGAATAGCTATTAAATTGATAGACAATTAGGACAAGCAAAGCCATTAATCCTACTCCTGCGACAAACGGGATAAAAGTTTGAAAAATGGGAACCGTTAAACGATAGGGCGGCAAAAACAGATCAAACAGGGCCATGATAACAGCACCGATAACGGCAATTGTAATTGCCCGGAAGGTCTCTTTTTGGGTGAGCGTTTGCCCCGATATGACAATAGTTCCGCCAAGCAATGCCAGGCCCAATATCAACCCAACATCTGTGACTAATAATGGAACACCTACCATACTAATTGGCAGAGTCACCATGATAATTTTAACCACTAATTTGGCCTGCCCACGCCGGCTGATAAAGGCACTTATAAAATAAATGATGCTATAAAGGGATACCCAACCCGTTAAGGTAAACATTTGCCAGACTTGTATTTGTAAAGTAAGATACAAATAAAATGAACCACTGACTAGGTATGTGACACCTAGGATCATGGCGATTTTAGAGACAATATCGGGATCAACAGTAATTTGTTTTCGTTTATTCATTATATAATCCTTTTTTGTATTGCGTGAGGCGTGAAGGTTTTTCCTCTATCCTCTATCCTCTATTCTAAAAATCCCTTCACAAATTCACAAATATCATCCGCATCAAATGTTTCTACAAATTGCTGGACATGGGCTACAAATGGTTTATATTTTTCATCCAGGCCCTTTATGCGTTCTAACTCTGCTTCCATCCCTATGAAATTAAACATATCTGCCATTTCAAAAAGAGTCTCTAATTCGGCCAGGGGTGGGGGGATCATATCGGCTGATTCGGTTGATTCAATGGAATCAGATTCCTCATAAATCAAAGTTATGTCTAAATGGGTCTGTATTTTGCTGAAAAGTTCGGCCAAACGAACCGGCTTTTGCAGATAATCATCACTTCCTGCTTCCTCTTGCACTTCCTCTAAAGCTTGCAATGAACTGGCCGATACGATAATCACTTTGGTATCGGGTAGCTTCTTCTTGATTTTTTGGGTCGATTCAATGCCATCCATGACCGGCATAATCAAATCCATCAAAACCAAGTCGGGCTGAAAATCCAAGGCATTACTCAACCCTTCCTGACCATCATTGGCGGTTATCACATCAAACCCCAACGGAACCAAAATATTGACCAATACCCCTTGATTGGTTGGCACATCATCCACCACCAAGATTGTTCGTCTTTCACCTTCAAAACCGATAACAATTTGTTCCTCCACGATTTGAGTATCTTGATCTTGCCATGCTTTCACCTCATCAAGATGCAAATCAAACCAGAAGGTACTGCCCTCACCAAGCTGACTTTTTACATGTAAGTCGCCCCCTAATAGTTTAGTCAATTTACGACTGATAGCCAAGCCAAGTCCCGTCCCTTCGGTACTTAAGGCTTGTGCCCCCACTTGTTTGAAGGGGGTGAATATGTCGGCTAATTTATCTGGCGGGATGCCGATACCAGTATCGGCAATTTGAAAACGGATTTTTTCGGCATTAGAGTTCGGAAGTTTAGAAACTTCCGAACTCTTTTCTGCCTCCTTACTCTCTGCTCGGCGATGCACCGAAAAGGTCACGCCACCATGCTCAGTAAATTTGATGGCATTATTGAGCAAGTTAATAATGATTTGACTCAACCGTTTTTCATCACTATGAATGATCGTCGGCAAATTGGGGCCAAATTCAAAATTAAGGCGTAAATTTTTCCTGTCGGCTCGGAGCTTAACCATTGCCACAATATTTTCGACGAAAGGTAAAAATGCAATATTACTTTCCAAAAATTCAATGCCATCAGCTTCGATTTTGGAAAAGTCCAAGATGTCATTAATAAGATTGAGCAGATGATCACCACTTTGTCGAATAACAGCCAGTTTGGCCTTATGATCTTTATCTAGCTTTTTATCCCATTCCAATAATTGGGCATAACCCAGAATACCATTGAGCGGGGTGCGTAGTTCATGGCTCATGTTGGCAATGAAACTGCTTTTGGTTTGATTAGCAACTTCGGCGACTCTTTGAGCTTCCTCCGCGATATTTTTCGCCTCTTTGAGTGCTTGTTCTGCCTGTCTATACTCAATAGTTTGGCCCAGGCGTTCAGCCAGCGCGTCAAGCAACCATCGTTCTTCTTTTGAGAATGGTCCCTCATCACGTAGTGGTCTTTCTGCCGTATACCCCACTTCTAGGGAGCCAAACGACTGACCATACACGATAATATCCGCTTTTTGCTGCCATGATGTCATGCTGAAGTTCTTTGTTTGGTACTCTTGATCATCAAAAACAACTCTGGCACAGGTGATGTCTGGGTATTGCCATGCGGGTGGGATAAGTTCGACGATGCCTTGTAAAAGATTATCGAAAGAAATATCTGCGGTTTCCACTAATTGTGATAGTCCATACAGACAGTTCAATTCTTTCACCCGTTCGCCAAGTTCGTCTGTTTTCTCCCGTAGCACCTGCTCCGCCCGCTTACGCTCGGTGATGTCGTGAACAAATCCGATAAAATGTGCAAAATTTCCTTCTGAATCATACGCTACCGTTGCAAGTAATTCAATTGGAACAACACTGCCATCTTTTCGGATATACTCTTTTTCAAATAGCACGCTATCTTTGCCGCTGAGCACTTCATTCATTTTTTCCGCTTCGATGTCGTTCCATTTTGAAGGGGTTAGGGTTTTATTCCAGTCAATCGTTTGCAACTCTTCGAGCGTATAACCGGTGAGTTCTGCAAAAGCGGCATTACACTTTTCCATACGGCCGTCAGGATAGCCAATGGCTATGCCCATCGGTGCTGAACGTACAATATCCGCCAGCGTTTTTTCTCGTTTTTCACTCGCTATTCTTAACTCCTCGGCCTGCTTACGTTCGGTGATGTCGTGCGTGGAGATGATTGCCCATATAACTTCACTCCGATCTCCGAATATCGGCCCGATAGTTGATAAGTAATCCGATTGTCTACCACTTGGCCCAATACCTCTGGTCTCGTATTGGCTGGGCTTTCCCTCATCAAACACAACCCTGACATGTTCTTTTACTAATTCATAATAATCAGACTCCATCAGGGTAAACATATTGGTTCCGATGATCTGATCAAGGTCTACTCCATCAGGGGCGTGATTCATATACAGGATGTCCCCATCACGATTAATCGTGAACACTATGTTTGGTGTGTTTTCAGTAAAAGATCGAAACTTGCTCTCGCTCTCCCTCAGAGCCTCCTCCATCTGCTTGCGCTCGGTAATATCCTCAAAAATAGTGGCGAATTGCCCCTGATGGGGAGAAGACACGGAGATGCTGAAATATTTATCCATTGGCTGGAAATATGCCTCGAACCGAGTGGGTTTACTGGTTTCTACTACCTGATTATAGATATCAAAATAGGGCGGCGGCTCCGTGCCATAAAGTTCAGATGCTTGCTTGCCAACCACGTCTTCTGGCACAAGACCTGTGTGTACCTCATAAGCCGGATTTACATCTATCACCACATAGTCTACCGGAGCGCCGTTTTTATCGTAGATAACCTCATGGAGAGCGACTCCTTCGGTCATCATATCGAACAAGGAGCGGAAGCGATTTTCGCTGTTCCGCAGGTTCTCCTCCATCTGCTTACGCTCGGTGACATCTATAATTTCGGTTAATATAACCTGTTTATTGTTGACTTGAATAATCGCCGCTGATACTTGAACATCTATTATTCTCCCGCTTTTTATGCGACATTGGACCTCCTCGTTTTCCAACATTCCTGCCTCAACCAATCTTTTCGCAACCCTTTTTCTCTCGTCTTTGCTGAACCAGATATTCAAATCTAGAGATGTTTTTCCTTCGACTTCATCTTTTGTATAACCGAATATTTTAGTAAAACTCTGGTTTATATCAAAAAAATTTCCGTCCTCAATACTGGATAATGAAAACGCAATGGGGCTTAGTTTGAAAATAGTCGAAAACTTTTCTTCAGATTCTTTCAGCGCCTCCTCCATCTGCTTACGCTCGGTGATGTCAGTCGCAATTTCCAGTCTGACAAGCCTTCCGTCGGGCCAGCGTATCGCTTGATCTCTCAATTGATACCAGTGTTGGGTGATGGTATTTTGAAATTCCCACACATACGGCTCGTTAGGATGTCCCTTTGCATCGAGTAGTAAATGATTCGTACAAAAATCACATGGTCTTGTTTGCCCTTTTTGCATCACAGAATAACATTTTTCACCTATTTTGTTCCCAACTAAATTATTACAAGTTTTATTTGAAAATACAAGTTCGTAGGTTTTCATATCCGCCACATACACGATGGCATCCATGGCATCCATGGCGGTTTGAAAACGGAGGTATTCTGCGTGTAATTGCTTTTGCGATCTGTTTCTTGCTATGAACTGCCCCAGGTCATGGGCGATGCCCCCCAGGAAATTTTGCTCTACCGAATCCCATGCTGTTGCGGACAGACAATTATCGAACCCGATAAACCCGATAAATTCTTTCTCCGACATGATTGGAATCATAAGAATGGCCTTTATGCCCTGCGGTTCCAGAAGCCGTTTCTCATCTTGAGGAAAATCTTCAATTATCCCGCTGATGATGTCACCCCGATATAATGTTCTATACAACCTTTCATACGATTCATCCCCTAAATTTTGAAGTTCGGGATTCTCGATTTCCGGTGTGATCCCCTCGGCGCAATATTCCGCTCTCTGGCTCATCAGAACGTTGCCGTTTTCATCTGTATGATTGATGAAAATGTATGTTCGGCTGGCCAACGAAACGGGACCAATAATATCGACAACCTGATGAAACATGTGCTCCGATTCGGATACAAGCAGAATTTCTTTGATCCGGTTCAGCGCGGAAAGATAATTTTCTCGCTGTCGTAATTTTTCCTCCGCCTGTTTGCGCTCGGTAATGTCCTGGATAGTGCCATACAGTCTGACGGTTGTTTCTCCTTTGTATTGGGCCTGTCCCATGGCGCGCACCCAGATATGCCGACCTTCTGCTGTGATGAACGGAAGCTCAAGATCAAAAGATGTCCCGTGTTCGATGGCCTCTTGAACAGCCTGCTGAATGGTGTCGCGAGCCTCCGATGCGTAGAATTCTAGCACCTGTTTTATCGGTGGCGGGGATGTTGGGGGAAGCCCGTAGATGCGGTAGGTTTCTTCTGTGAAAAAGAGCGTCATAGTGGTGAGGTCAATATCCCATCCGCCTATTCTGGCTAAACGACCGGTCGTATTCAGCAATTCCTCGCTCCGTTTCAAGGCTTTTTCCGCCCGCTTGCGCTCTGTGATGTCACGGCTGATGCCAAGGATGCCAAGCATCTCACCATTTGGCCCCCAAAAAGGAGTTTTTAAAGTATCTATTAATATTTTCTTGCCATCAGGATATGTGATCCACTCATCGTTGTGACGTGGTTCACACCTTTCCAGCATGAGTTTGTCATTTTTACGAAAGAAGTCAGCAACTTCTCTATCGAACAGATCATAATCTGTTTTGTTTTTAATTTCTTCTTTGGGCCTACCGAGAAGCTCGGCAAATGGTGTATTACAACCGAGATAGACCCCATCTGTATTTTTATAGAAAATGATGTCAGGTATCGAATCCAATAAGGAGGAAATTAAACCGCCTTGTCGTTCAATCTCCTCCTCCGCCTGCTTGCGCTCGGTGATGTCTACAGTAACCATGCCCAGGCCATTACCTGTTTTGAAGGCTCTGACCTCCAGATGCACAGCCCCAAATTTGGGGTGCGGAATAACATCGGCGAGATACAAGGGTTTTCCGGTCCTGATAACATCCATATACCGCTCGTATCTGCCTGTTTCCTTGAGATTTGGGGCCAGTTCCAAAAAGTTTTTCCCTATCAAATCCTCTTTTTTGGTCCCAACCGGCCACCAGGCCAAGCCAGCTTTGTTGATCTCGACAAGGTTGAGTTCTGAATCGTAAATGCCAAAACTCTCAGGCGCTGAGTTCATAAAAGAGGCTAGTTTTTCTTCACTTTCCCGCAACGCTTCGTTTTGGACATGCAACTCTTCTTTTTGTCTTTCTAGCTCATCCTGAAGTTTTTTGAATTGGACCGTCAAAAGATGCTCTGTACCCACAATAACATCCACTTCACCAGCTCGGAGGGCTTCGATAGTCTCCTCTGCTTGTTTGAGACGAGTTTTCAGTTCTTCGTAAGTTGGTTCTTGCTTAGTCATCTGCATGCTCCTTTTTATTCAAGTTTAAGGCGGTTAATACCTTGTCGGTATCATTCAAATTACCCATAATTTTAACCTCAATCTGTCCAAAAGAGGCGATCAGCATCGGCGTGATGATAATTCCGTTGTCAAACGCCACTTGGATATCCTCCAGAATATCAAATACTTTAATTTCATAAGATTGTTGCTGAAGGTATGTATGGCAAATTTCTTCAAGGTTTTGCCGAGCCAGTCTTGAATTTAGTTCGTCTCCGGCCACAAACAATCTTAGAATATATCGCGAATCAGTGGTTATCATTATTTACCTCCTTGGTCGTCAACCTGATTATCACTATCACTATCACTATCATTAGCCGTCAATCGGTTGCTGTTGGGATCTTCACCGCGCATACTACCTCGTATGTTGCGGCCCTGTATCAGTCGTTCATCTTCCAAGCGCAGTGCATTTAATTCTATCATGTCCGCTTCGAGTTCAGCCTCCAACCTAGCACTCTCTCCTATCACGAAGATTTGTTTTTGGTTTACCTCGAACTCTTTCTTTTTAATAGCCTGCTCTCTGAGTCGATCTTCAATGGCTTCTGCGGCCTCTTTTTCTTGTCTGGCCACGCCCGTCAGCACCTCACCCTTACCAACATAGACATCCAGCAGGTTGATACCGTTATCGGTGATAAGAAACTCGCGGTATTGATTAGAATGGTTAGAGCCGCGCGACTTCATGACCAACAACAGCCGATTCAGTTCTCCACCCGTATCTTTATAGCGCAAAAAAATCACGGTGTCCATGAGCGATGAGATACCGAGATTGGTAATCGATTGTATCCTCCTCTCAAATCCGGTTGTTTGATTAATCAGAAAACAGGTGACACCCCATTCTTTACATTTATTTATCAGGCGGGTGGCATACTCGGTGGCCGCCTGTTCCGAACCTATCCGCCGAGCGGCAGAGATAGCATCCACAATAACGTGGTCTGCCTGAAAACTGGTGATGGCTCTTAGGGCACGCAACAGATGCTCTTCAGATCCCATCGACTCCGGCATAGCGGTCAATAAATGTAGCCTATCCGCTTCTATAGCTGGACGCAGGTCAATACCCGCCCCGAGCATACTAGCTACTAGCGCGGTCTGTGATTCTTCAAAGCTAATGTAAATCACCTTTTCGCCTCGTTGGTAGGCCGCTTGGACAAAGGTGCTGGCTATGGTTGTTTTGCCGGTGCCGGACGAGCCGCCAATCAGGATACTGGTTCCCTGTCGGTAGCCACCAGCCAAAATAGAATCAAGACGAATCTGACCACTAGATATTTGGGGGCCGGGTGCTTGATGGTTCAGAGAGGTGGCGGTGATGGGAATAATACTAAGGCCTCCCTCATCAATGACATAAGGGTACTCATTGCGGCTAAAACCTGAGCCACGATATTTGACAATTTGCAGGCGGCGGGTGGTAATCTGGTCTACACTGTGCTGGCCAAGACGAATCACACAATCGACCATAAAATCAAGAAACTCGTAGCGAGTGACAAGGGCCTCTTCTCTGACCGTTTTGGCCGTTATTATGGAGGTCATCTGTTGGTCAAGGAGCCAATTGTGGAGGGCGTACAGTTCATTACGTTCACGGGCTGGGTCGTCAAAGACCCGCAAGAGTACATCTATGGCATCGATGACGATACGTTTAGCCCCCATTGCGCTGGCTTTGGCTTCCATCATAGCCAGCAAGCCTGTTAAGTTGAAGTTGCCAGAAATGATGATTTCCGGGTCTAGGTTAACGGCCATAATAAAAAACTTCTCTTTTTGTTCCAATGGAGCCAGATTCCAACCCAAGGTCAGAGCGTTGCTACGCACGGACTCGGCTCTTTCTTCAAAGGTGACAAAGATACTCGGCTCTCCGGTCACCGCGCCACGATACAAAAATTCTAGCCCCATGATGCTTTTGCCACAACCCGGCCCACCCACAACTAGTGTGGTTCGACCCTGAGCTATTCCGCCATGTAAAATTTCATCGAGACCGTATATCCCCGTTTTGATTTTTGGGATAGATACGGCCTTTGCTGTAGATAGTTCTGTTTGCTTGGTCATGATTATTGCTCCTGTAATTATTTATGAAACGTGAAGGCGTGAGACGTGAAGACGTGAAACGTGAAAACGTGAAGGCGTGAAGGTGTGAAACGTGAAAACGTGAAGGCGTGAAGGCGTGAAGGCGTGAAGGTGTGAAACGTGAAAACGTGAATCACGCATCACGCATCACGTTTCACGTTTCACCTTTCACGTCTCACGCATCACGTACTCCTTCACAAATTCACAAATATCATCCACATCAAATGTTTCTACAAATTGCTGAACATGGGCTACAAATGGTTTATATTTTTCATCCAGGCCCTTTATGCGTTCTAACTCTGTTTCTAGCCCCATGAAATTAAACATATCTGCCATTTCAAAAAGGGTCTCTAATTCGGCCAGGGGTGGGGGGATCATATCGGCTACTTCGGTTGATTCAATGGAATCAGTTTCCTCATAAATCAAAGTTAAGTCTAAATGGGTCTGTATTATGTTGAAAAGTTCGGCCAAACGGACTGGTTTTTGCAGATGATCATCAGCCCCTGCTTCCTCTTGCACTTCCTCTAAAGCGTGCAATGAACTAGCCGATACGATAATCACTTTGATATCGGGTAAATTCTTCTTAATTTGTTGGGTCGATTCAGTGCCATCCATGATCGGCATAATCAAATCCATCAACACCAAATTGGGCTGAAATTCAACAGCTTTACTAAAACCTTCCTGACCATTCTTGGCGGTTATAACCGCAAACCCCAACGGCT
This sequence comes from Anaerolineales bacterium HSG24, assembly GCA_030377895.1. Lineage (GTDB taxonomy): Bacteria > Chloroflexota > Anaerolineae > 4572-78 > J111 > JAUCGB01. The sequence continues at coordinate 26,698 of JAUCGB010000009.1, forward strand.
CCAAGAGATCGACCAAAACCTCTTGATTGTTCAAGTTATCATCCACCACCAAAATTGTTTGTTTCTCACCGATAAAGCCGATAACATGTCGTTCTTCCACGCCTTGGATATCTTGCCATGCTTCCATCACCTCATCAAGATTCAAATCAAACCAAAAGGTACTGCCCTCACCAAGCTGACTTTTTACATACAGCTCGCCGCCCAATAGCCGCGTTAATTTGCGACTGATGGGTAAGCCAAGCCCCGTCCCTTCTGTGGTTAAGGCTTGTTTGCCTACCTGTTTGAAGGGGGAAAAGATGTCGGCTAATTTATCTGGCGGGATGCCGATACCAGTATCGGCAATTTGAAAGCGGATTTTTCTGGCAGTAGAGTTCGGAAGTTTAGAAACTTCCGAACTCTTTTCTGTCTCTGCACTCCCTGCTCGACGATACACCGAAAAGGTCACGCCACCATGCTCAGTAAATTTGATGGCATTATTGAGCAAGTTAATAATAATTTGGCTCAACCGTTTTTCATCACTATGAATGGCAACAGGCAAATTGGGGCCAGCTTCAAAATTAAGCAATAGTTTTTTCTTATCGGCTCGAACTCTAACCATTGCCACAATATCTTCGACGAAGGGTATGAATCTAAAATTACTTTCAAAAATTTCCATACGTTCCGCTTCCATTTTGGAAAAGTCCAAAATATCATTGATAAGATTGAGTAGGTGATTGCCGCTTTGTTTAATGACACGCAGTTTATTTTTATGACTGTCATCAAGTGACTTATCCCGTTCCAAAATCTGAGCATAACCCAGAATACCGTTGAGCGGGGTTCGCAATTCGTGGCTCATATTGGATAGAAATTCGCTCTTGGCCCGATTAGCGACTTCGGCTTTTTCTTTAGCTACCTCGGCCTCTTTTTCGGCTAAGATAGCTTCTTCGCTGGCTAATTCTGCCCTTTCTCGTGCGGTTTCGGCTGATTCTTTAGCAACAATTAGCTGTTCATTCGATTTTGCTAACTCTTCTGTTCTTTCGACCACCTGAATCTCAAGTTGTCGCCTCTGATTCTCAATTGCTGTGATACGCCAACGATATCCGCCAAATACTAAACCTATCACCAAAAGGCCCATCAAACTCCGAAACCAGATTGTTTCCCACCAAGGAGGTATAACGATAATACCAATCGATGCTCCTTCCTCGTTCCATATTCCATCGTTATTAGAAGCCTTGACTCTAAAGGTATATTCACCCGCATCTAAGTTGGTATAGGTGGCAAAGGTGTGATTACTACCTATGTATGTCCAATCTTGATCAAAACCTTCCATTATGTAGGCATATTGATTCTTTTCAGGGGCGCGGTAATTCAAGGCGGTAAACTTAAAGCTAAACACAGATTGATCATGGGACAAGGTGATTTGATCAGCCAGATTAATATGCTGTTGCAAGGGGGAGTCCTCCCCAATAGCCACCGGATGATTGAAAAGCTGAAAGTCGGTCAAAACAACGATGGGGACATTCGGATTATCGGTCAACTGGTCGGGATAGAAGGCGTTAAAGCCATCCACCCCACCAAAAAATAGCTCCCCGCTACTACTTTTGTAGGCTGAATGTGTTAAAAACGAGTTGCTCTGCAAACCATCACCCACATCATAGTTTCTGAATGTCTCCTGTTGGGAGTCAAACCTCGATAGTCCATTATTTGTACCAACCCACAGAATCCCTTGATTATCCTCCAAAATTCCATTCACCCCATTACCGGCTAAACCTTGTTTGTCATGGTAACTAGTAAATGTTTCGGTTGAGCTATCGAATTTGCTCAAACCGTGGTTTGTTCCAAACCAGATTATACTTCTACTATCTTCATAAATAGTAAAAATAGTTCCATTTCTCAGGCTGGCCGGATTGTGTTCATCAGATACATAATGGGTGAATATTTCGCTCTCTGGGTCAAACCGACTTAAGCCTGCTCCTTCAGTTCCAACCCACACATTGCCCGTAGAATCAATATAAACAGTTCGAACCCACTGCGAAATGAGACTATCGGGATCACTATCATCATGAATGTAATGCTTAAAGGTTTCGCTCTGAGGGTCAAAGCGATCCAAGCCCCCACCCAACATACCAATCCATAAAATCCCAGCCGAGTCTATATCAATATCCTCAATATCATTATTACCTAGGCTGTTTGGATTGTCTGGGTCGTATTGATAATGGGTAAAAGTTTCACTAACCAGATCAAACTTATTCAAGCCGTTTATTGTACCTAACCACAACGTTCCACTGTTATCCTGCTGAATAGCCATGATGTCATTGTCACTTAAACTGTTCGGATTATTTGCCTCTTTTTGATAGTGGACAAAGGTATCACTGGCTCTATCAAATTTATTAAGACCGCCTCCTTTTGTACCTACCCAAATTATGCCCTCATTATCTTCATAGATAGCACTGACTACATTCTCGCTCAGGCTGTTGGGTTTATGGGGGTTGTGTCGATAAAGGGCGAACCGTTCATGCCCAGGGTCATATTTGTTCACTCCATTCTCTGTAACGGCCCACAACGTGCCTGTATCATCTTCAGCGACCTGCCACACTACGTTATTGCTCAGGCTATTCGGGTCTGTGGGGTCATTCATATAATGGGTAAACGTTTCACTAATCGGGTCAAATTTATTCAGACCACCATACGTGCAAGCCCATATTATCCCAGTATGGTCTTCGTAAACACACGTAACGGTAGGATCACTCAAACTGTTAGGATTTGCTTCATCATGCAGGTAACGAGTGAAGGTTTCACTGACCGAGTCAAATCTATTCAACCCATCCTCTGTGCCAAGCCACACCATCCCGTTACTATCTCCATAAACGTACCAAATAGAATCGCTACTCAAGCTATTGGGATCATCTGGATCATGCCGATAATGGGTAAAAGTTTCACTGATCGGGTCAAATTTGTTCAGGCCACCACCAAACGTACCAACCCACAGATTTCCAGCTTGGTCTTCGTAGGTCCGGGTAGAACTGTTATGACTCAGGCTTTGCGGGTTGTCTGGGTCATGTTGATAACGGACAAACGTTTCGTTGATCGGGTCAAATTTATTCAATCCGCCTTCAGTAGCCACCCACAATCCGCCTTTACTATCCTCAAAAATAGACCAAACTAGGTTATTACTCAGGCTGTTAGGGTTATCTTCATCATGCTGATAATGGGTAAATCTTTCACTAGCCGGATCGAACTTATCCACGCCGCTCCCCCAAGTACCAAGCCACAATATGCCCTTACTATCTTCAAAAACGATCCAAGCAAAGTTATCGCTAAGACTATCTGGGTTATCTGGATCATGGATATAAGTCGTAATCTCAGACCCATCATATTTATTCAAGCCATTTCTCGTCCCAAACCACATAAAGCCCTGACTGTCTTGTAAAACATTCATAGTAGAGTTACTTGACAGTCCATCTTCAATCGTTAGATGTTCAAATTTAACATCACCTGTCTGAGCCTGACCATATTGGGTTGCCCTTGACATAGCCATCAATACAAACATTACAACTAAAACGATTCTTAAAGTTCTCATTTTGTTTCTTCCTTTGGTCAAAGGTCAAAGACCATCTTAGTATCCGACAGCCTGAACTAATTAACACAGTTTCACAGAGGAACACAGAAAAAAAGCGAATTATTCTTTCCTCTGTGTTCCTCTGTGCGTCTCTGTGAAACTCTGTGTTCCTGTTTTAGCTTTTCCCAAACCAGTTTGTCGGGTAGCAAGAAGACCATAACCGAATCGGGATTGCGTTTTTGATAGGGAGCGCAGGCTTCCAGTCTGCCGCAGACATCCTGTCTGCGCCTCGTCCCTGACACGTTAATTAATACTCGTTTCTTAATAAAAAATCGCCTCACATTCAAAACAAGGTGTGAGGCGATTTGGTAGTCCTGCACAAGTAGCGATGGGGAAATCCGGAGTGCAAGGCTTGCCTTGCAGGCAAAGCAAGCTTTGCACTCCGGATCACATCTGCACCACTACCGGAATTAGGAATGAGTCCTAAAAATAAGTTGCGCGTTTGGCAATCGTAGGGGCGAGGCAAGGCGGCGCGGTGCCGGTTTAAAATCAGAACTCCAATCCGCCTTGCCTCGCCCTGAATCTACCTCATTCGTTTTATTCGTTTCAACCGACCCTACCGACCCTATTCGTTGCTCCCTAAATTTACTGTTCTATTCTCAACCTACAGATTTGACAATTCACAAACTTCGCTTATACTTAACACACTTAACAACTTTAACTTTTGGATGGAGTTACTCCCCACAATGAGGAGCAGACTCCAAACTCCACGCGGTGGGAAGACCACCGAGAGGCGAGACGGATTATAACATTGTGTTTGGTTTTTGGCATGATGTCCATCTACCCTGTACGTCAAGCAAAACGGGTATCTCAGCTATACTCATCTGCAACGGCAGGGCGGTTCGACAAACAGCCAACCCTACTCAATGACGAACTCTACACCTCCCGGTGCATGCCACCGTGGAGGTTTTTTTATTACATTCAGGTACATATTCAGGCACATCAAGATGGAGGTTTATAAAATTATAAATGGTGAATGGTGAATTATAAATGGTAAATTGCGTTTTTCTGTCAAGGATTGGCATTGAAAACACGGCAGAGTTAATTATAGTCGTCTAAAATACTACTTGCGCTCATTTACCATTCACCCATGATCGTCAACTTAAGAAGTTCGTAGTAGGCACTTTAGCACTTTAGTGCCTCAGAGGGCGATAAATCGCCTACTACAGTCTTTCAGATAATGGTTTTCAATTCAAGACCAACCTTCCCGCAAGTTTAGAACTTGCGGGAAGGTAACGGCTGAAAATGTTTATCTGAACATCTATACAAACGTTAAGGCCAAAACCAAACAGCACATGGCAAAGCACTCCGGCGATTCGCTCAATCTAAAATCGGCAATCGCCAATCAAAAATCAAAAGGAGGTGATTCCATAATGGGCACCGAACCCGCCAGAGAGTTATTGAAAAAGTGGAAACTGCGTAACCTGACTGTCGAGATGGCCACGGGGCATACCCTGCAACATCTGGTGATGCTGTACGAGGCCGATAAACAGGCCAACATCCAATGCTTGCAAATTATCAGTGCGTTGGGTGAGATTGAAACCAGCCTGCGTAGTTTACGGCATGATGTGGATGCGTTGATAGCTCACACGAGCATGCCACTGCCGCCACCGCCAAAACCAAAACCAAAACGGGGCAGGCCGAGAAAAAATGCAAGCAAGCTGTAAGGATTGCTCAGTTCTAAACCGTCACCAGCATTATTTCTCAAGTACAATGTCCAAAAATCTAACAGGAGGTAATTCTCATGGATACAATTCCAGCCAAAAAGCTATTAGACGAGTGGGAACAAGAGCAATTGACCGTCGATGTAGCAACAAGGCATACTTTGCAACATCTAGAGTCGTTGCACAAAACCGATAAGCAAGCTAACATCCAACGCCAGCAAATCATCACTGCGTTGGGTGAGATTCAAACCAGCTTGCGTAGTTTACGGCATGATGTGGATGCGTTGATAGCTCACACGAGCATGCCGCTTCGTGAGGCGTAAGGGCAACCCATTACGGGTCGCCCTCACAATCTAAAATCGGAAGTCGTCAATACCCAAAGGTACGATATCTAAAATCAAGTAGTCGACTCCAAGCAATAAGGCGCAGGGGAAAAACCTGCGTCTTATTCTTTTGTCATGATACGGTTTGGTGAGGATTTAGTCAAATTCTGACTCATTAGGAGTTCCCGCGCAAAATTCTGGTGATACTCTCGCAAAGGAGCGAAGTCGCAAAGAACAACATAAAAACTGGCTATCAGCGCAAACCGAGACATGTAGCACATGCTTCAGCCTGTGCCGCACACAGTCTAAAGACTGTACTACGATATTATCTGTCACGACATGTAGCACATGCTTCAGCCTGTGCCGCACACAGTCTAAAGACTGTACTACGATATTATCTGTCGCGACATGTAGCACATGCTTCAGCCTGTGCCACACACAGTCTAAAGACTGTACTACGATATTATCTGTCACGACATGTAGCACATGCTTCAGCCTGTGCCGCACAGTCTAAAGACTGTACTACGATATTATCTGTCGAGACATGTAGCACATGCTTCAGCCTGTGCCGCACAGTCTAAAGACTGTACTACGATATTATCTGTCGCGACATGTAGCACATGCTTCAGCCTGTGCCACACACAGTCTAAAGACTGTACTACGATATTATCTGTCACGACATGTAGCACATGCTTCAGCCTGTGCCGCACAGTCTAAAGACTGTACTACGATATTATCTGTCGAGACATGTAGCACATGCTTCAGCCTGTGCCGCACAGTCTAAAGACTGTACTACGATATTATCTGTCGCGACATGTAGCACATGCTTCAGCCTGTGCCGCACACAGTCTAAAGACTGTACTACGATATTATCTGTCGAGACATGTAGCACATGCTTCAGCCTGTGCCGCACAGTCTAAAGACTGTACTACGATATTATCTGTCGAGACATGTAGCACATGCTTCAGCCTGTGCCGCACAGTCTAAAGACTGTACTACGATATTATCCTGTCGCACGTTAAGTTGATAGCCTATGATCCTTTCTTAACTTCGATTATGAAAATTTACACTTCAAGCCACTTGAGCAATATTCACAACATCCGCCATCGCTGATGCTATAACCTCATCTTTTACCCCATATCTTTTCAGGCTCTCCACCAACAACATGACTTCGGGATTTTCCTCCAATTGCGCCAAATCAGCGCGCAACCCTTGCCCAATATAAGCCCGAATTAAAGGCTGATAGCCGGAAAAGCCGAGTTTGGGAGCCACATACTTCAAATCTTTTACCACATCTTCGGGTATCCGCAGGCTTATCATGGTCATGGGACGCTCTTTTCGTAACCGTTCTCTCAACTCACTGTTCTTCATATTGTATCCTCTCTATTTTTGTTGCTAATCTGGCAGAGATAATTCGGCTGATGCTAACTTTTTCTTTTGTTAGCCGGAATCAACACTACAACGGATACTTAACTACGGAACGGATGGTTTTCATCCATATAATCACTGTAAATAATAAAATTTCTCGTTATTGGCGAAATATATCCGTTAAGTTTTGAAGTATCCGCTGTAGTGTTCCCGCCAAAGATTCCGGCAGGAACTTATCACCCTGCCGGAGCAATCGTTTGACTCAATTCGGTTGGTTATGTCGGTTGTAGGGCTGATGTTGGGGGGCTGTTGCTCTGGAGGCGGACATAAAGCAACTCTCCGGCGAGGACGATTAATTAATTCTGCATGCTCTGGAGCGCGCAACTTATTTAGAACCCATTCCCAACCAACGTAAGGGCAGAGAACGCAGATAGATATCTGCATCATGGAACTCAAAACGGCCTCCCAATTATTCATCGGGAGGCCATTTTTAATTCTTAATTCTTAACTGATAATTTATCATCATCCCCACACAATTTCGGTTGCCATACCAATTTCATGCTCCTTACATACCTTCCGCGCTGGGTCACTAAAACCACCCAACGACAATATCGCGGGCAAAATAATTCTGTCTGGATGTTTCTCTCGATATAAAACCACCTTCTCCATGAAATCCTCCGCGTCGGTGGCGCTAATTTTCGTCTGCCATTTCTTCACCTCAACCAACAGTACTCGGCCACAACTCGACTCCGCTACGACATCTAACTCTTGTTTCTTACCGTCCGGTCGTTGTTGCGGCACACGCGTCTGCACATTCACCATGTTCAATCGGCTATCATCAACCACACCCTCAAAATAGGCCGATAGAGAAAACCGTTTTTTGCTCCGAAACTGCGTGGCTAACTGATACTCCGCTATTTTGCCCGTCATGTTTCTCAACATCCCCTGCAAGCGAGATTTATCAGCCTGCAACTGCTTCACCTCGGCTCGGAAATCTACCCGTAAATCGGGCGCGTAGTTGGTTATCTCCTCCTCAAACCGATTTCGCAATATCAGATAAAGTGTACCATCTTGCAAGCCCCGATACCGAATATCAGAACCACCCTTATCCAACACATCGGCCTCGACCATCAGTTGCATCTTGCGCTGAATTTCCTCAAGGGGCATGTCCAACTTCAACGCTTCTTGCACCTCTTTCGAGGTCCACTCTCGGTCATTATGCTTACTCAAATGCAACAAAATATGCTTGCTATTAACATCGTTTATCTTGGGCAAGGTCAGAGCGATATATTCTCCCCAAGTCATCGACATCTCCGAGCGGTGATGGGTGATCTCGTAATTAACCGTGTTGATGACTCCTTCCTCCGTATCTAACGCCCTCTCCTCATAAAAACTCTGCACCACACAAGAGATAAAAAATGGGTCAGACATGCATAGTTGATTGATGAGAACCGCAGTCTCATTGGTGATTGGCTCGCGGTACAGTTCCGCATATTTGTAAACAGCCTGCAACCCTTCCTCTGGGATCAAGTAAGGAGACATGTACCATTGAGACAAACGACCCGCCTCCAGATATTTCATGGCAATATCGAGCAACCAACTCAGGTATGACCCTGTCACCAGCATAGGGGCTACTTTCGATTCCACCACAGTGTGGAAACTACCGGGCATGCTCTCTATTGGGTCAAGTTGATAATATTGGTCAGGATAGATATAATTCGACAAATATTGGAACTCATCAATAATCACCAGAACGCGCTGGTCATACACGCCAGCAAAACGGTGGGGCGCAGTGTGGGCTATGTTCCACATCAGGTCATGCCCAACTCCCATCTCACTTTGCAATTCATTCACATCATCCACCAACAATCTTATTGAGTTGGCTTGACCATATTCCTTTATCGCATTCAATGAGAGCAATTGTCTGACCCACATTGGTTCTCGTTCTAAAAAAGAGATGTATTGGGAAGCAAAGGTGCGATAATATTCAATTGCAAATAAGGGATACCATATCTTCCTTTCGGGCATGCTGAAATAAAATGGTATCACCTGACCATTCTGACTCCACAGTTGATTGAAGATACGTTGCACAAAAGCCGTTTTGCCACTCTTACGCCGAGCCAATATCACCCGCGATTTCGATAATTTGCGCGGGATATTCTCCAGCCAACGATTGAAACTTTTGAATTCCTTTCCACGACCAACTAATAGGTCTGGATAGCCTATTTTTTCTATTAAGGGATATTCCATTTCTTTTACTCCTCAAACTGTGGCAAACACAATTTCGGTTGCCATACCAATGCTCCTCACAATGTAGTAGTCAGAAAAGTTTTGGGCAACAATCTGCCCGCAAGCTCTGAGCTTGCGGGTAGATGCTTCGTCAGTATGTAGGTCACGCTTGTAGCGTGACAAAACGGTGCCAGTTGTTCAGTATAATCGTGACGCTACAAGCGTCACCTACAGTAATTTGATTGGATATGGACGTATGGAGTAGGTCACGCTTGTAGCGTGACAAGTTGTTCTCGTTTCATGCAATACACCCCACGCAATACGCAATTCATGCCGGAATACAGGCACAGAACAGATGCCGGTCGCCGTACACATTGTCGACGCGGGCAACGGGCGGCCAGAACTTGGCCGCTTTGATCCATGCCGTCGGGTAGGCTGCCTGCTCTCGTGAGTAAGGTCGATTCCAACTGTCAGAACTAACGGCGGTGGCTGTGTGTGGCGCGCCGGTTAGGAGGTTGTTTTTCGGATCGACCTCGCCAGTTTCGATAGCTCTAATCTCGGCTCGAATGGCAATGAGGGCCTCGCAGAATCGGTCTAACTCGGTCAGCGATTCGCTCTCGGTTGGCTCAATCATCAGCGTTCCGGCGACCGGCCAAGACATGGTCGGAGCATGGAAACCGTAATCCATCAACCGTTTCGCCACATCATCCACAGTCACAAACTCCTTCAAGCCCCGCAGGTCGATAATACATTCGTGGGCCACTCGATCATTCGCCCCTTTATACAGCACCGGATAATATGGTTCTAATCGTTGGGCAATGTAGTTAGCGTTGAGAATGGCAAATTTTGTCGCCTTAGTCAATCCCTCCTCACCCATCATGGCGATGTAGGCGTAAGAGATGGGCAGGATGCTCGGACTGCCCCACGGTGCGGCAGAGACCGCGCCAGTTGCCTCCGACCCACCGACTTGATCAACCACAGTATGACCGGGCAGAAACGGAGCCAGATGCTCGGCCACGCCAATTGGCCCCATGCCCGGCCCGCCGCCACCATGCGGAATAGCAAACGTTTTATGCAGGTTCAGGTGGCACACATCAGCCCCAAAATCACTAGGACGACACAGGCCAACCAGAGCATTCATGTTGGCTCCATCCAGATAAACCTGTCCGCCATGCTCATGGATAATCTGGCAAATTTCGACGATACCCGCCTCAAACACGCCATGCGTCGAGGGATAAGTAATCATTAGGGCAGCCAGTTCAGCCTGATGTTTTTCGGCCTTGCTCCGTAAATCGGCAATGTCGATGTTGCCATCCTCATCACAAGCAACCACCACCACCTTCATGCCAGCCATAACCGCGCTAGCCGGATTAGTGCCGTGGGCAGAACTCGGAATCAGGCAAATATGGCGATGACCTTGCCCTTGAGTCTGATGATAGGTACGAATCATCAGCAAACCCGTATACTCCCCTTGCGAACCAGCGTTCGGTTGCAGAGAAAAAGCACTAAAGCCAGTGATTTCGACTAGCCACTCCTCCAAGCGTTTGAACATGGTCTGGTAGCCTTGGGCCTGCTCCCGCGGCACAAAAGGATGAATCGCTCCAAACTCCGACCATGTAACCGGAATCATCTCTGTAGTGGCGTTCAGTTTCATGGTGCATGACCCTAGCGGAATCATCGAGTAGGCCAGCGACAGGTCACGGGTTTGCAACCGATAGATATAGCGCAATATCTCGGTTTCACTGTGGAAACTATTAAAAATGGGATGGGTCAGATAGTCACTATTGCGAGCATGGGGAGCGGCATAATTTAGGTCTATGGTCTCGGCGACAGCATCAATATCTACCGAAGCCCCAAAAGAAGCCCCAAATACGGCCAGTAAATCGTGCAGGTCAGCCACAGTGGTCGCTTCATCAAAAGAGATGCCAACCGTGCCATCGGCAAAATCGCGCAGGTTGATATGATTTTGTTTGGCCTGTTGCCGAATCTCATTTGATGAGAGTTTACCCGCCCCGATTTTGATTGTATCGAACACTGGCCCATTGACCTCGTATCCCGCATCAACCAGCCCTTTGGCTAACAGTTGGGTCAGCAGTTGCACCCGTTGAGCAATCCGCTTTAAGCCAGCCGGGCCATGATAAACCGCATACATGGCGGACATAATCGCCAGCAAAACCTGCGCCGTGCAGATATTACTGGTAGCTCGGTCACGGCGGATATGTTGCTCACGGGTTTGCAGAGCAAGCCGATAGGCCGGATTCCCCTCCGCGTCTTTCGTGACTCCAATCAGGCGACCGGGGAGTAACCGTTTATAGGCATTTCGTATCGCCATGAATGCCGCGTGCGGGCCACCGTACCCCATCGGCACGCCAAAACGCTGACTGTTGCCGATGGCAATATCTGCCCCAAATTCGCCCGGTGGACGTAGTAATGTTAGAGCCAACAAATCGGTTGCCACAACAACGACGGCTCCGGCCTCACGCGCTTGTTGACAAAAACTCTCATAATCGAGGATTGTGCCGTTTGTGTCAGGATATTGGAGTAATACCCCAAAAGTCAGTTGATTGAAGTCGTAGCTGTTATGGTCGCCAACCACCAGTTCATATCCTAACGACTTGGCCCTCGTCCGCACCACATCAATCGTTTGGGGATGACATTTCTCCGAAACGAAAAAGATATTGGCCTTGGAGGTGCGTTTCTGTGCCCGTTTACAGAGGGTCATGGATTCGGCGGCAGCAGTCCCTTCATCGAGCATGGAGGCATTGGCTATCTCTAGGCCAGTCAACTCAGCCACCATAGTTTGGAAGTTAATCAACGCCTCCAAGCGGCCTTGAGAAATTTCCGGTTGATAGGGCGTGTATTGGGTGTACCAGCCGGGGTTTTCCATGATGTTTCGCAAAATGACCGGCGGAACTAGGCAGTTGTAATAACCTTGCCCCAGATAGGAGCGGTACATCTCGTTTTGTTCTGCTAAATCGCGCAACTCAGCCAGCACCTCAGATTCGCCTCGTGCCTCGCCCAAATTCAGCCGCCCACTCATACGAATTGACTCGGGGACGGCTGAATCGATTAGGGCATCGAGGGAATCAACTCCCAAAGCATCTAACATCTTGGTTACATCCTGCGAACTAGGGCCAAGATGACGATGTATAAATTGGTCTGTCGATTGTAATAAATCCATATATTTTAGACTCTACTAGGATATTCCGTGCAAGACGAATCCTGTTTTATTAAGTGGAAAAATCCCTAGAATTTTGCACGGAAACTCCTAGTGAGGCATATTTTACTCCATTACTTTTTCATACGCATCCACTGATAGCAGACTATCCCATTCTGATGGGTCAGCCGGCTTAAATTTAATCATCCAGCCCGCGCCAAACGGATCACTGTTGACCAACTCAGGCTCGTCGTCCAACGCTTCGTTGATTTCGACGATTTCCCCATCCATCGACATGTTGAGGTCGCTGGCCGCTTTAACCGATTCAACTACACCAAAAATATCTCCTTTTTTGAGCGTGTCTCCCACAGAAGGAAGTTCTACATAGACCACATCGCTCAGGCTATCTTGAGCAAAATCGGTGATACCACATACAATCAAGTCACCCTCTTGGCGTGACCATTCGTGACTTTCTTGATACTTAGCATTTTTATCGACGTTCATGATATATCTCCTATGATTTTAGATTTTTAGAATTTGGATTAGCCGCGTTATACACATCTACGACTAAGAAAACTGCCCTATTTTACTATAGATATCAAAAATGGTGAAATCATGCCTCACATACCACGTACCACGCTAGGAATGAGTCCTAAATAAGTTGCGCGTTTGGTAATCGTAGGGGCTAGGCAAGGCGGTGTAGCGTTGGTTTGAAATCAGAACTCCAATCCGCCTTGCCTCGCCCTGAATCCACGGAATGACGGGCGAGGCAGGGGCGGAGCGGAGATGGTCACACATTCCAAGTCTAGACCGCCCTGCCTAGCCCCTACCATAATCTCCAACGCAAATGCACATGTTAATTAATGCCCATTCCTAATATGTCGGTTTGTAAAAAGGTCGCTTAGATACGACCGCGGCTTTCGGTTTATTACGGATCAAAATATTCAATTCGGTGCCAACTTTGGCATATTCTGGCGGCACAAAGGCATGGCCGCAATATCTGTTGACGGTGGGCGCGTACAGCCCTGTGACCACTTCGCCAATCGTTTCCCCGTTGACGTTAGTCACGGCATAACCTTGTCGAGGCATGCCCTTTTTAGTTAGCTCAAAGGCAATCAGTTTCCTGCTCAAACCGGTCTCTTTCTGTTTGAGTAGGGCGGCCTTACCGATAAAATCACTCTGAAACTTGCACGCCCAGCCCAAATTCGCCTCTAGCGGGGTGATGTCAGCAGTGATTTCATGGCCGTACAACGAGAAACCCGGCTCAAAGCGGAGGCTGTCGCGAGCGGCCAAGCCGATGGCGTTGGCTTCGATTCCGGCGGTGTGCGCGATGTGGAGGATACCCTCCCACATCTCCAGCGCATTTTCCGGCGGGAAAAACAGTTCCACCCCATCCTCGCCAGTGTAGCCGGTGCGCCCGACGACGGATGGAATATCGCCCACGTCAGTTTCCATAGCGGTAAAACGCCGGAAGCCAAGCAGATCAACATGCACCAGCCGTTGCAAAATATCCATAGCCCTTGGCCCTTGCAGGGCGATCATGTAGGTCTCACTGGAAACATTGGTCAAGGTGACATCATAACTGTCGCGATGGTCAGTCATCCATTGCCAATCTTTATCCAGATTATCGGCATTAATCACCACAAACCAACGCTCCGGCAACCGATAGATAAACACATCATCAACCACGCCACCATTTTCATAACACATCAGCCCATAACTAGCCTGATATTCGGTCATTTTGCTGACATCAGCCGTCACCAGATTGTTCAGGTAGGCCGTTGCCTCTGGCCCGGTGATGGTAATCTGCCCCATGTGATTAATATCAAACAGACCAGCCGAGCGGCGGGTGATGTGATGTTCTTCGACTGGGCCAGCGGGGTATTGAAGCGGCATCTCCCATCCGGCGAAGGGAACCAAGCGCGCTCCTTGATCAACATGCCATTGATAAAGCTCTGTTCGTTTTAAGGTTTTGTCCATAGATTATCAGTAATTGTAAACGACCGAATCTAAGACACGGAGTGCAAAGCTCGCTTTGCCTGCAAGGCAAGCCTTGCACTCCGGATTCTGCCATCACTAAAAGCTGTGCTACATCCGTTATGATTTTATCGTTTACAATTGTATAAAAGATATTCCTCCATCGTGGAGTATTTGATTATTGTGCTTAATAATGAAAAAAAAACGGACGCAGAAAGGTTGTGTCCGTTTTGTGTCGGTGAGGAAACTAGCTCCGCAAAACAAGATTGTTTGAGAGCGTTTGTTTAATGCAGTTGGTAAATTAGCGTATTTACATCATGAATATAGTGTAACATGCGGGAGGGACATTGTCAAAACAATTATAACGCCACCTCGCACCCCGTTTCAGCCGAGTTATAAATCGCCTCGACGATTTGCAGGGCCATCAACCCTTCTTCGGCGGTGGCGGTGGGAGGCAATCTGTTTTGCACACAATGAACAAACTCCCGAATGGCGTAGGTGTGGTCGTTCTCACCCACTTTTTTGATCAACGGTTTGGTGGCGACGGGCACTCCGCCCAACTCGGTGTAAAAGGTCAAAGTATCCTTATCCGTGTAGTTGGCAACATACCACTCCACCGTGCCTTTGCTCCCATGCAGGGTGATGTAGAAATCATCTAGGCCCGGTCTAGCGTGGGAGGCCCAGCTTGCCTCTAAGGTAAAGGCGATGTTGCCGGTCAACCGAATAAAGGCCAAGGCGGAATCCTCAACCGTGTATTGGGGATTAGGATTGTCCACTTTCCAATAGGTTTTGGTTCCTTGAGGGCCAAAATTGGTGTGGGTCATACCGCTGACGGTCAGGGGTTTGGGAAAATCGATCAGCCATAAAACCGCATCCAACATGTGAATCCCCAAGTCAATGAGCGGGCCACCTCCGGCCACTTTTTTATTAGTAAACCAGCCTCCCCAACCCGGAATACCACCCTCGCGCACCCAACCAGCTTTGATTTGGTAGATGTCGCCGAGCAGATTCTCCTGCAATGCTTGTTTGATCCATAACAGGTCGGGCCGATAGCGTCGGTTATAGGTCATCATAAATATGCCATCGGAGTTGGTCGCGGCTTCCACCACCTGTTGACCTGCGCTCACGGTGTCGGCGAGTGGTTTTTCACCCAACACGCTCAACCCGGCCTCTAGGGCTGAGATGGCGAGGGGAGCATGCAAATGGTTGGGCAAACAAAGGCTGACCGCCTCTATTTTGCCGGAACGGAACATGGTTTCGGCATCGGTATATCGTTCAGGGATGTTGTACAGGTCGGCAGTTTCGGTTAATCGAGCCTCGTCCACGTCACACAAGGCCACGAGTTCAACAGAATTCGGTAATTTTAGGTAGGATTCAATATGGATCGCGCCAATTCCGGCTCCGACCACCCCCACTTTTAAGCGTGATTGACTCATTAACTAGCTCCTCCGACCAGTTCTTGCAGATGTTTCAGCCCCAAGGCCAGTCCTTCTTTAGTCTTTTCGACAGAGCCTTCAAACTCAGGGTCTTCATGCTCGATGCTCAACACGCTGTCATAGCCGCTATCTTGCAGAGCCTTGACAAACGCGCCAAAATCAATCTCGCCCAAGCCGGGCATGCGATAACGCCACCAGCCGCCATGCACCGGATCCATGATGCCTCGGCGATACAGTTGTTCTTTCATAATTTCGGTATCTTTGGCATGAGCTAAAAAGGTTTTGCTGGCATAGTCGGCTGCTGCTTGAATCGGGTCGATGCCCAACCAGTGCAGGTGCGATGGATCGAGATTGATACCAAAATTGTCGTAAGGTAAGCGACTAAATAGCTCATCCCACACATTCGGCGAGTGGGCGACATTGCCGACCAAACCTTCAATTTGCCAGCCCGGCATAGGGCAATTTTCGACACAAAAGTTGATGTTATGCTCTGCGGCTTGCTCTACGAGGGGCTTGAACACCTCTCCGACCAACTCAAGATTTTCAGCAATGGTTTTGCTTGCATCTCGCCCGATAAAGCCACACACCGTATCGACCTTGAGCATAGCCGCGGCCTCAATCACTTTGCTGAGATGTTGCAATTTGGTCTGACGTTGGCTCAAATTTTGATGTAACATGTTGTCACAGTAGGTCAAACAGGCCATCTCGATTTGGTTCTGCTCGAACAGGGATCGAATTTCATCCGCTCGGCCCTTGGTCAGGGTGGCTACATCGACTTGAGTGGCGCTATAGTCGCGAGTATTGTCTAACGGCCAACAGCCTAGCTCTAAGGTGTCGAAGCCAGTCTCTGCTGCCCAAGTGACAATGTCGTTCAGAGGTATAGAACTCAAACTAACGGTTAAAAATCCTAATTTCATGATGTGGTTGCTCCATTTATCGCTATAAATTACAAGGTTGGTAGTGATCCGGAGTGCAAAGCTTGCTTTGCATGCAAGGCAAGCCTTGCACTCCGGATTTCCCCATCACTACAGTCTTTCAGATAATGGTTTTCAATTCAAGACCAACCTTCCCGCAAGTTCTAAACTTGCGGGAAGGTAACGGCTGAAAATGTTTATCTGAACATCTATACTTGTGCAGGACTACCGAGAATTTGGGCATGATACATCGAACTGCCTTTTACGCAAATCTCAGTATCTGATGATAAACGAAACTTACGACAACACTTGCACGAAGCGTGATGTGGTGTAAAATCAAACGGTTTTGAACGATATTCGATTTTTCGATTTTCGATTTTTAAAACTAACTCACAGGAGAAATCTAGTGCTACACAAACTTAAAATAACAACATTTATAATCGTCATGGCCCTGATTGTGATCGGCTGTAATAAATCTCAACCCCAAACGGATATTAAACCGATTGCCGATGAGGTTGCCCCCGCGACGCTGGTTGAGACCAATCAAAACGGTACCGAGCCATCTGATACGGAGGCGGAAAGCTCAGGGCAAGTTTTAACCTTTAATTTGACCGGTGGTCCGATTGAGTTTTGTGACACCTTAACCATCGCCGAAAATGGCGAATTTTTACTGTCACAACCATGTAAGAATAATAATCTATCCGGGACGCTGGTCGGTTCTGATTTGAATTCGTTTCAAACATGGGTTAAGGAGTTGGGCAATATCAACCTCACTCAGACCAGCGATGTTGATGAGGGACAAATTAGCTCCTCACTCCAGTTTCAAGGTCAGGGCAGTCAGGCTGATGCAACTCAAGAAGCTACGGTATTTAATTGGGTTAATGGACTAGTTATTCGCATGCAACCTCCACCGAGGGTGGAGGCCCCGCCGACTCCAGTGGAGATTGGGGCCGAAGGGCTTTGTCCGAGTATCAGCAAACCAGCTATTTTGGTTGACAATTATGATAGCCCCTACCAAATTATCGCCATTGATGCCACAACTGGTGAAACATGTGATATTGTGTTGAACCAATCTCCCACAGGTAAGATGATCAGTGTCGGAGCAATCTATTATCCTGTTTTTGATGAGGTTGCCAAAACCATCACTATCTGGCGGGTTGGCGCAGACGGAAGTCAAACGCCACTAGAGTTCACCACCGTCAACATGGCGGAGGGGTTTTTGCCTTTTAATTTTGTCCTGTCTGCTGACGGTTCTAAAATCGCTTGGACGCGCACCGAAATTGATGTTGCATCCAATCCTGAAACGCCGCCTTATCGCAACGATTTGTGGGTAGCCAATATTGACGGTTCCGAGTTGGTTACGGTGCTGGATCAGGTTGAAAATAGCCAAGCCCTTTATCTAGCTCCGATTCGATTTTCGCCCGATGTTAGTATGCTTTATTATGCCTTACAACCGAACAATTTAAGCAACACCGACTCGGCTTTTGCCGGACGGTACGACAGTCTGTACGCTATCTCGACCAATGGCGGAGAGCCGGAACAGCGTTATCTCTGTGTCGAAGAAAATGCCCGATTTTGTGTGGGCGATATTTCACCGGATGGTACGGTTATCGCTTATGTTGACTTAGAAACCCGAACGGTCAATCTTTTAGGAGCAGATGGAGTCATAATTAACAGCTTTACCGCCCCCGGCAACGATTATGTGGGTCAACCGACCTTTAGCCCCGCCGGTAATCTGGCCTTTGTCTCTTTAACGTTTAATACGGAGAGCGAGCAGTTCCCACCACCAGTCAAACCGGGCTACCTGAGCATGGTTTCGCCGCCCTATTCCGACTCGGCGCAAACCATTTTGACCGATGACCATGTAATTCGGCTGTGGGAATGGGTTGACGATAATCATTTGGCCTACGGCGTGACCACCGAAGACACCTTTAGTATTGGGGTAGGCGTGGTCTCGTTGACTGGTGAGACGAATCAACTGACCCCCAACTTCCCATTGGGCGTGTGGCGATAGAAAAGATGAAAAGATAGAAGACGTGGTCAGAAAGTCGCTCCCCTCGTTCCCAATCTCCAGATTGGGAAAGTATTTGCCATAGAAACTCTGTTTCTGGCATGTTGCAAGTCGCAAACAGAGTTTGCTTGAGCAATTGTGTTCCCAAACCCAGTTTGGGAACAAGTTTGTCGGGTAAAGTCGCTCCTCCTCGTTCCCAATCTCCAGATTGGGAAAGTATTTGCCATAGAAACTCTGTTTCTGGCATGTTGCAAGTCGCAAACAGAGTTTGCTTGAGCAATTGTGTTCCCAAACCCAGTTTGGGAACACGTTTGTCGGGTAGCAA
This sequence comes from Anaerolineales bacterium HSG24, assembly GCA_030377895.1. Classification (GTDB taxonomy): domain Bacteria; phylum Chloroflexota; class Anaerolineae; order 4572-78; family J111; genus JAUCGB01. The sequence continues at coordinate 45,700 of JAUCGB010000009.1, forward strand.
GTACGCCCTTACACTCGTTTCAATCGATTGGTTTGTTGCAGTTTGGCGATTGAGTCAACCCCGATGCCAAACATGGCGACTCGTAGCTCTTTGTGGATAATCTCAATCTCATCCAGAATTGTTTGGTAAGAATTGTCTGCCGCTTGCAAAAACGGGCCGGCCATGCCACCGACCGTAGCTCCAAGGGCGATGGCTTTGGCAATATCTAAACCATCCCGCAACCCACCACTGGCGATAATGGGCGTGTTGGGCGACGTGCCTCGCTTGGCCGCTAAAATCGCCTCCGCCGTGGGGATGCCCCAATCAATAAACGTGGCCGCTACGCGACGTTGAATCTCGGTTTGAGTGCGATACATCTCTACCTGACTCCAACTGGTGCCACCGGAGCCTGCCACATCAATCGCGGCGATACCGGCGTTGCTCAACTGCCGGACGGTATCTTCGGCAAAGCCCCAACCAACCTCTTTGGCGATCACGGGGACTGATATTCGCTGGCAGACCTGTTCAATTTTTTGGAGCAGTCCGGCAAAGTTGGTATCCCCCTCAGGCTGAACCGCTTCTTGAATGGGGTTAAAATGCAAAATCAAAGCGTCCCCCTCAATCATTTCGACGGCCTGCTGACATTTTTCGGGCGTGTATCCATAGTTAAGCTGGACAGCCCCCAAATTCGCCATCAAGACCGTAGTTGGGGCAAAGTCACGAATATGGAAGGTATAGGCTAAATCGTCATCAGCTAACGCGCCCCGTTGTGAGCCAACGCCCATCGCGATTTGATGATGTTCAGCTGCTTCGGCTAATAAGCGGTTAATCTGATAAGCAGATTCGGTGCCTCCGGTCATGGAGGAGATGAGCAGAGGTAGGCGCAGAGTCTTGCCCAAAAAATCAACCGAGGTGTCGATTTGGCTTAAATCTATCTCTGGCAAGGCCTGTGGTAAAAAGCGATACGTTTCTAACCCAGTGGTAATCGCTTTAAAATCAACATCTTTTTCTAAATTAATGCGGATATGATCCGACTTTCGTTTTTCATGCATGATGTAATTGAAGCGAATGTTCAAATGGCAAATATATAAATATGCGATACTATTGTCGCTGTTATTCGCATATTAGCTATTCATTATTCGCACATTCGCTTGCGGAGTGTACCAACTGACGATACCTGTGTCAAGCCATTGACAGTTTTTATCGACGTTGGTACAATGCGCTAAGTTTTTTGTCGATTCGTCGAGCTACAGATTTTAAGGATGCTAACTTTTTCTTTGGTTTAGCCGGAATCAACACTACAACGAATACTTAACTGCGGAACGGATGGTTTTCATCCGTATATAATCACTGTAAATAGCAAAGATGTCACGTTATTGGCGAAATATATCCGTTGAGTTTTGAAGTATCCGTTGTAGTGTTCCCGCCAAAGATTCCGTTAGCGTCAGAGATTTTAAGGATACGGATTAATGGATAAATCGCGTTTATCCGTGTCCAGAATCTAAGCTTGTTGAGAAACGATAAAACCATTTGTTTTTTTAGTTCAGTATAGATTACTTGTAAGGAGAGTATATAAATGACCAAAGATGAAGTTTTTGCAAAAGTAAAAGATATTATCGTTGAACAGTTGGGTGCAGAAGACTATAATATCCGCATGGAAGACAGCTTCCGAGAAAATTTGGATGCAGATTCTCTCGATTTAGTCGAACTAATTATGGCCTTTGAAGAAGAGTTTGGCGGTGAGATTTCAGACGAAGAAGCACAAGAAATCACCACTGTTGGCGCGGCGGTAAAATATCTTCATGCCCGCAGCCCTGCTTAAGCAGGTTTCTGGTCAGCATAAGATTTCGATTTCACCTTAGGGAGTTCCAAGAAAATAAATCTCTCAGTAGCTCACGGAGGGCCGGCTTCCAGCCGACATGTTGGCTGGAAGCCAACTCTCCGTTTGGGAGGTTTTAAAAGTTGGAACAGCTTTATGCAAAACGCGGCTATCAACGTAAGCCGAGACATGTAGCACATGCTTCAGCCTGTGCCGCACAGTCTAAAGACTGTGTTACGATATTATCTGTCGCACGTTAAGTTGATAGCCCAAAACGCGCAAACGCGCAGATTATTAAAATCAAAAAATCAAAATCCCGTTCCTTAGAGTTGGCAGGCTTGTATATAGCTTGTCAACTCTAAGGCTGGACGATTTACGGACAGGTTATGGTTAGCGTTGCAATTTTGGCTGGTGGTCAAAGCAAACGGATGGGGTTGAACAAAGCCTTTCTGAGAATGGGCGGCTTGACCATCATCGAGCGAATTATTACTCAAGTAACTTCTTTAACCGACGACTTATTCATTAGTACTAACTCACCAGAATTTTATGAACCGTTTGATTTGCCCCTAGTAGCAGATATATATCCCGACAAAGCGGCGTTAGGAGGGGTATATAGTTCGATTCGGGCCGCCAAATATGCTCAAGTTTTAGTAGTGGCTTGTGACATGCCCTTATTAAATCGTCCTTTGCTAGACTATTTGATAACCTTAGCCCCTACCGCTGATATTATTGCCCCCCTGATTCATCCCTCTCAGCCAGAAACCCTCCATACTATCTACAGTAAAACCTGTTTGTCCGCCATAGAAAATTGTCTTTCAGTAAACCGATTACGTATCTTTGGCTTTTTTAACGAAATGTCAGTTCGATATGTTTCCCCCGCAGAAATCCTACCGCTAGACCCACATCTTCACTCATTCATCAACACCAACACCCCCGAAGAATGGAATGTTATAAAATCATTGGTCAATCAGCAAGACGAAGAAGGGGATAGTTGAAGCCCATATCGAGAAAACAGGGCTGACTCCTACTTGCAGGCTGACTATGCTATAATTGACAATTGAAGTTGATTATCACCGTAAACAGAGGTTATCATGTCAGAAGAGTTAGGTTTACTCAATCGCATTAGCGAGGAACTGAACAAAGATTTGAACCCTGACCGAATGTTACGCCGGGTTCTCAATTTAACCGTCGTTCACTTTGACGCGAGCACAGGTAGTATTATGTTGTTTGATGAGCAACATCGAGTGACAGCATTTATTTTGCAGCAAGAGGATTTGAGTCGTGCCCGAGCCAGTCGTATTGTTGGGACGGTGCTGACCGAGGGGTTCGCCGGATGGATGCTAAAAAAACAGCAGGGCGACATCATCCATGATACCTATCAAGATGATCGTTGGATTGTGTATGACAACCAACCCTATGATGTCCGCTCGGTGATTGGCATGCCCCTCCGACGGCGGCAACGGCTCGTCGGGATTTTGACCCTCGTGCATGACGAGGCCCACCACTTTAAGCAGAATAACTTGTCTCTTTTGAACGCCATTGCCGGTCAAGCTGCTATCGCCCTTGAAAACGCGTATCTGTTTCGACAAACCGAACAGGAACGGATTAAACTGTCGGCCATTATCAACGGTACTCAGGATGCTGTGTTGGTGATTAGTCCTAAAAACGAACTGATCCTCTTGAATCCAACCGCGGAAGAGTTACTTAAGGTGAACGGTTATGATTGGTATAATCAGCCGATTACTAGTTTGACCGATAATAAAGAACTACTTAAGTTTTTATCACCCGATGCACCGAGCACGGGTGAAGTGACCTTGACTGATGGGCGAGTGATGTGGGCCAGTGTGACCAAAACGTCTGCCCAAGACCGAGTGACCGTTTTACGCGATATTAGCTCCTATAAAGAGCTTGACCGCATGAAACGTCGCTTTGTGATCGCTTTTACTCATGATTTACGCACCCCATTAGCCACCGTTAAAGGGTATGTCGATTTACTTCGCATGGATGGGCCGGTGACGGAACTGCAAGAAGAGGATTTAGTTGGCATCTCCACTGCCACTCATGCCATGAAATCGTTGGTAGAGGATTTGTTGGAGCTAAGTCGCTTGGAACAGTTGGAGCATTTAACAGCTGAGGTAATTGATATGCAAGATGTTATCCAGTCGAGTCTGATTTACATGCGTCCCGCGGCCAAATCAAAACGAATCGAACTAATTGTCGGGGAAATCCCAACTGGGCTGATGGTGGAAGGCAGTAACGTCTTGTTAACCAGAGCCATCAGTAACTTTTTAGACAACGCCATCAAATATACCCCGCGTGGGGGGCAAGTTCGATTGCAAATGAACCAAACGAATGATCAAGCAAACGTTTCGGTTACTGATAATGGCCCCGGAATTTCGGCCAAAGACTTACCCCGTGTCTTTGAAAAATTCTTCCGTACCAGAGCCGAGGTTGATGAGAGTGTTCCCGGTACGGGGTTAGGATTGTCCATCGTCAAAACCATTGTCGAACACCATCAAGGCGAGGTTTGGGTAGAGAGTAAACCCAACGAAGGCAGTACCTTCACCATGAGTTTGCCGTTGGTCATAGAATAGAAGGTCATAGAATAGAAAGTTGAATCCGTTTTAGCAAAAAAAGGGTCTCTCATCAATTTGATGAGAGACCCTTTTTTTGCTAAAACGTCAATTCTAATGCTTACTTCTGATGGCTATCAACGTAAGCCGAGACATGTAGCACATGCTTTAGCCTGTGCCGCACAGTCTAAAGACTGTGTTACGATATTATCTGTCGCACGTTAAGTTGGTAGCCCTTCTGATGCTTATTGCCAAGCGACCAACGGCCCTTGGACATTGTAGTTCCCAGCGGCTAAACTCAAATCAAAGATGTTGACTGTGCCATCATCGTTCAAATCGGCCAATTCGTTAGTCCCTTGATATTTGCTGGCAACGTAGGCTAAATCGAGAATGTTGATAATATCATCGTTGTTGATGTCTCCGGCCAAAAGGATGATGTGTCCCACATTTGTAGCAGTCACGTCACCACCAGCTATTTGAGCGGCAGTCCCAACTTCGGCTCGTGCGCTTATGTAACCGGCTTTTTTGATCGTGACAGGTTCACCACCAGTCACGCTAAAGCTACCATCAGCCCCAGTAACCATCTCATCTCCGGTTGAGCCGACAACGGTCACGCCACTGTAGTCATTTTGACCTTCTAAGGCCACTGAGCCAGAAACGGTTGAGGCACAATCCACGCTAACGGTGACATTTCCGTTGCTCAACTCAGCCTCAATGGGGTTTCCATTCGGGTCGGATAAGGCAAAGGTGTTGACGCGAACTTGGCCCGTCCCTTGAGATTGCGGAACCCAGTCGATGGTGATGATGTTGGCTTTGCTACTAACTTGATCGCCCAATAGAGTAGCGGCAAAGTTAATCGTACCACTGCTAGTATCCACCTCATTTTCCACCACAAAACCGCTGGCAAAGGCCCCGTTGTTGTTGACTTGCACCCCAGCTTTATCGAGGTCTGCATCGGCTACTTGAACAACAGAGGTATCATACATGATTTCCAACTCAAGCCCGACCAAATCAGTAATGCCGTCAACAGTTAAGACCATGCTCTCTTCGGCTGTACAACTATCGATGCTCAAATCGGCTGGCTCAAAGGCTAATGATGGGTCAGTCGGTTCAATCGTTGGTTGGGTGACTGGGGTATTCGTTGGTTGGGTGACTGGAGTATTCGTTGGTTGGGTGACTGGAGTATTCGTTGGTTGGGTGACTGGAGTATTCGTTGGTTGGGTGACTGGGGTATTCGTCGGTTGGGTGACTGGAGTATTCGTTGGTTGGGTGACTGGAGTATTCGTCGGTTGGGTGACTGGAGTATTCGTCGGTTGGGTGACTGGAGTATTCGTTGGTTGGGTGACTGGAGTATTCGTCGGCTCACCAGTCGGGTCAGTGCTAATATCGCCCACCAAAACGGCTTCACTGGTCGTACAAGCACTAAAATGTGCGCCGGTAGGGTCGCTAGCCGTCACATCAAAAATATATTGCCCGTTAACATCGGTGTAAGTATAAACTCCATCATACTCGCCTACTCGGTCTACGAGGCCAAAGCCTTCGGCCGTGCTGGCTTGTACGACATCTTTGGTGACATCGGCTCGCACCACGGCTCCGCCTAGCGGTGTACCTTGACTATCTGCCACTCGGACGGTAATGAGAATCGCCTCATTAAGTTCGTACTGAGTCTGGTCAAACATAATGCTGGTGATTTCGCATGCAGGTAACGAACTATCCTGCTGGGCGAATGATGTTTGGACAGGTGTTAACACGACTAACACGGTTAAAACCGCCACTAAGTTGTACAAAAACCATTTTTGTTTCAGGTGTTGCATTTGATAACCTCCTTAAGGTCAATGATTTTTGGTAGTGCTGACCCATTGACTGATAAGCCCCATATCATTCCGAGGTGTAGCGAAGTGGAACAGATGAATCCCTCAGCAGATATGCGTTTGAGGAACTTTTCTTTTCTTCCCTCTACTTCGTTACGTTCAGAGTGACATGGGCATCAGTCAACGTGGCAACACTACCTGAATTTTTAGTTGAGCATAGCGTAACATAATTAAGATATTGCCTCAACGGAGTTAATGCGGATAGTTCCTGAGTGAGAGTATCTATCATTAACTGCGTAGTAGCACGGATTAGTTTTTCGTAAAACGAACCTCATAAGAATAATGGAACAGCGAGTTACCGACGGGGTTACCGCTTTCTTCGCATAACTGGTCTTCTGCAATATCAGGGGTTATTGGCCCGACAGTTTGACCGTTTCCGTCAAGAATTTCGACCCAATAACTTCCCTTGAACATGGGAAAATCGACTAAACCAAGATGTTCTCCTTTGAGGCCCGTGACCACATCGACCCCATCATCGGGCCAAAAGACTCGGAGTTGTACATCAGGAATCCCATTACCCTGTTTATCCTCGACATAGATGAAGATATGGTGTTTGCCCTCATTCTCGCATGGGGTTAGTTGCCGCACGGAGGTAGTGTAATCGGCGTTGGGATTTGGGGTAACGGTTGCAGTCGGGGTGCTGTTGGAAATCGGCATCGGTGTCGCGGTCTGATTCGGTTCTGGGGTCGCATTGGGAACCTGGGTTCCCAAAAAGTTGCTAACCGTAACACGATCTAAGGTGATCTCAAACTGCTCATCAGAACAGTTGACGGCCTGAAAAATCAACTCGGCTGATTGTCCTTGCCATGCTGATAGGTCGATTACTCGTAGTTGCCACTCTCCATGTTGCCATAGTTCGCCCCATGGGATGAGATAGGCTGGTTGGTCGTCAATCAGGAGTACTACCTCAAACCATGCATAGTTAAACTGAGTCTGGCTGGTGTTGATCTGGTACATGAAGGATAAGCCCGGATTCTGTCCAGTGGGAATGGTGAGCGGTTGTTTGAGACTCCATAGTTGCCCTGACTGTTGATTTTGAGAGCAAGTTATCAACTCGGCTTCAGTATCGCCAAGTTTAGCTGCCGCGTTTCCATCAAACGATTCGGTGGTCAGTGACGCATTACCATTAAAGCGTTGCCAATTTTGCCAACGGTCATCGGTCTCAAAATCATGACTAGCAATAATGTTGGCTCTGGTGGCGACGGTCAATGTTATCTCGGTTTTTGATTCAACGGTTACTCGACGTGGTGACAACCAAATGTCATGTTCAGGGTTGAGACTGATGGCGTACAAGCTGTATCCACCGACGGGTAGAGTATCAACCGACCACCGACCAGCATCGTTGCTGAGGACAGTATATAAGGTTGCGTCTCCTCGAATAAAAACGGTACTGTTGGACACCGGACGACCGGCAACATCAAGCACCACGCCGGAGAGTTGAACCGAATCGGCGGGGCTGGCTCTAGCTCGATGTTGTACCAGCCCTAGACCTGTTATCAAAATGAGGGACAAACAGAATAAGATGAGTTGCCATATTGTCTTGTTAGGGTGCATACTAAAAGGCAAGCGTGATCCGTCGAGCATGATTATTTGCTCTAATCATGGACAACCTATCACGAAAAAAGGATTGTGGTTTGATAGGTTGAGCTTATCATGACGGTGAGCTTTATTACAGGAGGTTAAGGCGGAACTTTACTCCGCAAAACCTTGCAGGTTAAGGTAGGTGTTAGACCCGATGGCGCGCTGTCATCGTTATCAGGGGGATGGTTTGACGATGATACTGATTTAGCATAGCATGAGAGGGATTAGAATTTTATCACAAGGAGATAAACACTGCCCATTGACTGATGCGCTTCCCATGCCATTCCGAGCGGAGCGGAATCGAGGAATCCTATACCCATATACAGCTCTTCGGAAAAAGATATTCTCGTGACGCTACAAGCGTCACCTACGATAATTGGAGGTCACGCTTGTAGCGTGACAATAACCTGAAAGACTGTAGACTCTTGGGGATTCTTCTCTCTACCGCGTTATGCTCAGAGTGACATGACCATCAGTCAACATGGCAGTACTACCAAAAACAAGATGTCATGTCGAGTTTTAATTGCGGATGATCAAGCATTATTCAGAGAAACGTATGTGCGGATTATTGAAGAGGAAGACGATCTTGAAGTTGTTGGAGCAGTAGAGAACGGGAAAAAAGCTGTCGAGATGGCTAAGAAGTTATTGCCTGATGTAGCTTTGTTAGATATCGACATGCCGAAGTTGAATGGCATTGAGGCCGCTAAACGTATCCGGGCCGAGAATCCCGACACGGCCATTGTTCTATTATCACACTACGCTGACAGACAATACGTGGAGGCGTTTTTGGGTAATCGAGATACGCGGGGTAAAGCCTATCTCTTAAAAACAACGCTCAATGATTCGTCGGAGTTAATCCGAGCCATTGAGGTTGTTGCTCGTGGTGGAGCTATGTTAGCACCTGAGATTCTGAGCGAGTTGACTCAGCTGATCTCAATCGACTCGCCGCTGAACGACTTGACCAAACGGGAGCGTCAAGTGTTGGAGTTGATGGCTCAAGGGTATACCAATACCATGATCGCCCGAAAACTAAGCATCACAGATCGGACGGTCGAGAGCCATACTAACAATATCTATAACAAACTACTCCTGACCGAGGGGGAACAGCACAGTCCCCGCGTCATGGCGGTGTTGATTTATCTTGATGCGACGCAGTAACGAGCACGGCTACCAACTTAACGTGCGACAGATAATATCGTAACACAGTCTTTAGACTGTGCGGCACAGGCTGAAGCATGTGCTACATGTCTCGGCTTACGTTGATAGCCAACGAGCACAATGGCTGACGGAGTGCAAAGCTTGTTTTTCGTTTTTCAACTGAACATGCCAACGCAAAAAGGTGGGAACCCAGGTTCCCACCTTTTTGCGTTCATTTCGTTATCAGATTTGGGAACCCGAGTTCCCAACAACGTTACTCTATTTTGGTTGAGGTTTCGGTTCCCAACCTGACCTTATCAAAAAACTCGATGAGCCGTTTGGTGAACAGTTTATCACCCGCGCCTTCAAAAATATGGGGTTGACCTGGATAGGTAAAACAATCGGTCGGCTTTTCGATTCCTTTGAGTTGGTCACATAAGTCGATGCCCCATTTTATCGTTCCCCCATCAGCCTCGCCATTATGAATAGCAACCGGCCCAGTGATACGGTGCAGATGGAAGTTTGGTGAAACCTGCGCCAAAAAAGAGTCGGGCGTGACCAGCTCTCGATGACCGTATTTTCCGCCCGACCAACGCAGAATCTTCTCGTAGTTCCACCGCTCATTACCACTCATGGAGCTATACAGTACCGTCGCAGAAATATCTTGATCAACCGTTGCCACTCGTAGGGCCACGCCGCCCCCCATGCTATGTCCCATCAAACCGATGAAGGATGGGTCAGCCTGTTCTAATGGGCCGGGCTGTCCGGTGGTGGCTTTGAGGATTCCAAGTAGATTCAGCACATCGGTCGCCACGCCAACCCGAAACCAGTCCATGCCATCATCCGAAGGATAAAAACCGCGCATGTTTGGATGCAGGACAATGTAGCCCGACTCTGCTAAGGGGGCGGTATATCGACGAGTATAGGTTTGGGTATTGTACAGATGTGGGGGCAGATGCCCATGCACTACCACCGCCACTGGATATGGATCCGTCGCATGTTTGGGGACATCCATGTAACCGTAAATCGTCAGACCATCACTCGGATAGGTGTACAGATAGCGCGTGTATCCCTTCCGGTCTGCTAAAGTTTCGACAATCTCTAACTCGCCGCCACCATATTCCCGTTCTGATAAAGCTTGAATCGTTAAACTCGGATCGGTAATCGGAGCCGGTGAGGGGGTGATAGTTGGCGTTTCGGGCACAACCAAGGAGACAAACACTGGCGTTGAAGTACTTGTCGATGTCGGTGTCGATGTTGGTGGAATGATGGTCGGCGTATTGGTTGCTGTTACCGACGGCATTGGAGTCTGGGTTGCGGTTTGAGTATGCGTCGCGCTTGGTGAGGGTGTATAAGTCGCGGTGTGAGTCGAAGTTGCCGTTGCGGGTGGTGTATAGGTCGCGGTTGGCGTATCAATTGATGTCGGCAATGGCATGGCGATTTCAAGTGGCTGTTGGGCGATAGCTTCGTTACAGCCGGTTAACAAAAAAAGTAGCAAGAAAACAAAGTAAATATGGTTTAAATTTTTCATCTTTTCATCTTTAAAATCGTGTTCATCTCTCCCAACAATCAAGAAAATTAACAAAATTTACTGAAAATAACTGGCCTCAGCTTTAAACATAAAACTGTTTTATACGTTTCACTAAAGAAAGTGGGAACCTGGGTTCCCATTTCCTTAAAAAATTTATAGATTGCCTGAACCTCTGCCCAAATCCCTTTTAGAATGGGGCATTGACAAGAGATTATCTTTTGGAGAACAATCGGCTTTAAACTGTAACGGAAATCGAGAGCCATATATCTGTTGCCCCTAAAATTGCTCAACTATGCAAACGCATGTAAGATAAGCGCGAGATGTCAGAAACGCAAATTTGGCATCCAAAATTGTATATTACTTCACAAACAAACTTAAGGAGTTAACACATAATGAGTATTATTGAATATGTTGTTGGGCGTGAGATTTTAGATTCTCGCGGTAACCCTACAGTCGAGGTTGAAATTCTGTTAGACGATGGTGCCTATGGTCGAGCCGCTGTACCGTCCGGTGCATCAACCGGCATACACGAAGCCTTAGAGTTGCGCGATGGCGACGATGGTCGCTACTTAGGCAAAGGCGTTTCTAATGCGGTTGGCAATGTCAACGAAACGATTGCCAATGAGATTATTGGCCGTGATGCCCTTGACCAAGAAGGACTTGACGTTGCCTTATGCCAAATTGATGGCACACCTAACAAAGGAACGTTGGGGGCAAATGCTGTGTTAGGCGTGAGTTTGGCCGTTTCTAAAGCCGCCGCCGAAAGCACCATGCAACCGTTGTATCGCTATTTAGGCGGAGTCAGTGCCCGTACCCTGCCCGTACCTATGATGAATATCCTCAATGGTGGAGCGCATACAGGCTGGCAAACCACAGATTTTCAGGAATTTATGGTCATGCCCGTTGGCGCGCCAACCTTTAGAGAAGGGTTACGTTGGGGGGCTGAGATTTATCACAACCTCAAAAAAGTGCTAAAAGGCAAAGGTTACAACACTAATACGGGTGATGAAGGTGGCTTTGCTCCTCCGCTGAAAGGTGGAAACCAAGAAGCCCTTGATGTTATCATGGAAGCGATTCAAGCCGCCGGATATACCCCCAGTGAGCAAATCAAAATCGCCCTTGACCCAGCCACTTCTGAACTGTTCAAAGATGGCAAATACACCCTGCCAATTGAAGGCAAAGAGCTAACCAGCGACGAAATGGTCACTCTATGGGCCGGTTGGTGCGAGCAGTACCCAATCATCTCGATTGAAGATGGTTTAGCCGAAGACGACTGGGACGGCTGGGTCAATATGACCGCCGCGCTGGGCGAAAAAATTCAGATTGTTGGTGATGATCTGTTGGTTACCAATGTAGAACGTTTAGCCAAAGCGATTGATATGAAAGCGGCCAACAGTATCCTCATTAAGCTGAATCAAATCGGCTCGCTGAGTGAGACCATTGCCGCCATTGAGATGGCAAAACGAGCCGGTTGGACCGCAGTGATCTCTCACCGCTCTGGTGAAACCGAAGATGTCACGATTTCTGATTTAGCCGTTGGACTTAACACCGGTCAAATCAAAACCGGCGCTCCGGCACGTTCCGACCGAGTAGCGAAATATAATCAGCTACTTCGTATTGAACAAGAATTGGGCGAAATAGCCTACTATCCGGGCATGAACACGTTTTATAACATCAGCTAATAAGAACAGCTGTACTAATGTCATTAGAGATAGATTCAATCTCGGCTAACTCAATGACATTGCCATACTAAATGGTTAAAAACAAACAACACCGACAGATAATCGTCGGTGTTGTTTGTTTTTTTGCCTCATGATTGATCTATAATTCAGCCCTGATTTCTCCCCTATCAACAAATTTGGTACAATTATAGGTATCTTAAATTCAATAATTTTGAGTTGATGAGTTACAACAATGCTGTGTAAATCGTCAATCCAAAAACCAAACCTAATGATGATTGGACCACGTTGGCGTAAACTATTTCGTGATTTATGGCTCAACCGAGCCAGAACTATTTTGGTCGTATTGTCGATTGCGGTCGGTGTGTTTGCAGTGGGGGTAATTGCTAGTTCTCGCACGATATTATCAACCCAGCTAAATGAGGCCTATACCTCTATCAACCCAGCGAGCGCATTTATTTTGACCTTTACCCCGTTTGACGAGGATGTGGTGGAGGCGGTGGAAAAGATGCGCGAAGTCTCTGCCGCTGATGCTCGGCGCATGATTACGGTGCGGGTCAAAGTGGGTGAGGATGAATGGCAATCCTTGCAACTCAATGCCATCGACGATTACGATGATATTGAAGTCGATAAGGTCGCGCCCGGTATAGGCAAATGGCCGCCCGATGAACAGGAGATGTTGATTGAACGCTCTGCTTTTCATTTGATTCAGGCTGAAATTGGCGATGTTCTGACCATCAAAGACCCCAACGGCAAAGAGCGACAGATAACGTTGGTCGGCACAGCGCACGATTTGTACGCTCAAATGTTCACCATGAGCGGCATGGCCTACGGATATATCACCTTTGACACCTTAGAATGGTTTGGTGAACCGCGTGATTTTAACGACCTGCGTTTCACGGTGGCTAAAAATGGAGATGATCGAGAGCATATCAAACTGATCACCAATCTGGTACAGGACAAACTCGAAGCGAGTGGAGCGACAATCTGGTTCGCGGCAATCCCGATTCCGGGGCAACACCCCATGAACTTTATCATCCAGCCGATTTTGGCTCTACTTGGTGTCCTGAGTGTCTTAGCCTTGATACTCAGTCTTTTTCTAGTCATCAACATGATTTCAGCTTTGTTGACCCAACAACAGAAACAAATCGGCATCATGAAAGCAGTCGGGGCGAGAACTCGTCAGATTATAATACTCTATTATACGGGAGTGTTGATATTTGGCGGATTATCCCTGTTGATAGCTGTTCCACTGGGAGCGGTTGGTTCCTACTTGCTCTCGCAAGGATTAGCTAACTCCTTAAATTTCGACATCGACAGAATCTATCTCCCACAAGAAACGCTTCTGTTACAAATCGGCTTGGGACTAATAGTCCCCGTCCTCGCCGCCACCTACCCGATTGTTCGAGGCACACAGGTGACGGTTCAAGAGGCGATTAGCGGCTATGGCTTGGGTAAAGGTAAATTTGGCACAAACTTGATTGACCGCCTACTGGTCAATCTATATGCGGGCTTTTTAGCCCGCCCGACAATTATTTCGTTACGAAATACTTTCCGACGGAAAGGTCGCTTAATGTTGACTCTGCTCACTTTAGTTATGGCGGGCGCGATTTTTATCTCCGTTTTTACGATTCAAGCCTCATTACAAAACACACTTAACGCGCTACTCGAATATTTTCAATACGATGTGGCGATTCAGTTCACCCGCCCCTATCGGGTTGAGCAATTGAAACGAGATATTCTGCCTGTCGAAGGGGTGGAGAATGTGGAAGGCTGGTGTTTTGGTAATGTGCGTCGAATACGCCCTGATGGCACAGAAAGTGATAACATCATTACCTTATCTCCTCCAGCCGATACCAAACTGGTCAAACCAACCGTTATTGAGGGCCGTTGGCTCAGACCTGACGATACGAACGCGGTGGTCATCAACACCCTGATGATCAACGATGAGCCGGATATCAAAGTGGGTAGTGAAATCATATTAAAAATACGCGATAAAGAGATGAAATGGCAAGTAGTAGGTATCGTTCTGGGCGGTGGGGTGATGGGAACTCTCTTCACCAACTATGACTACTTCTCTAAAGTATCGCGTAAGATTGGCAAATCAGAATGGGCCTTTATCCAAACCACGGATAAATCGCCCGAATTTCGTAAGAAGGTGCTAACCCACCTTGAACGGTACATGGCCGATGATGGCTATCGAATCGGCATGGGCATTACTGTCGATGAGGATATTCAAAGCATGAAAACCATGTTTGCGGTTATCGTCGGTCTCATGTTATCTATGGCGGTACTGTTGGCCGTTGTCGGCGGTTTGGGGTTGATGGGTACGATGAGCATCAATGTGTTAGAGCGGACTCGCGAAGTCGGTGTAATTCGAGCCATCGGCGCGTCTGACATCGCCGTGTTACAGATTGTGCTAATCGAAGGGGTACTGATTGGGATAATCAGTTGGGTGATTTCAATCTTGATTGCCCTACCTATCAGCAAAGTTATCAGCGACTTGATTGGTCGCCAGTTTTTAGGTGCAGAGTTAGCCTTCACTTTCTCAATCACTGGCGTACTTTTGTGGCTGGTGATGGTGATTGTCTTAGCCAGCATTGCCAGTTTTCTACCCGCTTGGAGTGCCTCTCGCCTGACAGTGCGTGAGGTGTTGGCCTATGAGGGATAGTTTCGATTGCCGATTACGCAAAGATTCTCATCTCAAGGCAAAGGGAACTGTCAAATATGAGTAATCAGAACAAACACAACCGCAAAAAAGATGGCGAAAATCAATCGACTAACGCCGACCAAAATTTGTCATTCCATCAAGCTGACGACGAAGCGACCAAACCCCTCTCCGATTTAGCTACCGACGCGCCATCAGACGAAACCATCATAATATCTGATTTGAGTGGAGGTGCAGATGACGACGACGGGCAGACCATCATACTCTCCGATGCGGATTCCGACCATCATCGCACCACCGTCATTTCAGAATTACATCCCACAGATGATGACGACGACGGGCAGACGACCATGCTCTCCGATACGGATTCCGATGATGGTCGTGCCACCGTCATTTCAGAATTACATCCCGCAGATGATGATGATGACGACGACGGGCAGACGATCATGCTCTCCGATACGGATGATGATGACGACGGGCAGACAATCATGTTCCCCGATGCGGATTCCGCTGATGGTCGTACCACCGTCATTTCAGAATTACATCCCGCAGATGATGATGACGACGACGGGCAGACAATCATGTTCCCCGATGCGGATTCCGCTGATGGTCGTACCACCGTCATTTCAGAGTTGCGTTCCGCAGATGATGATGAGAATGACGATGGCAAAACTGTAGCCATTAGCGACACACTTGAAGAAGAATTTGGACATACCCTTGCCTTTGCTGAGACTGATCTGTCGGAGGATGCAGACGATGATGAACTAACCGTCGATTTGTCCGACCTTGGTACACAGCCGGATATACGTTTCAAAAAGATCACCGCTTCGCTTGCCGACGAATTGAGGCAAACAAAGGTCGAGCGCGACACACAACCTACGCCTAAAATCATTCCCAAAAAATTGGCTATTAGTCGGGAAGGTACCATTCAAGAAGGAGAGGTGTTAGAGAATCGCTACAAGCTCAATAAAATTTTGGGTAAGGGTGGATTTGGCGCAGCTTATCTAGCGGAAGATATTCGACTGCATCGCGAATGTGTGGTCAAACAGATGCTGGTGCCACGCGGTCGCTCGGCCAAGCAGATCAAAATGTTGCAAGATAACTTTGAGCAAGAGGCCAACTTGCTGGCCCAGCTGAATCAACCCGGTCACCCCCACATTCCCGAAATTTATGATTACTTCTCCGATGAGACGGGCAGTTATCTGGTCATGAAATATATCGAAGGTAAAGATTTGCAGGATGTAATTAAAGAAAGTGATGGCCTCCTCCCGTGGCGTGAAACGGTGCGTTATATCATTGATGTCTGTGATGCTTTGAATTACATGCATACAAAAGGGGATACACCAGTGATGCACCGTGACATTAAACCGGGTAACATCTTATTGGGGAACGATGGACGGCTGTGGCTGGTCGACTTTGGCTTGGCTAGTGCAGGAGGCGCGGAAAACGAAGCGAGCGGTAGTCCGGGCTATACCCCGCTCGAACAGTGGCTTGGCAATGCCGAACCGACCTCGGATGTGTATGCTACTGGCGCAACCCTACATTATATGTTATCTGGACTTAACCCCCTAAAAGCGTTTGGTGGCAAAATCACTATTCCGAAAATTAAACAACTGCATAGTCAATTCACCCTCTTGGTTGACATGAGTGAACTTGAAGAAAATCTACCGAAAGAACTTGATACGGTTATAAAAGGGGCCATTGCCGCCGAAACAACAGACCGACCGTCGGCTGACCAACTGAAACAGCAGTTAGAGTTATTCCTATCGGGCATGCAAAGTTCGGCCCTGTACACCTTTAATAACGGTGAATCGGCCCTGAGCATTAACCAACTGGTTGATTTATGTGATGCGTATCCCGAAGAAGCGCAAGACTATCTTTACAAGGGCGATTTTGAGCGATGGTTTGTGTTGATTGAGCGTCCTGATTTGGCCGAGTCGGCTCAAAAAGCAGTCGAGCAATACCCCGAAAATCGGCCTAGTGGTCTACAACGATTTCTCAAAAATATAAAGCCGTATCTTCTGTTTTATCGCTTAAAAGTGGGGCGGAACATACGTCGCTGGGCCGCGGCGCTATTCTTAGTTGTTTTGCTTTTGCTTTGTCTAGCCTTTGGAGCGGCCTCGTATGGCAGTCGCTTTTTATTGCGATGGGGAATCGCTTCCTACCCATGGAGTTTTTTGACCCTTAAAATGGACGAGCCGAACGAGTTTGACGAAGAATATCTGACCAAAAGTCTAAAGATTCTGGTCGAACCGAATATCGAAAATGCCAAAGTTGATGTGGTGCCACCCGACCAGATTAGTTTTGAAGGGAAAGTGACCAACTACGAATTCAGTTTCCCCATAATCATCAAATTAGAAGAGAAACAGCCTCGGTTGTATTTTGCCGAAACAAACTACTGGCTTCAATTTCTCTTGTTCGATAATCTCTCGACCGGAATTAATGAGGGAATTGATGATACCTTTAGCAATGCGCCAATTGATATTAAAGAGTTAATCGTGAATGATGAGGCCATTGTGTTTAATATTGAAGAGAGTAATCGCTCGCCATGGCTAACCGCCACGCCGGGTCCAATCGCCACCTCAACCCCATTACCCACTCCGACCATGACCCCAACACCGGAAGGGCCAGCCTTAATCGTTGTTTACAACGACTTAAGTCAGAATATTATCCTTACTATTGAGGATGAAACTTGGAATATTGCGCCCAATGAAACAGAAGTGCTTGAGAAACTACCCGGAGTCTATGATTTTACTATCGTGTATCAAGATAACGGACAATTAGCTGCTTCCGGGATCAAAACTTGGGAAGTTAAAGCCTATCGTTGGCACATTAATACTGATGAGTTGAATTAATTATCTCGTCAAATAAGTACTGGTGATGCCGAAACACTATCTGGTTATCCGTGAATTACAATATAAATATCAGGGATTTATCGCTTGTCAACATGACGAGAGCTGTAAGGTATTTTTAGCGATAAATTTTGCGGTCTTGAGCAAAAAGTCGCTGCACGTATCCGTGAAGTTGAATGTCAAAACTTAACCCTCAGATTGGCAACTCTGCCTGCTGTAGGTATAATTTAGGCTTATTAAAAGTCAAAAGTTTATCGTTTTTCAAAAAGGTAAAAGATATGAATTAATGATGAAGGCATGCTTAGTACCCGACAGTCTGAACTAATTAACACAGAGTTTCACAGAGGAACACAGAGTTTCACAGAGAAAAAGCAAATTATTTTTCCTTTGTATTACTCTGTGAAACTCTGTGTTCCTCTGTGAAACTCTGTGTTCCTGTTTTAGCCTTCCCTAAACCACTTTGTCGGGTAACAAGGAAGGGCATGAAGAAAATTTGTCTAAACTTATGTAATCCTGTTGAAAAACAGTAAACTTATGAGGTAGCCCTGCACAAGTAGTGATGGGGAAATCCGGAGTGCAAGGCTTGCCTTGCATGCAAAGCAAGCTTTGCACTCCTCTCACTACATCTGCACCACTACCCAGATCAATCAATTAAAATTTCAAAGAGGACATAACATTGTCAATCGTAACATTACTCGCGTTTATCGTTATCTTAAGTATTTTAGTTTTTGTGCATGAGCTAGGCCATTTTTTGGTCGCCAAATGGGGCGGCATCACCGTCGAAGAGTTCGCTATCGGTTTTCCGCCACGCATGATCAAACTATGGCAAGATGAAGGAAGTATCACCCTTGAGGGACAAGAATACGTCATCCCTCGTAATATTGAAGTCGGACGGGCGGTGCAATCCGGTGGGCTGGTTTATGCCGAAACCGACACCGACGAAAATGGGCGGGCCATCGTCACCAAGTTAGAGGCAATTGAACCGCCTGAAATCAATGGCTACACCGAACATGAAACAACTCAAAGCAATCCTTGGCAAGGCAAACTTGTCTCGGCTGAGGGTCGTCCAACCAAAATGGTCGAGGCTTTAGTCCGGCCCACCGAATACTCAGTCAACTGGATTCCATTAGGCGGGTATGTCCGCATGTTGGGCGAAGAAGACCCGACCGACCCCGGTAGTTTTGCCAGCAAAAGCAAACGAGTCCGCTTCGCCGTGTTAATCGCCGGATCAATGATGAACATCTTGGCTGCCGTCTTTTTTTTCTCCTTAACCTCTATGGCTGGCGTGCCTGAACCGACCATCAGCCCCAACTACAAAGGAGAGGATGCCGCCATCGCCGTAACCATCATCACCGACGTGGTGCCAGACACGCCCGCCTCACAAGCTGGACTTGAGGCAGATGATTTGATTATTGGGGCTGATGGGTTAATTTTTGACCATGCGGGCGATCTGGTTGAATACGTAAATGAGCATAAAGGCCAAGAGATTACTCTGACCATTGATCGGGACAATGAAACGCTGGAATTCAGTTTGGTGCCACGGCTTAACCCACCGGAAGGACAAGGCTCTATCGGCATTGGCCTGACCTACGACTCCGACGTGAATCTGGTTTACTATCCACCGCATGAAGCATTGGCTCGCGGGGTACAGGACACGGCCACTTATGTCGGCTTAACTTTTTACATGCCTTATGCTATCCTAAAAAATATCTTTCCCGCCGAAGTGGCCCGTCCAACTGGCCCGGTGGGAATTTATCAACAAACTGGCTCGGCAGTTTCTGCCGCCATTACTCTTGATTGGTGGTATCCGGTGCTGTGGTTCACCGCCGTATTGAGCGCAGCCCTCGCTGTGACCAACCTCCTGCCACTGCCCGCGCTCGATGGGGGACGGATTTTGTTTATCCTGATTGAAGCCTTGCGGGGTAAACGAGTATCTCCCGAAAAAGAGGGAGCGATTCATCTGATTGGGTTGGGCATGTTGTTGATGCTCATGGTCGTCATTACTTTTTATGACGTGAGTGACCCGCTTCCGGCAATTCCTTGGGACAATATTTTTAACTAATGAGTAGTCATACCTGCCCCCATTGTCAACAAGCGGTTGCCGAAGATTGGCTGACCTGTTCCCATTGTGGCCGAGTCAATCCAACCCGCAAATCAAAAACAACACGCTGTCAGGTCTGTAACCACAGAGTTCTCGACATGTTACAGGTCTGTCCTTATTGTGGCTCCACCATCCAAGCCAAAAAATTTCCTGCGGTGCAGCTCTTCATTGCTCTGTTGGTCGTTTTAGGCTTGGTTTGGGGGACGTTGCAACTGATCAACACCGTGCCAGCCAGCGCAAAACTAGTCGTTTTACTGGTCAGCACCCCCACCCCCACGTCGACCAATACCGCCACCTCGACTCACACACCGACCAAATATAAGGGCTTGATATTGACGGTAGACGGTTTGGAACCGGAAAGCGGTCAGCCCCAATTGTGGGTAGCCAGAGAGTTGTTGAGCGATACGGTATTAGCGGCTGGCTGGCTTCCTCGGGT
>JAUCGB010000073.1 GCA_030377895.1 Anaerolineales bacterium HSG24
GGAACTGCATCACTTCAGTCAAGTTATCTTGCTAACGAGCCTACCCCAAAAATCGGTGATATTTCAATAATCATAAATTGGTCTAACGTGCCGCAATGTATTATTGAAACAATAAAAATAGAGATATTTAAGTTTAAAGATGTTCCGGCAGAGTTTGCTAGAGTTGAAGGAGAAGGTGATAAATCGCTAGAATATTGGAAAAATGTTCACCAAGATGCTTTTAATCGAGAAGCTGAAGCGTTAGGGATTGAGTTTACAAAGGATTCTCTGGTCATTTGTGAGGAATTCAAGCTCATTTATAATCAATAATTTACCACTCTTCGAGGAGGCAGGATACCTGCGCTCCCAGTCCTCACGTTTCCAAATCTTCGGGGTAGTCGATGTCTCGCAAGATGCCATCATGAGAGACTGCCACCCGCTCGGCTACATGTTGATGAGTGCTGATAATCGCTCGTCCACCTTGGTCGCCTTGAATGGTATGCAATTTGGCAAACATGGCTCGGTCAAACAAAACTGGATTACCCCGTTGCCCCTTAAATTCAGGCCAGACGATTGGGGCAAGGGTCTGGCGATAGCGGGTCACCAGTTGGTCGATGATGCTTGGCGTTACGCTTGGCAAATCGACTAGCATAAATAGTACTCCATTTATATTTTTTGGCAACGTGGTCAAACCGACCTGCATGGAGCTACTTTGTCCCTTGGCCCAGCCATGGTTAATTACAACCTGAACCGGATAATCGGACAACAACTGCTCCGATTGCATGGTTTCTGCGCCCAACACCACAATCACTGCGTCAACCGATGCGGCCAAAGCGGTTTCGACAGCTCGTTCTAACAAGCTCTGCCCCTGCCATAGGGCCAACTGTTTCGGTGAGTCAAAGCGACTGGATCCCCCGGCAGCTAAAATCACCGCCGCAATCCGAGCATGACATTCTAAAATCGGTTGGTTTGCCTGACGTACCTGCCCAATCGCCACCGCACTAATCCGCTGGGCCTGCAACACTTCGCGGGCCAACTGTCGGGCGACTGGCAACCGAGCCGTAGTCGGTTCGTCCGATTCACCATCAACCTTGTTTAAGAGCGGAATAACTTTGGCCTGATGTGGCACGTTCTTTAAGCCACCCTGAGCATGGCTTAACACTTGAGCCACAGTTTGAATTGAAACTGGCTCGTTGAATGGCGTTTCGGTCAGTTGGCTAACCAACTCTGCCCGATGGACATGATCAGGGTGTAATGGTTGCCCGATAACATCTAGCCCAATAACTGGCATAACAATTGTGGCACAAGTCGGGATTACTGGCTCATACGAGGCTGGCGTTTTAAACGGACGCATGCGCGCTCCATCGGCTTCAACGATGATCGCGTCAAATCGCCCTGTGGCGGACAACCAATCGACCAAACTCGGCTCAATACCACAGGTTTTATTGGCGGTCTGATCAGCATGCCCAATTAACAAAACTTGTGAACTGATCGCAAATCGTTTTTCCAGCCGAGTCAGCAAATCAGGAAATGCCTCCTCCGAGTTATGGGTGAGCCACGTTGAGGTTTGCTTTATTTGGGCGACGAAGATACGGGTGGTGGTGGTGACAAGCACTCGCCAGGCAGACGGTAGCTCGCGGGCTAGTTGAAACATGGCGCTAGTTTTTCCGCCTCCCCCCACAAAGGCGACCACATCACCTTGGGTAATCTGTATTGCTTGGGCGATTTTCATAGATGCTCTCCCTTGTCATTGAAATATTGCGCTTTAGGTGTGCGACTGGTATAATTTAGGGATGATTGCACTCAGGATAACCTGAAAACCATACATATAGATGCGATTTTATGGAAAACATAAAAGTTTTAATTGTAGATGATGATTCAACCATTTGTAGTTTGCTAGAGACAATTTTGTCGATGGAAAACTATCAGACCTCGTCCGTTAATGAGGTTGATGAAGATGGTATTTTCCCTTTGTTAGAAGCGGAAAAGCCTCAGATACTCATCCTAGACTTTCACCTTAGTTCTCAAGAAACAGTTAGTTATGTAGAAGAGATTAGGAGGAATGTGGAATGGAAAGAGTTAACGATTCTGATGACCTCGGCAATAGACCGTCAATCGACTTGTCTTGCCGCGGGAGCAAATGATTTTATCTTGAAGCCGTTTAACTGGCAAGATTTCACTGAGGTCATTAAAAGTCTCAGTACACCCAATTGATTACCTGTTTTTCTTTAATCCTCTGACAGGCTAATGAAGAGAAATATCTACCATGTTTCTCTATTATAGTTCGCCAGAAAAGTTTTGGCCCTTCCTTAAGAGCTTTTTGGACTTCGAGGAAAGTTGATCTTTGGTTGGAATTTATCTGGACATCTATTAGTTGTTACTCCCAATTTTATAAAACACAATCTAATGGACTTTGACCATCAAACGGGGCAAAAGAACAACTGTAGAATAAGGCAGTCCAATTTTTAAATTCCCAAAGGCTATCAACGTAAGCCGAGACATGTAGCACATGCTTCAGCCTGTGCCGCACAGTCTAAAGACTGTGTTACGATATTATCTGTCGCACGTTAAGTTGGTAGCCTTCCCCCAAATATCGTTGGCTGACGACGCGTATCTAGTGTCGAAGCCAATCCCTTTCGGCAAGACTTCGGCGTGAACTCAGTCGAACGCTCAGGGAACGTTGGGAGGTTTATTTTTCTGGAACTCCCTAAAGCCTCTCCCGCTAATAATAGGACTGTTTTTCTACATAGTTCATGCCGCGCTTGATAGATTGGTCAAACAACGTTGTTCAAATAATTTCGCTATAAACAGGATTTAAGCTTCTCAAGAGTTTGTCAGGGTAAGGATAGGAGATTTTTTCGCTCTACTCTGATCAGTCAATGGATCATTACTACCGCTTACAGGTAGGCTGGAAGACTATTTTCCATAAACTCGCACCTTAAGTTGGTAGCCGCAATCAACTATTTTATTTTGTAGTATTTTTGGTAGTGGTGCAGAAGTAGTGATACGGATCCGTTAGCTACCTGCAAGTTCTAAACTTGCGGGTAGCTGACCACTACCTATGCAGGACTACCGTATTTTTATTTTACAGACTCTTTAATAAGAGCAGAAATAGGTATGAGGTATAGAACTGTGGCTCGAAAGTATCGAAGCCGGCGAGATAAGTTAAATTGGTATCGAATCGATTTACATCTTCATACGCCCGCTTCAAACGATTATTTAGAACCTAAAGTAACATATTTGGATATTCTACGCAAGGCTGAAGTGATTGGGTTGGATATTATCGCTTTTACCGACCACAACACTGTCGCCGGGATTAGTGCGTTACGGCGCGAGATTGAAGATTTATATCGGTTAGAACAGCTTAAGCGTATTCGTCGAGACGAACAAGAACGATTGAATGAATATCGACGTTTGTCTGAAAAGATTTTATTATTACCCGGATTTGAATTAACCGCCACCTTTGGTTTTCATATTATCGGGATATTTCCCCCCCAAACTTCAGTCCGTGAATTAGAGCATGTTTTATTAAATTTGCGTGTACCGAGTAATTTGCTTGATGCGGGCAGTACTCAAGTTGGGGCTACGGTTGATGTATTGACCGCGTATCGTATTATCAACGAGGCCGGAGGGATAGTAATTGCCGCCCATGCCAACTCTACGCATGGAGTGGCGATGCAGGGCTTTAACTTTGGTGGGCAAACAAAAATCGCATACACTCAAGACCCCAATCTGCACGTTTTGGAGGTGACCGATTTAGAAAGCCGACGGCGAAACCGGACGGCCAACTTTTACAACGGCTCTAAGCCAGAGTATCCGCGTCGAATGCACTGCATTCAAGGCTCGGACGCGCATCGGGTTAATCAAGACTCTTATGATAAAAATCGCTTGGGCGTAGGGGGACGTATTACCGAAGTTGGACTTAAAGAGCGAAGTTTTGAGGCTCTAAAAGCCCTCTTTATGAAGAATGACTTCTCAAAGACCCGCCCCTTCCGCGCCACCCAAGCTCCCTTTGACCATGTGTTGACGGCTCGTCAGCAAGGCACTAACATTGTGCAAGGGTTTTATGAGACGGTGAATCGGCGTGGAGGGCATCTAGATGCAATATTGTATGATGTTTGCGCCTTTGCCAACACAAACGGGGGGACGTTATATATTGGTGTTAGCAATAATTCCAACAAACCTGCCGTTGGAATTACCAAACCCAACGAGGCGATTGATTTAATCCGTTCTGAGGTAGAAAAACGAATTACGCCTCCGCTAGAAATACAGATTGAGCGTCAGGAAACGCAAGGCAAAAAAATCCTGCAAATTTCGATTCCTCTTGGCGTAGACCCACCTTATGCTATCGATGAAAACAAAATCTATGTTCGAGATGAAACCGATGCCAATTTAGCCGTCCGAGACGAAATTGTGGCTTTGGTGAAACGGAATCTCAAAACGGAAGCTGTAGCCCCCGTACCTAAAGAGACCCAGTCATCCGACGAAGCGACTTCATCAACTGAGGACTCAGATCCAAAAATCGAGACTTCTCCCTCTGGCGCGCCTAAAACTGGAGTTGAGATTATCATTCGCGAGGAACGTAGAGGAAAAATATATTATAGTTTACGCGATTTGCGAAACGGAAACATTGTGCATAACGTCACCAAAAAATCAGCTCGAAAATTGTGGCAATATGCCCTCAACGAGTATGAAACCAACATAGTTGACGAAAAAGAAGTGACGTGGCAGGGTGAGATTGGGTTGTGGAAAAAGCAACAACGAGGTGAACAGGTCCGGTTTGATTTGGTGAAACGGGGACAAAATGACAGACTCCATGTCTATTATGGAGTCACCTACGATGGCATTGATGGAATCTGGCAAACCCTTTTGGATTCTGTAGAAGGCGTGAAACGTGAAACGTGAAATCTGGAGTGCAAAGCTTGCTTTGCTGGCAAGCCTTGCACTCGGATCACTACTTCCAGAATTTGTCCAAAACACGCTATATATTGAAACAAATTTCGTTCCTTAATTAGGAGTAAAAACTATGAGCTTATTAGAGCAGATTAACCAAGACCTGAAAATCTCTATGAAAGAGAAGGATAAAAGTCGTACCGGGACGCTACGCATGTTAAAATCGGCCCTCAAATATGCCGAGATTGAGGCCAAAAATAGCTTAGATGATGACGCGGTATTGAGTGTAATTAGCAAGCAGGTCAAACAACGACGCGACTCTATTGAGCAGTTTGAAAAAGCAGGTCGTACCGATTTGGTGGATAAAGAAGCGGCAGAGTTGGCCGTTTTAGAAGCTTATTTGCCAGCCCAACTCTCTCCGGCTGAGATTGAGGAGAGAGCTAAAGCCATCATTAGTGAACTCGGTGTCACCAACATGAAAGGCATGGGACAGGTTATGAAACGACTCACCGCAGAGTTAAAAGGACAAGCAGATGGGAAAACGGTCAGCCAAGTTGTTCGTCAACTATTAAGCTAATATCAGTAGACCGCAATGGGTTAATATTTAACCCTAATAAGACACGGATAAACGCAGATAAACACGGATTTCAAGAAAATCAGTGTTTATCCGTGAAAATCTGTATCCCAATTAAGTTTATTGCGGTGTACTGAATATAATTCCCTTCGATAGGGTTCTGCGTGTCCAAACTGAGTTTCGGCACGCTAAAACTCTGAGCATGCACCAATTTTCTCCAAACCCAAAAAACTTCAATTTTTCTGACAAATAACAGGTAATGATACAAAAATTCGGTGGTCAAAAAAGAAAAGCCGATGACAAAACGCCAAATTTTGTCATCATTCGATCTATTTTGGTTGCCGTTATATTTATTATTGCTGGCACCTTTATTTTAGCCTATCAATCCTCATCAGAGGACATCTCCAACTTAAAACTTGGAGATGTTGCCTCTAAAAATATTCTAGCCCCCAACCAAACCGTCTATACTAGCAAAAT
The DNA here is from genome assembly GCA_030377895.1 of Anaerolineales bacterium HSG24. Taxonomy (GTDB): domain Bacteria; phylum Chloroflexota; class Anaerolineae; order 4572-78; family J111; genus JAUCGB01. The sequence continues at coordinate 5,924 of JAUCGB010000073.1, forward strand.
CAAAACCGATGACGCTCGTCGATTGGCCGAGAACTCGGTATCGACAATTTATACCACCCCAGATTTATATGTAGCTCGCAAACAGGTTAAGCGTCTGCGAGCGATTTTTGATTTTTTGGATACCGTCCGGGCTGATCCTTATGGCACTTTGCCCCAAAAATCAGAATGGGTTCGAGCCATTCCCGATTTAACCCTCTCTAACACGGTGATTGACGAAATTCAGATTATGTCAGACCAAGATTGGGAACATAGCAAGCGAGAAGCGATAGCTCTGCTTGATGAAGCGTTACGAGATGAGATTCGGGAGAGTCAAGTAAGGACGGTTCGTCGTCGTTTAGAAAACCAAGTTCCGCTCGACACCCCTGAAGCCCAAGTCAAAGTGATTGTTGCCTTAGCTGGTAGTTTGATTGAGGCTAACACTTTTCCCGATCCAACCCGCACCGATGAGGCCAAACAAGTTGAAATTGATAAGGTGCAAGATGTAATTGAACAGATTGAAAAAAACGAGTTAATTATCTCGCAATGGCAAATTGTACGCCCAACTCATCTTGAAAAACTAGAGGCGGTAGGCTTGCTCAACCCTGAGATTAACCAGTTTCAACTTTATGTTGTCCCCGCGTTTTTACTCCTAATCACCACAATTCTTATTAGTATATACCTCGTTCAATATGCCTCACAAATTGTTTTTGACGGCAGACGTTTAGTACTATTAGCCTGCCTTGTTTTAATATTTCTCGCTATTGCCAGACTCATCATTCCTCAGACCGCGATTAATTATACATATTCTTACCCTATCGCTGCGTTGAGCATGATTGTAGCGATTTTGATTGATTTGCAGTTAGCATTGATATTAACGCCCATTGTCGCGCTTCAAGCTAGTTATCTCGCCACTGATAATGTTTTTGCGGTTATAATTTATGTAATTTTAAGCGGTTGGGTAGGTATTTTGGCCCTTGATAAAGAACGGCGAGTCAGTGCCCCCATCTGGGCAGGGCTATATGTGATATTGGTGAATATCAGCACCATTCTTGCCTTCAGTATTGCTCAAAATGGCTTGTTTATTTCCGATGATTTGGGGCAAAATTTGTTACAGGGGTTTTTGAACGGTATCTTTTCTGGGGGATTAGCGCTCGTTGGTGTGCCAACAATTGGACGGTTAGTGGGCATTACCACCCAAATGCAGCTACAAGAGCTAACCCGTCCAACTCATCCATTATTACGGCAACTACTCCTCAAGGCTCCCGGAACCTATCACCATAGCCTTATGGTTAGCAACTTAGCCGAACAAGCCGCAGAACGGGTCGGTGCAGATGCGCTCTTGGTGCGAGTCATGGCGTATTACCACGACATCGGCAAAATGCAACGGCCCTACTTTTTTGTTGAAAATCAGCCTCAGGGGGTGAATGTGCATGAGAAATTAGACCCCAAAGTCAGCGCACAAATCATCATCAGCCATGCCATTGATGGCTTAGAATTGGCTAAAAAATATGGCTTACCAAAAGTTATTCAGGATGGGATTAGCCAACACCACGGCACAACCTTAGTCAAATTTTTTTACTATCAATCTGTTAAAGAGGCCAACGAAAAAAATCTACATGTTAACGAAGATAATTTTCGATATCCCGGCCCACGTCCACAAAACAAAGAAAATGGCATTTTAATGTTAGCCGATATCACGGAATCGGTGATACGAGCTTTAAAACCCGGCTCGGCCCAAGAGATTGATGAAATTGTGCAAAAAATGATCGCCGAAAAACTGGAGATGGGTCAATTAAACGATTGTGACTTAACGATTGCCGACCTCCATAAAATCCGAGACGCTTTTGTTGATATTCTGCAAGGGGTGCATCATCCTCGGATTAAATATCCAGCTCCAGTCAAACCCAAGAAAAACAATGGTGATAGCGCGACCGAAACCTCTGAATCCGACGATAAACCTGCCTCTCCTCCAGCGAAGTCTGATGATACAGCTAACGAACTACCGTCAGAAAAAAAAGAGGCTAAAGAAGCCCCTGCTCCGCCAACAAGGCCCCCGCAAGCCCTCTCCGAGCCAATTGCCGAACCCACGAAACTACGACGTGAATAACCATCAAAAATCTGTCGATTCGTCGAACTTTTAGGGCACAAATTGAAAAACTTATGAACTATGATAGATTTCCAAATTGATGATAAATTTCTCCATAAGATTGATTTAGCTTTGCTAGAAAAAGCAGTCAATCATACTTTACAAATTACCAATTCAGTAAATCCGACTTTAACGATTGTAGTCACTGATAACGATACAGTACAACAATTGAATCATGATTATCGGGGTATTTCTGCGGTGACAGATGTGTTGTCGTTTGCCAATGACTCCGATGACATGTTTGTCACCCCCGATGATGACGATGGCTATCTTGGTGACATCATTATCGCCTATCCGGTCGCGGCAGAGCAGGCTCAGAAATCAGGTCACGCCACGTTAGACGAATTACTCCTTTTGACAGTTCACGGCACGTTACATCTGCTGGGCTTTGATCATGATACTCCGACCAATAAGGCTGACATGTGGGCCAAACAAGAACAGATTTTGATTGCTTTAGATATGAATCAGGTGCAACCGACAGAGTAACTGCTTGCCAATCGTGGATTCCTTATTGTTCAATCACCACCGATCCGATGGCAAAATTTGCCTGTATCCCACCTGACCAACACCCATGCAGTTGGAACTGACCGATTGGAATATCTGCTATAATTGGTAGGCTGATGCGATTTTGCACCCAGTAATCTGTTGGCCATTGATTGGTGGGCCACGCCCCGTTAATCGGCTCGACAAAGGGCCATGTGTAAACCACGTAGCCTGTATCATCAAGCAGATAAAACTCCAGTTGATTATCGCTCGTCGGTTGTTCCACCACCTGCCAATGCAGAGTCAGACTCAACCGCTCGTTGGCGCTGACAGTACGGTTGGCGATTTGATATCCGCGTAAGGCTAACGATTCTCCGGTGACAGCAAGGCGGGCATGGGGCAACCCTTCCGGCTCAATCGACTTGGCTCGTTCATGTAACTGGCCTAACAATCCGCCTAAGCTGACGGAACGCTCGCCAGTTGAACTGGGCAACGGTTGACCCGTTTGCCGATTGAGTAGCTCTGCCGTTAGGTAGTATGGTTGTGGAGGTAAATCGAGGGGGAGGCGCAAGGTCAACAGTTGTAAGCCTTGCACACCGGGTTGCCAATTGTCGGGAGCGTAGCCTAGCCCGTCGGCTTCGCTCCACAGGTGCCCTTGCGAATCCCACATCCGCACCAAAAAGCTGTAATCTGTTCCCGGCGGCAGGCCCGATATGGCTTGCCAACTGAGCAAAACTTGAAACTTGCCACCGCTCATGACCTCGCCCAACACCTGATACCCCAACAGAGTCACTTCATTATTAATCGTCACTCCCAACGGCGTTTGTTGCCTCAGTTGATTCTGTAGCGCGGTCATATCGGGCCGATACAGAGTAAAATCTGAGCCGGATTGGTCAGGAATGTCCTCTAAAAAGGGAAGCCATGCCTTCGCGGGTGGGGCGGAAGCACTGAAAAAATAGCGAGGCGACACATTAAGTTCAGGTGGGGAGAAGGCGATACTCTGCTGACCGTCGAACCACAGGGTAAACGGTGGCGAGCCATGCCACTCAATTTGGTATCGGAATGGGTCTAAATCTTGATAATACTCTGCCGAAATTACCGTCAATGTATCACTCGGGTTCTGTTTGACAAAACGAGCGATTCCAGCGATGTCGGCTCCATAGATGTAACGAGCTTCAGGTGCATTAGCCCACCGATAAAAATAGTCGTAACTGGTATGAATGAACATCAAAATCAGCAAAAATAACGGAAGCAAAGCCACCAATTGTTGAGCATAACGAGCGGAAGATTTGAGTTTCGCTGAATCGCTGGCTCGCCCATTCGCATATTCGCCCATTCGCATATTCGCCCATTCGCCAAATCGCCCTATCCCCACCGCCCATACCATGTAGATAACCGGCAATGTCCCAATCGTTCGCAAAAAATGGGGGCTATCATCGGTGATAAAATCAGGCATTAGCATAAAAAATAGCCAACTCAACAGCAACAACGCCCGCAGTCCATCTCGCTGAATCGCTGACTCGTTGACTCGCTGACTCGCTGACTCGCTGACTCGCCGAATCAACACCACCAACCCCAAATAAAAGAATAGCCCGTTTAACCAATCAAATACCGGGCGACGGTTAAGGTTGTAGCGGTCTGTTTCGTCCCCCTCGAAGGTCAGCATGCCCAAGGTGCGGAGACTATTTTTGAGCATAGGGCCGAATTCACCGTTGAGGGCATGGGGGATGGTCGTCACTTGATTAGCCCTATGGCTGAAACTCTCTTGGTTTTGCCAATAATAGGTCGCCAACGGGGTGAAGATGATACCCCATATAGTAAGATGAAGTAGGAGGCCCAACCATGCCTCTTTTCTGGGCATCGTGCGACAACTAAGAATTTGTTGCACCACGAACATCGTCAAAACAATCAGAGGAATGAAGCGACTGGCGAGGTAGGTGTACATGCTCACTCCGGCGGCCAGACCACTCAGCACCCAGTAGAGCAGGGCGCGCCGATGGGATGTGGTTAAGGCCAACCACAGCCAATAGAGGGTTAGTAGTAATAGGGGCGGCAAGAGGACGGCACGTAAGGTCAAGCGGCTAACGAATATGGCCCAAAATGAGACCGCCACTCCGACCATGCTCATAGTCGCCACTCGCCGATTAAAGAGTCGGTGGGTCAATGGATAGGTCAGAGCCACGGTCAGCATGCCACAAAACAGATTGACCAAGCGTAGTTGAAACGGGCCGATGCCAAAGGCGTAAAATGCCAACGCTTCGAGGTAAATGATGAGGGGTTCGATGCCTTTGTTAATCTCGAAAAATATGGGACGTTTGCCCTGCTGTAGCACCTCTAAGGCGGCGATACCGTTAGCGGCTTCATCATGGGACAGGCCGGGGGGAATATCGGCTAGGGCGATGACGCGCAGGGCGAAGGCGATCAGCAGGATGAGGATGATTGAGCCATGATGGCGGATAAAAGAAGGAAGCGTATACATCGAAGGATTATTGCGATGCGGGGGAATTTTGAGAACGGCAGTCGAGCAAAATGTGATAAATGGCGATGTCACGACCTACGTCTTCTCTCTGATGGTGACTCACCCATTCTAATGGAAAGGCATCAATGATGTGGATATTTTGTTGGGGAGGGATGAGGCTTAGTTCATTGGCTGTTGTTGCGATTTTCTTCTTGACTGTTTGTTGCCAATATTCTAACGAGTCACTTTGAATGTAGCCAAGCATGCCTGCTTCATCGTAACGGGAGGCATACTTTCCGCTGACGAAACATTCCATGCCCTCTGCACCTGTGTAACCACCTACAGAATAGCTACCTTTTTTTAGGCGTTTGGCCTCAAATATAAATTTAGGGCCACCAAGTATATTTGATTTAAGAGTTAAATCAGAACGCGGTCGAGAACGACCTGATTTTGTAGCATGCCTTGCCGGAGGATCGTCAGAAACCGAGTAGAATATACACCAATCAGGGCGATTCAAGTTATCTATTCGATCTTCAATTGCTTCCGCAATGAAACCTGTAATGGCAGTTTCTTGCTTGTCTTTGTTATTTAATGGCACATGTATTCTTGTCTTAGCATCTTGATATCCCCAAGCTAAAAGCTGATGTACATCTTCAATAAACTGTCCATCAAATTGTCCAAAATAAGTTTTACTAGGTGTAATTTTACTCATCATCCCAATCACCTTTGATGAGTTGTCCAATGATGTCACCCGCATCAAGTATCGCTTGGGTACGTGTCCATTCAATAATGCGAGGTGTTTTACAAAGATAAATGCGCGGCCCGTCAAACAACCTTAAGCCACGCTGAACATAAACCCACTGGCTAACTTGTTGGCGTAAAGCCTCACTCATGCCAGTCAGAAGTTCAGACATGATTGAGTTTGCTTTATTGATATCATCTTCGGTAATAGGAATAGTGTCACCTTCTTGAGTTATTTCAATGGTACAAACGATTATTTTGGGTGTGGTAGTGATCGAGACTCGGTGATAAGCCTTTCCCCTGATGAAACCGTCCAACTGATCACGCATCTTGGTGGCGTAGGCAAGAAGTTCTTGGCGAGTGGGATGCTGGATGACTGCTTGTGGAATAGTCGCTCTATCTAACGGGACACGATATTTGATAAAATCATCGACTGCTAAACGAACATCATCAGGAATATCAAATAATCTGTTAATTGTATCATCCATTAATCTCTGTAATTTTGGACGTAAATCGGTGGTAACAAATTGTTTTAATGATTTACTTTCGTTTTTTGTGACTTTAACCATTTGGTTATATTTTGTGATTGCAACAAATTGGGCTTGTTCTTTTCCTTTTGGAGAAAGGTGTTTCTGAACCCTAAAATCAATAATTTTATCGTCATCTTCAAAAGATAATTGCTTCGGTAAACCAGAGATATAATTCAAAATTTCTTGTCGTTCTGTCTTAACAATATTTTCTTGTAATCTGGACAATACCTCTATTTGTTCATTTGATAGACGTGGAACCCGAATCCCGCTAACTTCTGTCGAGGATACCCAATTAGCCTGTCGGAATACTCCCCATTCATGAGCATGAAAAAACAAATGGTATGCAACTAAACTTGAATTCAAATAAACAGAGATTGCCTTTAGATAAGCAGTGTCTTTTAGAGGCCCCGCAATACCTATATGTTTTGGAGCCATTAAGAAATCATCGTTGCTGTATATGACGTAACTCATCCATATCGGAGATAAGATAAGATGTGGCCTTGGCATGACCTTCAAACCAGATTCACCGCCACGTTTACGAATATAACACCATTCAATAGAGATCGTTTTAAGAATACCTTGAGAAATAGAAAAACGGGCCAAAGACGGCCTTATAAATTTTGATTGAAATATCATTTTATCTTGTAATTCGGGTACATGCTTTAAGTCCGCTTGTAATTTCTGTTCTGCTTTTTCGGAAGAAAATCCTTTTTTGATGAGCTTATCTTTCTCCTCCTCCCAATTTCGTAATTCAATATCTCGATGAAATACCCAATTTTGTTTTTTACATAGGTCTCGTAATGTTGTGGGGAATAAACGCTCTATACGTCTAAGAGTTTGTTCATCCAAATAGCTACCCCATAAAGCAACTTTCCAAAAAACTGTATCTCCATTCTCGGCTTTATAGGGTGACAATTCTTTTATCTCATTTTCATAGACAGTGATGACCCAAGGTTTTTTTCTAACAGACGATACCTGATTTACTATAAAAGGCCCATAATGAAAAATGTCCGGTTTTAGGTTGTTATCATGATATTTTTGATAAATAAATGTCGCGGCTGGATATCCCGTGCGTCCATCAAACAAAATAGCTCTTAAATTGGCGAAGTTAGTAATACGCCAAACAATATGATCCCGAAAGAAATGTTGCCTATATTTCTTCGTCGGTTCTCGTATTTTGAATAAGCTATTCGCAGGCATCACTAGCCCTACTATACCTTCATTTTCTTTTAGTAATTCAGTTACTAGCCAACTAAAGGCTTCGGCAACACTATTATCTCCTACTGGGTAATTTTCTTGATTGTTTTTTATCCAATCACGAGCATGCTTTTCTCGTTTTCCTTTTGCACTAATCCAAGGCGGATTCCCGACCACCCAATCAAAGTTCACCCTCAACTTCCAAAACTCACTTTTCATGTCAAAAAAGTCGGATTCAAAAATCTGTTCACCGTACAACTTCGGTAATTTGAAATTTAAGTTTTTTAGGGCAGAAGGTTCAGCATAGTGTAATAAAGTCAAAATTAGGCTGAATTCAGTGATATAACAGGCATCTCGTTCTCTCTCAACACCATAGATACTGGCTTCTAAAATTTCAGCCAAATAAGCTGGAGATAATTTGCTTCTGTTTTGAGCAGCTAACTCTTTTTCAATTAATCTACGATAGGCTAACACCAGAAAAATTCCTGACCCACATGCTGGGTCAAGTATAGTCATGCCCTTTTCCAACGATTTGACCGATTCTATTTCGGCTAATAAATAGTCAGCTAAAACTTCGGGGGTATATATCGCTCCGATTTTTTTGCGGTCTGTTTGAATAAACTGCTCATAGATAGAGGAAAGTGTCTCGACTGGAATATAACGAAAGTCGTAAGCCTGAAATTGCAGATGGAGTTGAACTATCTCATCAGACAAATTAGACACTTTGTTTATAAATTTGCCGCCACTGAATATAATCGCGACCCAAGCAACATGTTTATCTTCAAGCGAATTATCATCAAAATCTATAGGAAAAACCGTACCGTTGATTTTTGCATCTAAAGCGATTATTAGTTTTTTTAGAGCGGATACAGTGGCATGATGGCTAAATATTTCATCTTCATGGAAGCCTTGTTCTGCTAACCACTCATCATCAAGAACATTACAATCTCGCAAATATCTCAGATAAACATATTTTCCTATCAAAGCATGAGCTACTATGTTCGATAACCCATGTTTAATCAGAACTTTGCCTAATTCATCAAGATTGGCTAATAGTCGTTCATCGACCCGATTTTTTGGGTTAATGTCTTCGGCATAATCATGCCAAATATAACCGGCATCTATCGACTCGTGATTAAATTTAGTCAATACAACATCATCAATCTTTTTAAGAGGATGTAACAAGCCTACTTCATCTGACTTGTCGTTTTTGGTATTTTGGACGGCATAGTCAAAGCCAGTATAGATTTTGATTTGATTTGGTAGAGCGATGATAAGAAACGGGGCATAATTCAGATTCCATAACCCACGATGAATTTGTCGCGCATGGTCTTCATCTTTCGCCTCAGCCACATAAACGGCTGGACGTGGTGGAAGGAGATTTTTTTGCGAGGCAGGGCTAGTTTGAAAGGTATAAATACCTCTCACCCCAATTTTTTTGGCGGTGCGAAATAGGTGGGCGGTTTCAAAATGAGGAGGAAATGTTTCAGTAGAATAGTAATGAGAAGATTTATTATAACCTAATTTTTCCTCTAATTGTTCAATCGTTGGCATAATTATAGCTTCTCGAAGATATGTATCATTTTAACTAGCACAAATGTTCATTATACAAGAAAATTATTAATATAACAAACAGGATGGCTAACAACTTAATGCCTTACGATTTAAGGTGATAGCCCAAAGTTGACAATTGCTAATCGATAACCATAATGATGGTAAATCATCCTTAAACGGCTGATAAAAACTAAATCATTATAAAAAATGGAGATAAATTATGAGAATTGTATTCCCTACCGATGACGGCCTGAGCATCAATCCCTCTTTTGGGCAAGCGCAATATTACTTGTTTGTTACTGTTGACGAAAACGGTGCAGAAACAGGTCGAGAGCAACTTCCCAAACCCAATCACAGCGGCGGACATCACCATCACGGCGAGCATCATGGCCCGCCCAAAGGTGTTTTCGCGCCACTCAAAGAGTGCCAAACCGTCATCTCTGGCGGCATCGGAGAAGCTGGTTTCCGCGCCATCACAAATATGGAACTGAACTTTATCCTCACGTCAGAGCGTAGCATCAATGTCGCTTTGGCCGCGTATCTGAACAACACGCTACAACATGTTCCCTCGCTGGTGCATAAACATTAAGGAGATAGAACAATAAAAGAGAAACGAGTAGAAACTCACCCGATAGAACAAAAGTCCAAAACTTGGCTTTATATCAATCTTATTCTGGCATCTCTCATGCTAATTATGAGTGGCGTTCTGCTGGTTTGGGTCGGGCAACAATCTTCAATGCCCCAGCCCACGCCGGATCAATACGCCTTGCAGAGAGATAATGCGATGGAAGATTTTGCCCTTACAACCATCAATGGTGACGAAATTCGCCTGAGTGACTACGATGGTCAGGTGGTGTTGGTCAATTTCTGGGCCACATGGTGTCCTCCCTGTACTGCCGAGCTACCTGACATCAATACCTTTTACGAGGCGCATCAGGATAAAGGTTTCGTAGTATTGGCAATAAATGCCAAAGAAAATATAAATACGGTGGATGATTTCATCCAAGCTAGGGAGTTCAAATTTCCAGTGTTGCTGGATTCTGATGGTGTTCTGATGAGGCATTACACTGTACGCAGTTTGCCAACTACTTTTATTTTAGACCGCGATGGCATCATTCGCCATACGCAAAGTGGGATAATCACACCACAGCAGCTCGAAGAATTAATTATTCCATTATTGTAGCAGAAATTCGGCACTGGTCGTTGAATTGGATCAGTGCCGAATTTCGCGTCTCATTAAACTTGATGAAAAACGATAAACTTCTTAATTTGACACTATTATCTGGTTAAACTTCCTGATTTGTTTTATGGTAGTCCTGCACAAGTAGTGAAGGAAATTCCGGAGTGCAAGGCTTGCCTTGCATGCAAAGCAAGCTTTGCACTCCGGATTACTACTTCTGCACCACTATCGTTTTTATCAAGGAGTGGCTAAGGAACGGAAATTTAGGAATCGAGATGGCAATGGATCAGGTTCACATTAAAGATTTGTTAGTCAGGACAATTCTTGGGATCAACCCGGATGAACGGGTTAATAAACAGGATGTTTTGATTAATATCACTCTCCACACCGACCACAGCGCGGCTGTGTCTGATGACATAAAAGATGTGGTTAATTATCGGACATTAACTAAAGAAATTATCGACTTTGCAGAAAATTCGGCCCTGTTTTTGGTCGAAAAGATGGCCTTGGAAATCGTTGAGCTGTGTTTGGCTGACAAGCGGGTGGCGCGGGCGGTGGTGACTGTGGAAAAACCGACCGCGTTACGCTTTGCTCGGTCGGTGGGGGTTACGGTTGACCGGAGTCAAGGGAATGGCTAATCGAGCTTATTTGTCATTAGGCTCAAATATTGCCCCCGAGACCAATATAGTGGCTGCGGTAGAATGGTTAGCGCGGAGGTGTCATCTGCTAGCTGTCTCATCGGTATGGGAGACCGCGCCAGTGGGTCTGGCCTCATCACAACCCAATTTTTTAAATGCGGTGGTGTTGATTCAGACTCCTCTTTCCGCGGCGGTTCTGAAATACCAGTTATTGGCCGATATTGAGTATGCGTTGGGGCGAGTGCGTCATCAAGATAAACATGCACCCCGTACTATTGATATTGATATTATGTTGTTTAATCGACAGATTTTAACGATTGGGACACGTCAAATACCGGATGCAGAGATTCTGGAGCGGGCATTTGTGGCCATTCCACTGGCCGAGATAGCACCCGATTATCAGCATCCCCAAATTAGACAATCATTACGTGAGATTGCCCACCGTTTTGACCGTGAGCAAACGGGCATGGTTTTGCGGAAAGATGTATCGACACGATTACAACAAATCGTTCCGCTGGTTTTTGACCATGCGGATATTATTCAAGGAGATAAATATAATGTATAAGGCAATTTCTGAGGTATCACTCAACGGAGATGCCTCAACTAATCAAGATTTTCGGATTAAACAAGAGATTGAGCAGGCGGTTAAACAGATTTTAATTAATATTGGCGAAAATCCCGACCGAGAGGGCTTAAAACGTACTCCGAATCGGGTGGCGCGGATGTATGATGAGCTAACCGCGGGCTATCATGCAGACCCGGTAAAATTGATTAACGATGCTCTGTTTGATGTTGATTATAGCGAAATGGTAATTGTGAAGGATATCGACTTCTATTCACTGTGTGAGCATCACATGCTTCCATTTTTTGGCCGGACGCATGTGGCCTATATTCCACAGGGTAGGGTATTGGGTTTGAGCAAAATACCCCGTATTGTGGAGATGTTTGCCCGTCGTTTGCAGGTACAAGAGCGTCTGACCCAACAGATTGTGAACTTCATGGAGGAGTTACTAAATCCTTATGGGGTAGCCGTAGTGATTGAGGGAACCCATATGTGTAGTATGATGCGAGGAGTCAAAAAGGCCAATGCAAAAATGATTACTAGCGCGGTCTCCGGTAATTTCAAAACCGATCCCAAAACACGAGCCGAGTTTATGACCCATATTGGTCGGTGCCACTTTGACGATTAAAGAGAGCCTACTCGGTCGTATTTGATATTTCCAAAGTGTCAACTTAACGTTTGTAGTCGATTCATCGCCTTCAAATGGCACTAAAGTGCCTACTACGAACTCTTAAGCGGGGGAATTTTGTGAGATTTTAAGGACACGGATTAACAAAAAAATCCGTGTCCGATATCATTCCTCATCAAACTCAGTCAACAATTTGAGCGCATCAAGTTGATCCCGCACCACTTGTTTGCCGGTTCCGCCTGAGCTAGTATGACGGTCAGCGGCTCGATGGAAGGTCAGCACCTTATACATGTCATGCTCAAACAGGTCGCTGAATTGCTGATAAACCGCTACTGGAATCAAGTTCAGCGGCTGATCCAAATCAATCGCCTTTTGTACCACTTGACCAACTATATGATGCGCTTCGCGGAAGGGCATGCCTTTGGCGGATAGATAGTTTGCTAACTCGGTCGCCAGCATGGTGCTATCCATTTTATCGTAGATTATTCCATCATTGACGGTTAGAGTTTGGATCACGGCGCGGCTGATTTGCAGGGTCATGGTCAGGGTATCCACCGTGTCAAAGACCGATTCTTTATCCTCTTGCAAATCTTTGTTATAGGTTGAGGGTAGCCCTTTGAGAGTGGTCAATAGACCGACTAACGAGCCAATCACTCGACCTGTTTTGCCCCGAATCAACTCCATCGAATCGGGGTTCTTCTTTTGTGGCATAATACTAGAGCCGGTGGAGTAGGCATCGGCCAATTCTACAAAATTGAATTCTTGGCTACTGTAGATAATCAAATCCTCTGCCAAACGGCTCAAGTGGACTTGCAAGATACTGGCCCAACTTAAAAACTCAATCAGATAGTCGCGGTCGCTGACCCCGTCCATGCTGTTGGCCGAGATGGTGGCGAATCCCAACTCATCGGCCAAAAACAGCCGGTCAATCCCCATCGGATTGCCCGCCATAGCGCCACTGCCCAAGGGCATAACATCTACCCGTCGAGTTAGGTCGTCAAGCCGTGCTTTGTCTCGCTCCAACATCCAACCAAAGCTCAATAACCAATGGGAAAATCGCACAGGTTGCGCTTGTTGCAAGTGGGTATAACCGGGCAGAATTACATCAACATATTCCTCCGCTTTGCTGATGATGGCCCACTGTGCCCCGACGAGATGCCTTCGCAACTGTTCAATCTCGGCCTTGAGCCACAGCCGCAGGTCAGTAGCGATTTGGTCATTGCGCGACCGTCCAGTGTGGAGTTTGCCGCCCACCTCGCCCACAATTTCGGTCAAACGTCGCTCGACGGCGGTGTGAATATCCTCATCACCAGTCTTGAGTTCAAACCGCTTCTCAGCAAACTCAGCCTGCACCTGTGCTAATCCTTGTTGCAGGGTTTTGCTCTCTTCGTCGGAGATGACTCCGGCCCGCGCCAAGGCTTTGGCATAGGCGATACTGCCCGTAATGTCGGCCTGCCATAGCCGCACATCAAAATAGATACTATCTTGAAACTGACTCATCAGAGTGTCGGTGACACCTGTAAAACGTCCGCCCCATAGTTTAGACATAAGTTACTCCATCTTTAGATTTACGATTTTAGGTCGGCAATGATTTTATCATTGCGTTACCTTGATTCATTTTTTGTTTTCGTGTAGAGGTTGACATCTGACCTGTTGATTCATACAATAAGCATGCAGAAACGTTCAACTATCCGAAATTTCTGGTAATCCTGCACAAGTAGTGATGACAGAATCCGGAGTGCAAGGCTTGCCTTGCCTGCAAAGCAAGCTTTGCACTCCTATCACTACCTTTGCACCACTACCAAATTTCTATCCAGCGTGACACCCGATGCGCCCTTGAAACCTCATGTTTCACGCATCACGCATCACGTTTCACGAGAAGGTATCAATTATGACTGAAAAACAACCAGAGTTGTTTCCCAAACGGGGTGCGCCGGGCGAATATGGCCCACCCATAACCCAAATTCGAGCCATCAACAGCGGCTCATCTTTAGCTATGGTCGCCTCAGCCTATCATGATTACATGGTGCGGCAGGGCTTTTCTAAACATACAATCAAAGCGTTTGCCGGAGATTTGCGTCTATTGCAGAAATATTTTGGTAATAACATGGCGGTTGGGGTGTTCAAGACCAAAGATTTGAACGATTTTTTGACATGGCTACTCCATTATCGGGGTGTGCCATGTAGCCCGAAATCGTATGCCCGCCGGATTACGACGCTTAAGAGTTTCTTTGGTTGGCTCAAAGAGTCTAAGGTGTTACCCCACAATCCGGCGGAGGCGGTGCTTCAAGTGAAGGTCAGAGCGCCTCTGCCCACCTATTTGACCGATGACAAGGTCGAGAAACTGCTTGATGCGGCGGAAAAGTCCTTAAAAGGGGACAAAACCGACCCTCGCCCTTATTTTTTGACCCATTTACTCTTGCAAACAGGTATTAAAAAGGCTGAATGTGTCAACATCCAACTTGATGATATAGACCGTTCCGGTGATTTGCCGACAATTTTGATTCGGTACAGCAACCCTCGCATGCAACACAAAGAGCGGCGACTTAGCTTTTCGGTAGATTTGCTTCCCGTGCTTGACCAATATATTAACCATTATCAGCCACAGGAAAAATTGTTTGAATGTACGCCTCGTAACTTGGAGTATGTGCTGACCGATGTGTCGAGTGTAGCGAATTTACCGCAACAAGCCTCGTTTGAGATGATTCGTTGGACATCGGCTTTGCGTGACTATCGAGACGGCATGGAGCATGACCGTTTGCGACGCAAGTTAGGCTTATCAAAAATCACTTGGCGCGAAACCGAGCAGAAGTTGGCGAAATTGTCTGAAGCGTTGTAATCGCAACGGGTATTTGGCGGGCTACATGCGTACCCATGTAACTTTTTTAGCCATACATAAATCATTTTGTTGGGCAACAAAACCCATTGTAACATTTTCTTGTTAGGCGCGCCGGCTATGGTCTTCGTTTGGGCCAAAGGCTCAAGTAGCGGGCTGTGTCAAGAAAGCTTTCGGTTGAGGACAAGAACGTTTTTGAGCGGGTCGTCCCGGCAAGTTTACTCGGTCAAGTATCCGCTCA
>JAUCGB010000200.1 GCA_030377895.1 Anaerolineales bacterium HSG24
AAACTCGGTCTGTGTGTTGTCTGCTTAAGTTATAATATCCTGTTTATTAGTCAATTTTGATAATTTTTGATAATAATAAAGGCGGTAGTGGTGCAGAAGTAGTGATACGGATTCGTTAGCTACCCGCAAGTTCTAAACTTGCGGGTAGCTGACCACTACCTATGCAGGACTACCATAAAGGCTACAATAACTCTTGGCGGTTATTTGCCTTCAACCACTCAACTACTTTTTTCGTATCTTGGGAGTGGTCTTTTTTACAAATCAACAACCCGTCATCAGTATCGACAATCACCACATCCTCTAAACCGATAGTGGCGATTAATCGATTATTTCCTTGGATCAGAAGCCCTTGGCTATCAAGGTTAAAATGTTCAGCATTTAAGACTACATTATCCTGCTCATTTTTCTCGTTGATTTCATGAATGGAGGTCCAACTACCGACATCATTCCAGCCAAAATCAACCGGAATGACTGCCACTTTGGAAACTTTCTCCAAAATACCCACATCAATACTTTTTGGTTCAATTTGCTCCCAAATCGGGTCAATAGGTTGGTTTGCTTTTACCGCCTCATTCATTTGCTCAAGTTGAGTGTAAAAGGTGGGCATGTGTTCCTTAAATGCCTCTAACAAAGTTGATATTTGCCAGATAAACATGCCACTATTCCAATAATAGTCACCACTAGCCACAAACTTTTGAGCCGTTTCTAAATTCGGCTTCTCCAAAAACTTAGAGACCTGATAGGCGTTATGGTTGTTATACGCGCCTATCGATTCGCCTCGCTGAATATACCCGTAACCCGTTTCCGGTTTGTTAGGGGTAATTCCCAATGTGACCAGATAGCCCTGTCTAGCCACCTCTGCTGCGGCCAAAATCGACTGCCGAAAGCCTTCCTCATCAGCGATAAAATGGTCAGAATGTAACGACACCATAACCGCATCGGGGTCGAGTTGATTCATCAGCATGGCCGCCAAGCCGATACAGGGAGCGGTGTTTTTGCCGCTCGGCTCGGCGATAATACTTCGAGGGAGCAACTCAGCTACTTGCTCTTTGATTATCTCCCCATAAGCGAGGTTTGTGGCAAAAAATATATTCTCAATCGAGGTAATCGGCAACACTCGTTTGACCGTTTTTTGAACGAGGGTCTCGCCGTCGGTAATGGGTAGTAGTTGTTTGGGGGACGACCGCCGACTAAGCGGCCATAAACGAGTACCGGATCCACCTGCT
>JAUCGB010000201.1 GCA_030377895.1 Anaerolineales bacterium HSG24
TCTCTGTGAAACTCTGTGTTCCTGTTTTAGTCTTCCCTAAGCCACTTTGTCGGGTAGTAAATGAAGTTATGAAGTTATTTTATATAAAGGGTATCTAATACGATATGTTTCGGCGAGTAGGAATCCGTTTAATCCTAATTACAACCGATTTATCAACAATAATTATCGCGTTGATGATTGCTAGTTGGCTACGCCCTCAGCTAGAGTTTGGTAAACCCCTACCTGTATCAAGTGTTTCCTTAGCTTGGTCAGTCTATTTGTTGGCCTTGGGAGTTTGGTTTGTTAGCTTTTCCTCGCAAGATGTTTACAATCTTCAAAAAAATCTACGGGTATTTGATGAACTCCAGCGTCTAATTTCGGCACATACTTTAACTGTATTAGCCTTTGCTGGAGTGCTTTATTTCTCCTTTCGGGATATATCTCGCCTACAAATCTTAACCTTTACCGCGATTAGTATGGGTCTATTGTTGATTGGTCGGGTTGCGGTAAGAGCGTTTTTGCAACTATTTGGCAATCGACGATATGGGACGCGTCGGGTGTTGATTATTGGCGCGGGGCAGGTAGGACAACACGCTACTGAGATGGTGGCTCAAAACAGTTGGACGGGGCTGGTATTGAGCGGTTTTGTTGATGATAATCCAGAGGCTTCATTATATGATTACCCTCATTTTGGTAATCTTGACCAAACGTTAAAGGTTATTAAGACACAACGAATTAATGAGGTGATTTTTGCCCTCCCTCGCCATGCCCATCATAAGTTAGCCAATATGGTAGCAGAACTAGAACATGCCAAGGTGAACATGCGTATTGTACCCGATGTGCTAGACCTTGTCTTTTTACGTTCCATTGTTGAGGATTTTGGCGGCATGCCCTTGATAACCCTACAAGAGCCTGCCCTTGATCCGTTACAGCGGTTTGTTAAACGTAGTTTTGATGTTATCGTAACCAGCTTGACTTTACTGCTCGCTATCCCTCTCATGGCTATTATCACTGTACTTATTAAACTTGATTCATCTGGGCCAGCGGTTTTTATTCAACAACGGGTTGGTGAGCAAGGGTTACTGTTTAAGATGTACAAATTCCGAACCATGCACCATCCCCAACATCAAAGCATTAGAGAACTACCGAGTGGCAGTATCCTCCACAAATCAGAGAACGATCCCCGCATAACTCGGCTTGGGCGATTTCTGCGCCGCACCAGTTTAGACGAACTACCTCAAC
>JAUCGB010000202.1 GCA_030377895.1 Anaerolineales bacterium HSG24
ATATTAAGGAATTGGCTAAAATAGTATCAAGCCAAAATATAAAGCTTGCAATTATTACCGTGCCGGGATTTGCAGCTCAAGAGGTGGCCGAAAAACTTGTTGAGGCTGGGGTCAAAGCAATTCTAAGCTACGCACCCGTTAAACTATTTGTGGGTGATGATGTTCGGGTAGAATACATTGATCCAATTGCTCGCCTACAATATCTATCGTATTATTTAACTTAACACAAAAAAGCCCCTAAATTTAGGGGCTTTTTTGTGTTAAAGCAATCAAAAATATAAATTCAAACAAAAGCGGTTGTTGAAGCTCTATCTAAGGCTTTTCGCATATCTAAGCCGCGTCCTGCTCCTAAGGCAACACATGCCGTAGGATTATCAGCAACATAACAAGGAACACCTGTTTGTTGTGTCAGTAGCATGTCAATATTTCGTAGTTGGGCACTTCCTCCGGTAATGATTACACCTCGGTCGATAATATCGGATGCTAACTCCGGCGGGGTCATCTCTAAAACGTTTTTTGCAACCATGCTAATCTCTAATAATCGTTCATTTAAGGCTTCTGTAATATCATCTGAGGTAACTTTGATGGTTTTTGGTAAACCAGTAACTTGATCCCTTCCTTTTACTTCCATGACTAATAATTTTTCAAGTTGGGTCGCGCTACCAATTGTTATCTTGATTTCTTCAGCCGTTTGTTCACCAATAATCAGATTGTTGTTACGTCGTATAGAATTAGTAATCGCATCGTTTAATTTCATTCCGGCCACTCGTGCCGATTTCCAAGTAACAATGCCATTCATTGAAATTATTGCCGCTTCACTGGTGCCACCACCAATGTCAATGACCATGTTTCCAGTGGGGGTATCAACAGGAAGACCGGCTCCAATTGCCGCGGCCAACGGTTCAGGAATGGTATAGGCCTGCTTTCGTGCCGCTTTGCGGGCGGCATCTTCCACGGCCCGACGCTCAACGCTCGTAATACCTACTGGCGTACTAATCATGACCTCTGGCGAGAATAATCGTATATTACCGACTAAACGATCGATAAATTTTATGAGTATCTGTTCTGTAAACCGATAATTTGCGATGACCCCATCTCGCAGGGGATGTATCACTTCAATTGACTCTGGCACTCGTCCTAACATAGATTGAGCCTTATAGCCTGACTCAACAATTTTATCATCGTCAGTTATGGCCACA
>JAUCGB010000203.1 GCA_030377895.1 Anaerolineales bacterium HSG24
GTTAATTAGTTCAGACTGTCGGGTACTAAGTCGTTTCTCGACAAACTTTTGATTTTTATTTATATTCAAACCAATAAACAAAGGAGTGTAAAATTATGAATATTTTAGGTGTTGATATTGGCGGATCAGGTATTAAAGGGGCGTTGGTTGATGTGACCCAAGGGACATTAACCGTTGAGCGACATCGCATCCCGACTCCGCAACCGTCTTTGCCTCAATCCGTGGCTGAGACAGTGGACGAAATAGCTCGGCATTTTTCGTGGCAAGGGCCAATCGGCTGTACGTTTCCGGCGGTGGTTAAACGGGGGGTAACACTTAGCGCGGCCAATGTTGACGACGCTTGGATTGGCACAGATGGGGCCACACTGTTGAGCCAAACGACCAACTGCCCGGTGGTATTGCTTAATGATGCGGACGCGGCGGGCATCGCTGAGATGACCTTTGGCGTGGGCAAAGGTCAATCTGGCTTAGTGATTATGTTGACCTTCGGCACGGGCATCGGCTCGGCAGTTTTTGTTGATGGCGTACTCGTCCCCAACACTGAATTTGGTCACATGCAAATTCGCAATAAGGATGCAGAACATCGAGCTTCCGCGCGGATTCGGAAAGAAGAAGGTTTAAGCTGGAAAAAATGGGGGAAGCGAGTCAATGAATTTTTAGGTCACATGGAGGTTCTCTTCTCGCCTGACCTGTTTATTATTGGAGGCGGGGTTAGCAAGCGACATGAGAAATATTTCCCCTACCTTAAAACTCAAGCCGAGGTTGTTCCGGCTCAGATGTTAAATGAGGCCGGGATTATCGGGGCCGCGATGGCCGCTCGAGAGGTATCTTCGTAGCAGGAAGGATGAAAACAGGTGTAGGAATGAGCATTAATTAACATGTGCATGCTGATAGTTCGCCTTCGACAAGACTTCGGCGTGAGCTCAGTCGAACGCTCAGGCTACGTCACGCCGCCTGAGCTTGTCGAAGGCGAAACGCGCAACTTGTTTATCCCGATTTTTGATTTTTTACTGATGCTAACTTTTTCTTTGGTTTAGCCGGAATCAACACTACAACGGATACTTAACTACGGAACGGATGGTTTTCACCCGTATATAATCACTGTAAATAGCAAAGAAATACCGTTATTGGCGAAAT
>JAUCGB010000074.1 GCA_030377895.1 Anaerolineales bacterium HSG24
TTGCTTCATCATAATTGGCTCCTTGTTGAAAAATGAAAACAACTATACCACACTTTTTTTACTTGACAAGTTTGGGGTGCCTTGATTTGGCAATGATATTCATGTTATGTCAAGGGAAAACTACTATATCTAAATGGTTATTGTTGATCTATTTACAGAATAGAACAGTAAATTTGCCAAATCAACCCTTCAAATTTGCCAAATATTTGCCAAATGAGAAAAACTGGAAAACTGCTTAAAGAATATCGTAATATCGTAGAGTTAACCCAAAAAGAGTTAGCTAAATTATTGGTTGTTGACCATAGCCACATCTCTAACTTAGAGCGAGATAAAGCTATCCCTAGTTCTGAATTCATTCAACATTTCATCAAATGCCCTCAACTACAATTGACAGAAGTAGATAAAACCGAGATTGAGAAGGTTTATCAGGCCGAGTTTGGTTCCCAACTATCTAATGCTGAAAGTCAGGAATTTGATCAACAAACCCTCAACCTAAATCAAACAGCCTCCAACAACTTAAAAAACGAATATTGGATTAGCGTTCCCGATGTTCAACTATTCCAAGGGAAAGATGATGAATTGGAACAACTCACCAACTGGATAGTGACTGAGCAATGCCGTTTGGTCGGTGTTTTTGGTATGGGAGGCCAAGGCAAAACTCTGTTAGCGGCCCAATTGGGGGAGGTGATTAAAGGGGCGTTTGAGTACGCCGTATGGTTTTCACTCCTCAATGCCCCACCTTTCACTGAATTTTTACAGATTTGTTTGCAAATTTTCGACCTGCAAAATGGTATACTGACCGATGAACACGTTAGTCGAGGATTTGACCGTCTCATAACCTGTTTACAACAACATCGCTGTTTATTGATTGTGGATAATGTGGAGACAATTTTACGGGCTAAAGATGGTGGGCATTACCGCAAGGGATATGAACCTTATGGACAATTCATTAAGCAGATAGGAGAAATTAAACATCAAAGTTGTTTACTGTTGACTAGCCGCGAACAGCCGAAAGAGTTTGACCGATTGGGGCAGAAGCCGTGGATGAAAACCTTAACTGTCCGTGGGCTAGATATTGATGAGGCCCAAATGATTGTTAGTTCACATGATTTGAAGGGGTCAACTGAAACATGGCAACAGTTACTCAAAACCATTTCTGGTAATCCCTTGATATTAGTGATAGCCGCCGATACGATTGTCACTTACTATCAGGGAGACATAAACCAAGCCTTGTTAGATAAGGCTGTTTTTTCGGGGGCAACGGAGGATATTTTAGCCAAACAGTTTGATGACCGGTCATCTCCGTTGGGACGGGGAATAATGTATTGGCTAGCGATTGAACGAGAACCAGTATCTTCCCAACATATTGCTAAAAATCTGATTAGTCCGGTACCGATACGAAAATTAATTGATACCCTACAAGCCTTGAAACGCCGTTCTTTGGTTCGCCAAGAGGGAAAGGGCTTTACCATGCCCAATGTATTGATAGAGTACGTTACCCAACGGCTCGTTGAAAAAACGGCGCGGGACATAAAAGAAACTGACTTACCCCACCTAAACCATTATGCCCTCATAAAAGCCACCGCTAAAGTGTATGTGCGGGAACAACAACGGCGCATGATTTTGCAACCGATAGCTGAGTTGCTTCGCCTACACTATGGTGATGCAGATAGATTAATCACCGTATTGCAACAAACCCTACGCCATCTGCGAACTGAGCATGATTTACCTCATGGCTATGCCGCCGGAAACATCCTCAACCTGTTGACTTATCTAGATATTGATTTGACAGGCTATGATTTTTCCAACTTGACCATTAGACAGGCATATTTACAGGACACAAAACTACATAAAATCAATATCTCTCATACTCATTTATTAGATACCGAATTTAAACAATATTCTACAGGAATTTATTCATTGGCTTTTAGCCTCGATGGTTCTCTACTAGCTACCGGAAACATGGAAGGGGTAATTTGTTTGTGGCGTATTACTCGTGAGGGATTAACGTTAAAAACCAGTTATAAAATACATGATGGATGGGTATGGTCAGTTAATTTTAGCCCTGATGGTAATTTCATTATTAGTAGTGGTGATGATGGTACAACTACTTGTGTATGGGATATAAGAAATAATACGTGTTTAAATAAAATTGTATCTTTTACAGCTATGTATAGTTCAATGCCATTTGAATTTGAAGATCGCCTTGTATTTGCTAGTAGTAGTGAAGATGGTTGGGTTCGATTATGGGATGCAAAAACAGGAAAAACCCCTTTTAAGGTATTAAAGGGTCATACAGGTTCATTGTGGGGCAGTTGTGCCTTCAATTCAAAATACAACTACTTAGCAAGCGGTGGTAATGATAGTACCGCTCGATTATGGAATATATCAACGGGTGAATGTTTACATGTTTTGGGACATCCAGCACGTGTATGGACGGTGGCTTTTAGCCCAGATAATCAGCATTTAGCTAGTGCTGGAGATGACATGGTTGTATATTTGTGGGATGTAAAAACAGGAGCATGTCTTAAAAAATTCATCGGCCATATCCACCCTATTCGAGATATTTCATTTCATCCTAACGGTAATATTATGGCAACTGTTGGTCATGAGCCATTTGTTTATTTATGGGATGTTGACACCGGAAAATTGATTAACCGATTGTCAGGACACAGAACTTGGGTTAGGACTATTTCTTTTAGCGCTGATGGACAGTTTTTAGCCAGTGGAGGAGATGATTGTACGATTCGCTTATGGGATACCAAGACAGGCCAAATTATCCAAACCATCGAAGGATATAGTAATCAGGTAAAAGTAGTCAGGTTTTTTAATCCTCAAACCTTAATAACTGGCAGTGATGACTTTTTAATACGTTTATGGAATACGGAGACAGGAAATTTTGAGGCATTATCAGGCCATACCAACTTTATATGGTCAATCGTTATTAGCCATGATAAACGTATCGTCGCCACGGCTGGCGAAGATCAAACTGTACGTTTATGGAATATGGAAACAAAAGATAGTTTCTTTACCTTAAGCCTAGCTAATACATGGGTTCGAGTTATAACATTTAGCCCTGACGATAGTTTATTGGTTATGGCATGTGAGGATTATTTAGTCCACTTATGGCATGTAGAAACAAAGGAATATATACAAAAGCTATCGGGACATCAAGGTTGGGTATTGGCAGTTACCTATAGCCCTGATGGACAGATTTTAGCTAGCTGTAGCCGTGATAGCACCATAAAACTATGGCGGCAGACTACTGCTTCGTATGAATTTGAATGTTGGCGTACTCTAACTGGACATCACAATGAGGTTTCAACGATTGCTTGGCATCCTAATACTAAACTGCTTGCCAGTGGTGGGGATGACCAAATTGTTCGCTTATGGGAGATTGATAAAAAGAATGAGTATACTTCTCTTACTTCTCTATCTGGTCATAATCAGCCAATACTTGCGGTAACCTTTAGCCCTGATGGCGAACTATTAGCCAGTTGCTCGACTGATGGTATCATTAAACTGTGGCAGGTTAGTACAGGTAATTGTTTGCACAGTTGGCAAGAACATCATGGTAAGGTACTTTCCATGGATTTTAGCCCTAATGGTAAATTTTTAGCCAGCAGTGGTGCTGATGGAAGCATAAAGCTATGGCGTATGTCAGACTATACAATATATAAGACCCTCCGTCCACCCCGTCCCTACGAAGGTATGAACATCACAGGCGTAACTGGCCTCACCGAAGCCCAACATACCTCTCTCAAAGCCCTCGGTGCGGTGGTGCATGAGGAAAAATATGATAAATTGAGGAAGTAACAAATACCACATCATGACCCAACCACCCACAATAAAAACCATTAAAGCAGAGGTCAAACGGCTTTATCAAGACATCATTCGCCATGACCTGCTCACCCCACAACCGGAGGTGACGGCCTTAAGGCAGGCGTTGGTTCGACTCTGTTATTCTGTGCCGGATGAGGTTGCCACGGAGATTTTTACCTCTCAAGAGATACAAGTTTTAGCCCAAGATTTGCGACAACGGCATGCCGCTTACTACCTGCATAGCGAAATATTCAGGGCCAAGGCGTTTATCAAACAAGGGCATATGATTATCTTCAATTAATCGGTGGGCTACGTATTTTCATTAATCAACCTCGTTTTTAAAATATGAAAGGATAGATCATCATGAGTTCAGACTGTCCACCACTGGTCAAATACATTCTAACTGACCATGCTCAACAGGAAATGTCACGACGCGATATTTCTGAACAAGATATTCAAAGTATATTATCAAATCCACAACAAACAGAATGGGTTAGGATAGGGCGTTGTGTTTATCAATCTAAAATTGTCATAGGTGATGCCAAAACCCAACTACTGAGAGTATTTGTTGATGTTGATAGAGAACTACCGGAAGTTGTAACAGCTTATCGTACCAGTAAAATTAGTAAATATTGGAGACAGTAATGCGAGTGATTTACGATACAAAAACCGACAGCTTAACTATTATTTTACGTGATATCAAGATAGCAGAAAGTGATGAGATCGATGAAGGCATCATTTTTGATTATGATGCTCAAGGGCAAATTGTAGCTTTAGAGATTTTGGATGCTTCACGCCGGGTAGCTCAACCAACACAAATGAATTACGAGTTGGTCGGAATAGTGGCTTTAGCGAATCAATCATCCCCTGTAGAGCAATCACCAGTTACCTTATGAGACATGACAACTTATTCTTATGATTATGATAAAGAAGCAGACATACTGTACATCTCCTTCTCTGGAGAATGAAACATGATGTACCCTACCTCAACCATGATGGTCCGATTGGGCATGGTTCAAAATAGACCAAATCATCTTTACAAATTTCTTGACGATGTAGGTCACGCTTGTAGCGTGACAATGACCGTTCGCCTGTATTGCTTGGGGGTATTACGGCGTTTATTTAGAAACTAGTGACGCTACAAGCGTCACCTACAATGGTTTTATTTGTAAAGCAAACTCAACGGAGAATGAACCATGCCTCCGATTGCAATAACCGCTAAAATTGCTACAATTAACCTATGCCGAAAAAAGATATTTATCATAAAACCGTTATTAATGCTTTAACTCGAGATGGGTGGGTAATTACTGATGACCCGTTGCATTTGGCCTATGGCGGGCGTAATCTGTATGTTGATTTGGGGGCAACCCAACCGATTGGAGCAGAGAAAGATGGGCATATCATTGCCGTCGAAGTAAAAAGTTTCATTAGTGCTTCTGATGTCTATGAATTAGAGCATAGCATTGGTCAATATCGAGTCTATCGTAATATTTTAACCGAGATAGAGCCTCAACGGGTTATCTATCTTGCCATACCTCTGTATAGCTACAAAGGCATTTTTCAAGAACCATTAGGACAGTTGATGATTAGACAGGAACAACTCAAGCTAATCGTATTTGATGAGCGACAGGAGGTTATTGTACAATGGATTCCATAAGGCAATACCAACAGATTCTTTATAAACTGCTTCAAACGCATGCTCATAAACCCTCACATGGGGATATTAAGCCAGAAATTGTGGTTGACCGAGATGAGAAACATTATGAGTTGATGCACGTCGGTTGGCAAGGCGCACAACGGGTGCATGGGTGTGTGCTTCATATCGACATTGTGGGTGACAAAATCTGGATTCAGCATGATGGCACCCATTTGGGTGTAGCTTCGGAGTTGGTCGAGGCTGGGATACCTCCTGAAAAAATCATTCTTGGTTTTCGGCCTGAGCATGTCCGCCAATATACAGGGTATGGGGTGGGATGATCAAAGACAGCCTTTCAAAAAAACCCTTCCATTCAGCATATCCTTTTCAATGCTTTCGATGTGATGGAGCATGATATAAATAATATCGGCTATGGTCTTCGTCGAGAACAGGCCAAACAGGAAACCGGTATCCTAACCCAGACCCTCAAATTGCTCAAACTCGGCAGAGAAGCCAACATTCAGGCCGAAAATGCAACATTTGACCGCTGGTTCTTTGTGCCTTGGTTCATCAAAGAGGTGCTTGTTACCCGACAGATTGGTTTAGGAAAGGCTAAAAACGGTAACACAGAGGTTCACAGAGACACACAGAGTTTCACAGAGGAAAAAATAAATCTCTTTTTTAAAAAACTCTGTGAATCTCTGTGTCCCTCTGTGAACCTCTGTGTTAATTAGTTCAGGCTAAAAATTTTTGTCGGGTAGTAAGAAGAGGTGTTGAGTCGTGGTTTCAAACGAGTGATTATCAAAGCCAAAGCGGGCTTCACCTACACCTATCAAGGACAAGCCTATGACTTACCCGATTTGTGGGATTTGGTGCCTAAAGAAGCATTTAAGCACTGTCATCATAAGGGAAAATCCTACTGGTTGACATCCTTGATTGTTGATCTTAAAGGGGTTGGGAAGGTCAAATTGGTCTTCGTCCGCCAGTCCATGCGTCATCGCAAGGGAGAACTGAATTCGGTTTTGATGTGTACCGATGTCGATATCCCGACAAGGATGTTTTGTTTATCTAATCTGGCCTATCCTCAACAACGCCCAATTCAGTTGACTGTCGTTGCCGGCAACTGCACTCGCCCCACCTCAGCCGTGTTTTGAGCCGGATCGTACCAGATAATGAGGGGCTGATATTCTCCGGCGGGCAGGTCGGGCGGGAGTTGCCAGTCATACACGTCGGTCACAAATTCACCGGCTCGCCAAGCGGTGGTGGGGTAGGCAAAATGAACTGGAATCTGGTCGACCACGGCCACTACCTCTCCGGCAGAGTCGAGCAGGCGGGCCGATACCTTCAAATCGGTGGGGATGGGCCCGTTGGCCTGCCAAATCGCACTCAAGCGCAGAGGGGGCATGCCTTTGGCGGTGTGGGAGGGGCGAGAGAACTCATACCCGCGCAAGGTGATTTCGGGCATAACCATTTGCTCAAGCGGATGCGTCACTAGTGGCATGCTGGTGATGGGAGTGGAGTTAATTTGAATGAGTGGGCCAACTGCGCTTAGTGACCATGTTTCAGCGGCTCCGGGTAGTTCGCGGGTCAGGTAAACGGGGCTTCCGTCGTGGATGGATTGCTCAATGGCTGCGAAGCGATCGACTTCCAAATCGGCGGAGATGGTCACAATATCGGGCCGGAATCCCTCGGTTTGCTGAAAATAGCGGAGTAAGGTCATCTCGCCGACAATGCCGATAATGGTGGATCGCTCTGGTAGAGGTTGCTGGAGCATATCCAGCCCGTAGTCATGAATCTGCCAACTGTTCCGAGCCTGTATCGGCTGTTGGTGTTGGGTGAAAGCATGGCCGAGTTGTATGGTCAGCAGAAGCACCATGAGGAGTAATGAAGCCAGCCAAGCCGGTTGTTTGCCCTGTCGATACCGATCATGCAGGTATGCCAATCCGCTGGATAAGACCACACCGATCCAAATTGCCCAAATCAAAAAGACGGGGATGAAGAAAACCTCGATGTCGGTCACGTTGTAAAATAGGTTGAACAGAGTGTAGGTCAACATGGTCAGACTGGTCAGTAAAAATATGCCGTATTGCCTAGTTAAAAGTCTTGCGTTAGGTATGGATGCCGACAGGATGCCTGCGCTCCTAGAACTGAGGTACGCGCCCAAAACGCCCATAATGGTCAACGGGCCGAACTGGTCGATGAGTAGTTGACTATAAAACGATAGGTCTCGTTGTTGATTAAAAGGGTTATCGAGCAGGAATGTATTGCCATAACCACTGGCGGCAACCTGTTGCCAAAATCCGGCCCAACTGTTTTGATATGTGTCGTCTAAAGAGCCGACATGCCCTCGCAACGGCAGGTACAGATAGAGCAAAAGCGGTAGACAGCCAAGCAGAATCAGTTTGAGTAGGGCCAGCAAAAGATGAGTTGGCGGCATAGCTCTGAGGTTAGGCCAACAGGTCATGGCAACGTAGCTGACCGTCGCGGGGATAATCAATAGCATAGTCCGGTGGTGGGTCAGGGATAATCCACCCAGAAAGGCCAGCAGACCGAGCCGCGACCAAGACAGTCCGTCACAGGTTGACCAGACCGTGACAATCAAGATGAGCATGACCCAAAACGCATTGAGGGTGTACACCTCGGCGATAGTGGCTTGTTGCCAAAATATTGGACTAAGGGCAAACAGGAGGGCGCTGATGGCACTGCCTACCTGACGCGGCCATGTGCTTGGTGGAGTCTTCGAGTTGAGGGGCGGGGTTATCAGCAAAATAAAGCTATAAAGGAGCGATACCGTGAACGCTCCAAAGACCGCGCTCATCAAATTTACCCGAAAAGCCACGTTTCCGAGTGGAAGCAGGGTGAATAGGTAGCCCAACATGGTGTACAGCGGGTAGCCGGTCGGGTGGGCGATGCCGAGTTGATAGGTAACGAGTTGGAACTCAAGACTGTCGTCAAATAGGGTGACGATGGAAGGGGCCAGCGTGGTGAGGTAGAGTAGGAAGGTCAGCAGGGTCAGCAGGATGCGGTAAAAATTTGTCATTTCATTGTTGTATAAAAGTTCAGTAAAGTCGCCTAGAAACCCGATTTCTTTGAGAAATCGGGTTTCTGATGCTCTTTCTGACGAATATTTACATAAAAAAAGTCGCGAGTATGAAACTCGCGACCTGTGGTGCGGGTAACCGCGTTCCCCCCTCGTTCCCAATCTCCAGATTGGGAACGTATTTGCCATAGAAACTCTGTTTCTGGCATGTTGCAAGTCGTAAACAGAATTTGTCGGCTATCAACGTAAGCCGAGACATGTAGCACATGCTTCAGCCTGTGCCGCACAGTCTAAAGACTGTGTTACGATATTATCCCCCTCGTTCCCAATCTCCAGATTGGGAACGTATTTGCCATAGAAACTCTGTTTCTGGCATGTTGCAAGTCGTAAACAGAATTTGTCGGCTATCAACGTAAGCCGAGACATGTAGCACATGCTTCAGCCTGTGCCGCACAGTCTAAAGACTGTGTTACGATATTATCTGTCGCACGTTAAGTTGATAGCCAATTTGCTTGAGCAATTGTGTTCCCAAATCCAGTTTGGGAACAAGGGGGGCTGAATGAACTCGCGACCTGTGGTGCGGTATATTGTGGTGTGGTTAGACGGATCGAGTGGTTTTATCTCGCATAATAACAACATCATCGGGGTGCATATTTAACCAGCGCTGGGCAAACCCTTCTTCATCAAGGCCCGCGTTTTCGGCGTTTTCAAAATCACCTTTGAAATCATTGGCTAAAATCACACCAATCATTTTTGAGGCTCGATAGTTAACCCGTAGTTTTTTGTCTTTGTCGCAAGAGACGCTGATGCTACCGATTTCACCAAGTTTGACAAAGTTGGCCTGATTAAGATGCGCGATAATGGTTTCAACCAGTTTGCGTCCGAACAACCGAGCATCTCGCCGGTCGATATTGACATTATTATCATTATCAATAATTTCATCCACTAGATGGGTTAGTTTAACGATTTTGTTACGCTGAACTTTCGGGCGTAACCGATTCATCACCGTGAGAATATTTACTTCGCTCATACGTCTTAACTCCTGCATATATGAATTATGAATTATAAATTATAAATTATGAAATACGCATCACGTTTCACGAATTACGCTTCCATTTTCAAGAAATGACGGGCGTTTTGCAATATCGTTTTCGGGTTAATCTTAATTGGGTGAACCCGTTGTGTAATTGCCCAACCTTTCCATAGTTTGTGAATCCACCAGAATATGCGGTCGATCAATTTATTACGGGGTAGTTTTATTAGCATCCGAATAATCGGCTCAAACCGCGGAAACTCAGTGCCAATGGCGAACCAGCGTTGTAAATTCTCCATGTGTCGCTTCTCATCAGCATCTCGAACCAGAATCGAACTATCCCATGCAATCGCACCGATGTCTTCAAAACTACCGACCATGTGACCATTCTTTTCGGTAAATTCTCCCAACTCGGTGGCAGGGTATGGTTGAAAGAGAAACGCATGGGCATATTTTACCTTGGCTTGGGTATTGAGGCGCATGGTTTCAAGATCGTCATCTAAGGTGGCGGTTGGTAGGGCTAGAATATTAGTAGAGGTCAGATTGATACCAACGTCATGGAGCATACGTCCTGTTTCAATAATCGTCTCGCGAGACATTCTACGTTTTAACAGGTCGTTTCGGATGCGATCATTCCCGGACTCAATCCCTACGCTGACGGTGTTGGCTCCGGCTTTTTTCAGCAAGTCCACCTTTTCTGGTGTTATCAGGTTTGAGCGCACGTTACAGAAAAATGGTAACCCGACCTCTTTTGGGAATTTTTCGGCAAACTCTTCGAGCCAATCCACGTAGATGATGAACAGGTCATCTAAGAATACCACCTGCTCTAGCGGGTAATGTTCTTTGACCAAATTCACCTCTTCAATCATCGATTCGACACTGCGCTGATAACCTCGTTTCTCTCGTTTGTAGATTTTGTACCAAGCATGGTTAAAGCAGTAGGTACAGCTATAGGGGCAACCTCGACTCGTCATAAAATGCTTAATGGGGCTGTTTCGAGTGGGCGCGTGCTTGCTGTAGATTAAGTCTCGGTCAGGCATTGGTAAATCGTCCAATTTACGAATTAAAGGGCGCACCGGATTTCGGATGATTTCACCATCAACCTTAAACCACCAGTTTGGAATATCAGGCTGAAAACCACCGTTATCTAGGGTATTCGCCAAATCGACGACCGGCCCCTCACCCTCACCGACACACACCCCGTCAACCCCGTCCTCTTGAATAATGTTGGGGAAGAAGGTCGAGTGAGGCCCACCAAATATGGACATGGGCGTATGACCATTCAACGCAACTCTAATCGCATTATTTAACTTAAAGTAATAATACTGAGACCCTGTCATCACACTATAGCCAACGATATCAGGCTGATAATCCTTGGCGAACTGAACCGGGTCTTCTTGAGCGGCGATGGTCAATTGTACGTCATGCCCAGCCTCTTTTAAGATGGCCGACATCGACATAATACCCTGAGGTTCGTAATCAATTTGTTTTTCTACCCATAAAATCTTAGCCAAAACTACTCTCCTTCCTCAACCTTTTGAGGTCACAATTTCTGAGGAGCCACAACTAACAAAGATGACCATTATAATGCATGCCGATAATTTATACAAAATATAGAAATTATCGAAACAATTGATTTTAGATAGTTTTCATGTTACAATTGACAGTCCTATCAAGAAATAAGGTAAAAAATATACATCTTAACAACTTTAACTTGCGCTAAACGCCTTGAATGTGCAAGGTAAGGAATGAGCATTAATTAACATGTGCATGCTGATACAGTCTTTCAGATAATCTTTTTCAGGTTATTGTCACGCTACAAGCGTGACCTCCAATTATCGTAGGTGACGCTTGTAGCGTCACGGGAAAATCTTTTTCTGAAGGGCTGTAGTTCGCCTTCGACAAGTTCAGGCTACGTCGCGTCGCCTGAACTTGTCGAAGGTGATGTCGAAACGCGCAACTTATTTAGGACTCATTCCTTTTATGATTTACAATTATGCTGGCTACCCGTCAGTAAATTATCAATACCCTCTTATTACCCAACAAAATGCTTTCCTAAAGCATTTTGTTGGGTACTGAATTAGTCTATGAAAGATCAATTTGGTCGTGAAATTAACTACCTTCGTATTTCCTTAACAGACAATTGTAATTTGCGATGTGTCTACTGCATGCCCCTGCATGACTTGCAGTTTGTCCCTACCTCAGAACTGTTATCTATTACCGAGCTAGAAAAAATTGGTCACGCCGCAGTTGAAGTTGGCTTCAACAAAATACGACTAACCGGCGGTGAACCTACTCTACGTCAAGATTTAGTTGATATTGTTCGCAAACTGAGCAATATTGACGGCATCAACGAAATAACCATGACCACCAACGGTTATCGTCTGCCGTACATTGCGGACGATTTGTTAGCCGCGGGCATGCACCGACTTAATATTCATGTCGATTCGCTAGACCACAAACGTCTAAGTCGGTTGATGCGTTTGGGAACGTTAGATAAGGCCTGGGCCGGTATTCATGCCGCAGAAAAGGCCGGTTTTAGCCAGATTAAGTTAAATGTGGTTATCACGCGGGGCTATAACGACGCGGACGCGGTTGAACTTGCTCGCCTAACTTTGACCAAATCGTGGCAAATTCGCTTTATCGAACTGATGCCCTTTGCAGGCCCGTCAGAAATTGCCTTGAACAACTATGTTTCTAGCGACGAGAGCAAACAATGGATTGAAGATGAGCTTGGCCCGCTGTCCCCCATCAATGGTCAAGCCTTAGATGGCGAAGCGAGGGTCTATCGGCTGGCCGATTCGGTTGGCACGGTTGGCTTTATCAGTCCCATTAGCAACCCCTATTGTGACGACTGTAATCGTCTGCGGCTCACGTCAGACGGACGTGTGCGAATGTGTCTACTGTCCGATAAAGAGCTAAATTTTCGGAATATCTTACGTCAAGATGGCTCTCATCAAGATTTGGTTACCTTATTCAAACAGGCCATTCAAGCTAAACCTGTCGGGCATCAGCTTAAACATGGTATCCATCCCGAAAACAGAACCATGAGCCAAATTGGTGGTTAAATCTAAACAGATTCCCAAACAGATTCCCATGAAACCCATCCATCGGTTAATAATTTTCATCCTAATCATCATGTTGTTATCTGCTTGCAACCCCAGTGAAACCTTTTTTGATTCTGAGCCGGCCACGCCGGAGCTAACGCCCACCCCGTTGCCGACTCCCGTCACCGCATTTGAGACGACTATTTCCGCAGATGGTCAAGTGGTGTTGCCGATTACTCCGCAACGATTCAGTTTTCCGAGTGGTGTTGATGGGCAAATCAAACGACTATATATCATTCCCGGCCAGCAGGTTGAGGCTGGAGAGTTACTGGCTGAGATTGATGACATAGATTTACGCAACGCGGTTAAGCAGGCCGAGGCAAATATCGACGTGCTAAAAGCGGAGATTAACAATCAATCTGTGGCTGCGTTACCGAGCGATATTGCCGAAGCCCAAAGTAGTCTACAAGCAGCTCAGAGTGAGTTGAATCGTGTCCTCAACCTACCCTCTGCTGATGCGATTACCCGAGCCGAGGCAGACCTAAAATTACAAGAAATTGAGCTACGTCAAGCTCAAGAGGCGTATGATGCCATTTCATACTCTGAAGGGATTGGCATGAGTTCCCAAGCGGCGCAACTGCAACAGACCACCCTCAACTATGAAAAGGCCCAAGCAGTCTACAATGAGGCCATCAAGCCTCCCGAAGATGCGGAGATTGCCACGGCGCGGTCACGGGTCGTTGAGGCTCAAAATCGGTTGCAAAAGCTACAAGCGGGGTTACGTGATGAGGAGCAGGCCCTGAATCAGGCCCGTATCTATCAATCGGAGTTATCGTTGCAAGAGGCGCAGGATAATTTGATTAAGGCCAAACTGTATGCCCCGTGGGCCGGAACTGTCACCGATGTGAACGCCGCCCTCGGAGTCCACATCAATAATGCTTACGTGGTGCTGGCCCAAACCAACCCACTCCGATTTGCTACGACCAACTTTAGTGAACGTAATTTGGCTGATATATCGTTGGGTGATGAGGCGACGATTTTCTTAAAAAGTTACCCCGGCGTACCATTCCCGGGCCTGATTCAACGAATTGAACTTCAGTCACAGGCCAAAGATGGCGATATTGCTTTGTTTACGGTCTATTTTGACTTTAACAGTGGCGATCTTGGGATTCGACCCGGTATGACTGGACGGGTCGAGATTAAGCCGGGTAAATGATCGCCGGAGAGTGAGGCCAAACTGGGCATGGTTCAAAATAGACCAAATCATCTTCTAGGTGCAATATCATATCAAAGCCACCACCTCTGGTGGTGGTCGTTTACTTCTCCCTTTGTGCCCCTTTGTGTCCCTCTGTGCATCTCTGTGAAACTCTGTGAAACTCTGTGTTCCTGTTTTAGCTTTTCCTAAACCACTTTGTCGGGTAGCAAGTATGGCAAATACGTTCCCCAATCTACCAGATAATAAAAAAGGACTGCTTAAAAAGCAGTCCTTGAAATATTCGTATGCTGTTTGCGACTTGCAACATGCCAGAATCAGAGTTTCTATGGCAAATACGTTCCCAATCTCCAGATTGGGAACGAGGGGGTGGGTAGCAAGATGTACCCAATAAATTTTGGGTAGTACGAACTTAAATTTTTAGCTGAGATAGTCCCGCAATTGACGGCTACGGCGAGGATGGCGCAGTTTGCGGAGTGCTTGCCCTTCGATTTGACGAATCCGTTCGCGGGTTAGGCCAAATTTTTTGCCTACTTCCTCAAGGGTGTAGCTACGTCCATTTTGCAAACCAAATCGGAGGCGCAAAATACGAGCTTCACGCGGGGTTAAGGTACTGAGGACATCATCTAATTTTTCTTGTAATAAGCTGTGATAAGCGGCATCCGGGGGGGTGAGGGCATCTTCATCTTCAATGAAGTTACCAAGTTCGCTATCTTCTTCCTCACCAACAGGTCGCTCAAGTGAAACGGGGTGGCGGCTAACTCTTAACATCCAGCGGACTTTGGAGGGTTCTATTTCCATGTGTGCGGCTAACTCTTCGGCAGTAGGCTTGCGTCCCCATACCTGCTCAAGTTGCCGTGAAATCTGGTGTAGCTTACGAATACGGTCACTCATGTGGACAGGAACGCGAATAGTGCGACCTTGATCTGCTAACGCACGAGTGATAGCTTGGCGGATCCACCAAGTGGCGTAGGTACTAAACTTATAGCCACGTCGATAATCAAATTTTTCAACGGCTTTCATCAAGCCTAAATTACCTTCTTGTATTAAATCGGAGAAAGGCACGCCTTGCCCCATGTATTTTTTAGCGATACTGACCACCAATCGAGTATTTGCTTTAATCAAGTGGTCTCTAGATCGATTTCCGTCTCGAACTTCGCGGTGTAATCTAAAATCCTCATCATCACTATTATAATACTTGTTATCGAGTCTTATTTGTGCTTTCCGACCTTTTTCTAAAGATTTAGCTAATATAATCTCCTCGGCCGGAGCTAATAAGGGCACGCGGGCCATCTCTTTTAGATATAGACTAATGGTATCATCGGCAGCGATGCCACTTAAATCAAATGGATCTACCACTACTTCGGGTGCTTCATTCGCAGATGGCTTTTTAGTATCTTTTGGTTGCTCGTCTTCGCCAGTATCAACACAAACATTTATGCCTCGACTAACAAGTTGGATAAAAATATCTTCCAACTGATTCATGTTATCTTCTGCTTCTGGGAAAGCGGCTAATAGGTCATCAGTTGTCAGAAAACCGATAGCGGTTGCTTTTTGCATGAGGAAGTCTAATATACTTACCTCTTTTGCTTCTTTTACACCCACTAGGGGTAGTTTATTCATTGTCGTACTTACTGTCGCGTTTTCTACAATCATAGTCACCTCAAAATTACTTATTAAAATTTTTTTGGGTTTAGTTAAAAATTGGAACCTAAGTATTCTTACTCAATGGGGATATATAGATGTCCAGATAAATTCTGACTGTATCAAACCTTTCTTGTCCCAAAAAATTTTAATAAAACACCAAAACTTTTCTGGAGAACTATATAACTTGAGTATTATAAAGGGGTATAACTCGGAGAACCGCACAAAACGGTGTGCAAAATCACCTCATTACAACGCTATAACGAGGAATTGGGTCGAAATCATTGCAAATATTTAAGAGTTAAAGTGCTAAAATCAATATTTTTCGTCTGATTTTTTTAGGCAAAAAAAAGCTACACTTTGAAATTTGCGCCTTCAACATTGTGTAGCTTAGATGGCTATCAACTTAACGTGCGACAGATAATATCGTAGCACAGTCTTTAGACTGTGTGCGGCACATGCTTTCAGCATGTGCTACATGTCTCAGCTTACGTTGATAGTCAGCTTAGATTAATTATTTTGCATACGCCAAAACGCTTATTGATATTGACGTGGACATTATATCATAGCCTAAAAGTCATGTCAACACTTTTAAAATATTGCCTGATAAAAGCCAGTATTTATTTCAACAAGTCGTGTAATATTACCTATCAGATATTTTTGGAAGGATAATATATTTGAAACAATAGGAAAAGTTGGCCGAATCTGCTTGTTATGTAACCGAAACCATCCTTTTCAACTGAATCGACAATCTGTTGAGAATTGTCTATAATTCGGGCTTGACCTTAAAGTTACTTGAAGGTGTACAGAAGGAGCAATTTCTGCACTACAGGTGTTTCTTATGACAATAAAACAACTAACCTTACCCATCATCGGCATGACCTGCGCCAACTGTGTGGCCTCGGTGGAGCGCAACGCCAAAAAGGTGAGCGGAGTCAGCGAGGCCGTGGTCAACTTTAGCACCGAAAAGGCGACTATCAGCTACGACCCTGCCCAAGCCACCCTGCAAGATGTCATCGCCAAAATCGAGCGGGCTGGTTTTCAAGTCCCCACCGCGACTTTAGAGTTGGCGATTACTGGCATGACCTGCGCCAACTGTGTCAACACGGTAGAACGCACCCTCAACAAAAAATTGCCGGGTATATTGGAAGGGACGGTCAACTTTGCCACCGAAAAGGCGACCATTCGTTACGTCCCCGGCGCGGTCAGTCGAATTGACATGGTAGCCGCCATTGAGCGAGCCGGATTCGGTGTAGTGCAGGCGGAATCACCAGAAGCACTGGTCGATGCCGAAAAGTTGGCTCGTCAGGCGGAGGTACGGAGTCAAACTCGTAAATTTTGGTTTGGCGCGGCCCTGTCTGCGGTCATGTTTTGGGTCGCCCATAGCAAGTTGATGATGTTCGTTATGGCCAACGGACTGGAGATGACCAGTGCCAGCCAAGTCTATGATCTGCCGACCAATCTGCTGTTTTGGGCGTTGGCTACACCAGTACAGTTTTTTGTCGGCTGGGACTATTATGTCGGAGCCTATAAATCGTTGCGTAACAAAACGGCCAACATGGATGTGCTGGTAGCCTTGGCAACCTCGGTGGCCTATTCCTATTCGGTAGTTGTCACGCTTGGTTTTATCGGCGACGGACATACCTATTTTGAAACCTCGGCGGTGATTATCACCCTGATTAAATTGGGCAAATTGCTGGAGGCTAGAGCCAAAGGGAAAACCAGCGAGGCGATTAAGTCGCTGATGGGATTGCAGGCCAAAACCGCCCGCATTGAGCATGACGGGCAGGAACTCGATATTCCTATCGAGCAGGTTGAGCATGGCGACCGAGTCATCGTCCGGCCCGGTGAGAAAATTCCAGTGGATGGCGTGGTGGTTGGTGGACGCTCGGCGGTAGACGAAGCCCTGCTGACTGGCGAGAGTTTGCCGGTTGATAAACAGGTTGGCGATGCAGTGATTGGGGCGACGCTGAACAAACAGGGCCTGCTGAAAATCGAGGCGACCAATGTGGGGCGAGACACCGCCCTCGCTCAGATTATCCGACTGGTAGAGCAGGCCCAAGGCTCCAAAGCACCGATTCAAGCCTTAGCCGATAAAGTCTCAGCGGTCTTTGTTCCGGCGGTGATTACGATGGCCCTGCTGACCTTTTTCTTCTGGTTAGGCATGGGCGTAGGTCTTACCTCGGCCTTGGTGCGGATGGTGGCGGTACTGGTCATCGCTTGCCCATGTGCTTTGGGGTTAGCCACTCCGACGGCGATTGTAACTGGCATGGGCAAAGGGGCGAGTCAGGGCATCCTGTTCAAAAATAGCGCGGCCTTAGAGTTGGCCCATAAACTGGATACGATTGTGCTGGACAAGACCGGCACAATCACCAAAGGAGAGCCGACCATGACCGATTTGCGAATCAGCCCGAATGATGCTCCCTCGCATAGAGTGTTGCCCCCCTCTAACTCCCCCCAAAAGGGCAATCGCGTTAAGTTAAGGGAATCAGCCCTCCCCCCCGCTTTGCGCCCTCTCCAAAGCACCCATTCGGGCATAAAGACGGGGGAACTGGCTTCCCCCCCTTTGGGGGGGATTGAGGGGGGGCCTTCAGCAAACTCAGGCTACGATAATCAGCCAGATGATGAACAACGCTCAAAACTGTTGCGCTACGCCGCCACCGCAGAACGGGGATCGGAGCATCCTTTGGGCGAGGCGATTGTACGAGCGGCTCAATCACGCGGATTGGCTCTCAGCGATCCACATGGATTCCAGTCGATTGCCGGATATGGCATCTCGGCCACAGTGGAGGGGCATGCCGTTTTGTTGGGCAATCTGCGCTTGATGGAACGGGAGCATGTCTTTCTGAATAGCT
This sequence comes from Anaerolineales bacterium HSG24, assembly GCA_030377895.1. Taxonomy (GTDB): domain Bacteria; phylum Chloroflexota; class Anaerolineae; order 4572-78; family J111; genus JAUCGB01. The sequence continues at coordinate 18,291 of JAUCGB010000074.1, forward strand.
TGGTCGAGCAGGCCCAACAACTGCAAAATGAAGCCAAAACTGCCATGTGGTTGGCCGTTGATGGACAGGCAGCGGCGGTGATTGGAGTGGCCGACACCATCAAAGAGAACTCCGCCGAGGCGATTACCGTCCTCCGTAAGATGGGGTTACAGGTGGTCATGCTGACTGGCGATAACGAGGCCACAGCGCAGGCGATTGCGGCACAGGTCAAACTGGATGAGGTGTTGGCTGAGGTGTTACCCGGTGACAAATCGGCCCATGTGGTACAGTTGCAAGAACAAGGGCGACAAATAGCCATGGTCGGAGACGGCATCAACGATGCGCCCGCCTTGGCTCAGGCTGATGTGGGAATCGCCATCGGTACGGGGGCTGATGTGGCTATGGAGACTGCTGGCATCACTCTGATGAGTGGCGACTTGCGAGGGGTAAGCAAGGCCATCAAACTAAGCAGAGCGACCATGCGAACCATCAAGCAAAACCTGTTCTGGGCCTTCGCCTACAACATCATCCTCATTCCGATTGCGGCGGGCCTATTAGCCTTTGTACCGAGCATGCCCATCTATCTGCAAGAACTCCATCCGATTGCCGCCGCGCTGGCTATGGCCTTTAGCTCAATTAGTGTGGTCAGTAACAGTCTACGTTTGCGGATGGTGCGGTTGTGAATGTGCGAATGTGCGAATGTGCGAATAGTGGATTCATCCAGATCGAAGGTAAATATTTAGCGAACTCACCAGAAAAAGCATAAAAAACCTTGCTACCCGACAAAGTGGATTAGGGAAAACTAAAACAGGAACACAGAGTTTCACAGAGAAGCACAGAGTGACACAGAGTGACACAGAGTGATACAAAAGAAAAATAATTCGTTTTTTCTCTGTGAATCTCCGTGTTCCTCTGTGAAACTCTGTGTTAATTAGCTCAGATTAAATTTTCTGTCGGGTACTAAGTCAAAAACCCGATTTCTCAAAGAAATCGGGTTTTTAGGCTACTTTATTGAATTTTTACACTCGAAGTCGCATATTCACATATTCGCTATTTATCTAAATAAATACCATGACTAAATCAACTGTAACCCAAATTCGTAACCGTTTTGATAATGATGTAGACCGTTTTTCCAACTTAGAGACCGGCCAAAGTGCCATCATGGATGCTCGACTACTGCTGGATGTGGTGACAGGCGCGGCCTCGCAGACAAATCCACATGCCAGCCACATGTTAGATGTGGGCTGTGGTGGAGGCAACTTTACCTTGCGTCTTCTGCAAAAACTGCCCAACCTGAACGTAAGCTTGGTCGATTTGAGCGCGCCCATGTTGGAGCGGGCCAAAAGTCGAGTAGCCGAAGTGACCTCCGGCCATGTGACTATCCAACAAAGTGACATCCGTGAATTGTCTTTACCGACCGCCCAGTTTGATATAATTCTGGCTGGCTCGGTTCTGCATCATCTGCGAACCGATGCCGAGTGGCAGGCTGTTTTTGACAAGTTTCATACCGCCTTAAAGCCAAGTGGCTCAATCTGGGTCTCAGACCTGATTGAACATGACATCCCCCAAATCCAAGCCTTGATGTGGGCTAGATACGGCGACTATCTGGTTAATTTTCAAGATGAAGCCTATCGGGACAAAGTGTTTGGCTATATCGAGGAGGAAGATACCCCGAAATCGGTCTTATATCAAATCGACAGACTGCGCCAAGCCGGATTCAGTCAGGTGGAGATTCTGCACAAAAACAGTTGCTTCGCCGCGTTTGGTGGGGTGAAGTAGGTTTACCATTTATAATTCACCCATAACGTTTGTACAGTCTTTCAGATAATGGTTTTCAATTCAAGACCAACCTTCCCGCAAGTTCTAAACTTGCGGGAAGGTAACGGCTGAAAATGTTTATCTGAACATCTATAGTAGGCGATTTATCGCCCT
>JAUCGB010000204.1 GCA_030377895.1 Anaerolineales bacterium HSG24
AACGGAAAACATGGTAGGACATCGTTTAGGTGAATTTGTGCCGACTCGTTATTTTAGAGGTCATATTCTTAAAGAGAGAAAAGGTCGTTAACTAATCTCTTTTAAATTATATCTGCTTCATTTTAGAAAGGTGTTTCAATATGGGTGAATTTCAAGTTAAAGCTGTATCAAAATACATAAAAAGTTCGCCGATTAAGGTACGTCGGGTGATAAATGCTGTAAGAGGAATGAGAGCATCGGAGGCGTTAGAAGTTCTAACTATACTTCCTCAATCGGCGGCGGTTCCGGTTTATAAAACGATAGAGAGTGCTGTTGGTAATGCTATAGAAAACCTCAAACTCGAAGCGAAAGATATGGTTATTGCCGAAATTAAAGTCGATGATGGGCCACGGTTACGTCGTGGGCGTTATGGGGCTCGCGGTCGATTTAAGCCAATTAAAAAACAAAGGGCTCATATAACCGTTGTATTGGAAGATGATGTTGAGGATGCTGAAGAAGAGCTAGAGTAATCCTATCTGTATTTATTAAGGAGATATAAATTTGGGTCGTAAAGTTCATCCTGTTGGATTTAGATTAGGTATTGTTAAAGAGCATTATGCTCGTTGGTATGCTGAAGGTAAGGAATATCAGACGTTACTAGCAGAGGATCTGAAGCTACGTGAATTGATTTTTGCTAGTCATGAGCGTGGTAGTGTGGCAAGTGTTGATATTGAACGTCTTCCAGCGGCTAAACAGGTTTCAATTAAGATAAGCACCCCGAAACCGGGAATTGTTATCGGTCGAAAGGGTAGTTCGGTTAATCAACTACGGAAAAAAATTGAAGCTTTAACAAAAAAGAAGATACATATAGATGTTGTGGAAGTTGATAATCCTGACATATCAGCGTTTCTTATTGGACAATCAATTGCTCAACAAATAGAGAACAGAGTTTCTCATAAAAGAGCAATGAAACAAGCTATTCGTCGGGCTAATCGAGCTGGCGCTAAGGGAATTATGATAACGTGTAGTGGTCGTTTGGGGGGAGCTGATATGGCTCGTCGTGAATCACAGCGAGAGGGACGTATTCCTCGTCACACGTTACGCGCTGATATAGATTATGCGAATGTTGAGGCATTAAC
>JAUCGB010000075.1 GCA_030377895.1 Anaerolineales bacterium HSG24
GACTGTGTTACGATATTATTTGTCGCACGTTAAGTTGGTAGCCTATCAACGTAAGCCGAGACATGTAGCACATGCTTCAGCCTGTGCCGCACAGTCTAAAGACTGTGTTACGATATTATTTGTCGCACGTTAAGTTGGTAGCCTATCAACGTAAGCCGAGACATGTAGCACATGCTTCAGCCTGTGCCGCACAGTCTAAAGACTGTGTTACGATATTATTTGTCGCACGTTAAGTTGATAGCCGTTCAGGCTATCGATTCCTAAGTTTCATTCATAAAAACCCGCGAATTATCACTCGTCACTCGAAAATCCACAATCAAAAATCGCCAATCGAATGTGGGTGTGGTAAAATAGAGGCGGGAGAATCGTTTATGCCCCAAAAACTGATTAGCCTAAAGATTCTGACTCAGTACCCGACAGAAAAGTTAGCCAAAACTAATTAGCACAGACGCTACGCGCACAGAGGAACACGGAGTTTCACAGAGAAAAGCGATTTATTTTTTCCTCTGTGAAACTCTGTGCATCTCTGTGTTCCTCTGTGTTCCTGTTTTAGCTTTCCCTAAACTACTTTGTCGGGTAGCAAGTTCAAATTATGAGATTACCAGCCCTACAAATTGTTGTTGAACAGATCGCGCTCTTATTTGCCAGCCTCGTTTGGACTGTGGTTATATTGGGCGTTATCTGCCTCTTCTGGGCCTATCAAGATATTCAAGCCCGTGAACAGTTGATTCAAAATCCACCACCGGAACTGATTGCCCAGATTCCCACGGCCACGCCCTTCCCCACGCCGACGGTCTGGTCACCACCGCCAACATTGCCGCCTAGCCCCACGATTCCGCCTACGCCCGTGCCAACGCGGGTGGTCAAAGAGCCGGACTTGCTTCCCAAAACGCTCAATCCTGACGATCCGACTCCGGTGATTATCTATACAGAAGAAGAGGCCGAAGCGTATGGCGTTGAGTTAGAGAATCCGGCTCAAGAAGAAACCTCCGCCGAGTCAGCCCGACTGCCGACCATCACCCCAACTGGTTCATCAGATTCAGCCGTCACACCTTCGGTTGTCGCTTCAGTTGTCGCTTCGGTTGTCACTCCGGTTGTCACTCCAGTTGTCACTTCAGTTGAAGCAACAGCTATTCCGATTGAACCCCTCGAACCGACCGCCACTATCGGCATAGTAGCCGCCATCGTCGGCACCTCAACACCTATCCCGACGCTTGCGCCCACCGCTCCACCACCGACAGGGCAGACTGGGCAGACTGAAAACGCCACGGGTGGTTCTGTCTTGCCCACTTACCTCAAGATTCCTTCTGTTAGCATCGATTCAAGCGTCGTTACGGTCGGCTGGGACATTGTCGAACAAAATGGACAGCAATATAGCGTCTGGCAAGTAGCAGATAATGCCGTAGGGTGGCATAAAACATCCGCCCCCTTGGGCCAAAACGGGAATACCGTCATGACTGGGCATCACAATGTCGATGGTGAGGTGTTCCGCGATTTGGTGAATGTGGAGGTTGGGGATAAAATCATGGCGTATGCAGGCCATCAGGTTTATGAGTATGAAGTGACCTTTAAGACCATTATCAAAGAAGCAGGGGAATCGTTGGACGTTCAGAAGAAGAATGCCCAATGGATTGACCCCACCGACGACGAGCGGATCACTCTAGTGACCTGCTGGCCGTATACGAGCAACACCCACCGCGTCATCGTGGTGGCAAAACCAGTTTCGTGAGGCGTGAAACGCGCAACTTATTTAATCCCGCTTCTTGCTACCCGACAAAGTTGATTAGGGAAGACTAAAACAGGATCACAGAGTTTCACAGAGAAGCACAGAGTGACACAGAGTAATACAAAGTAATACAAAAGAAAAACAAATCGTTTTTTCTCTGTGAATCTCCGTGTTCCTCTGTGAAACTCTGTGTTAATTAGTTCAGATTAAATTTTTTGTCGGGTACTAAGTCCCGCTTCCATAGTATACAAGAGGAGTTATTATGAGATTTTTTGATTTACCACTTATCGCCAAAATACGCCGTAATCATGGCTTAGAGCATGCTACAATTCATATCTTAAGCGAAAAGCACAAACGCCTTTCGGTGGTCGGGCGTAGCGATTGGAATGGTTTTACCCTATATGGTACGATTAACACGGTTGACGTACAGAATGCCGTTGAAGAAGCCCTGCATCGCATGCGTCGCGGCGAGAGTCATTTAGCCGTTCATCCTCGATGTGGGACAGTTCTAGCGACCACAGGTTTTGCGACAGGTTTGGCCGCGTTTTTGGCAATTGGCATCGACAGCCGAACTCATGATCGGTTTCGGTGGGCGACATTGCCCGCCGCCGTCTTAGCCGCTACCGGCGCGGCGATTGTCTCCCAACCCTTGGGATTATATCTTCAAGAGCGGTTCACCACCTCTGGCTATCCAGCCAATTTAGAGATTAAACGAATCATCCTCCAACCCAATGCCAAAATAGTCATCCATCGAGTGGAGACGGTGCAGTAACTTAGGAATCTATGACCGTCAACTTAAGAGTTCGTAGTAGGCACTTTAGTGCCGTTTGAAGGCGATGAATCGCCTACTACAGTCTTTCAGAAAATAATTTTCAATTCAAGACCAACCTTCCCGCAAGTTCAAAACTTGCGGGAAGGGGCTATCAACTTAACGTGCGACAGATAATATCGTAACACAGTCTTTAGACTGTGCGGCACAGGCTGAAGCATGTGCTACATATCTCGGCTTACGTTGATAACCCGGGAAGGTAACGACTGAAAATGTTTATCTGAACATCTATACAAACGTTAAGTTGATGCTTATGCTTAGGAATGAGTCCTAAATAAGTTGCACGTTTCGCAATCGTAGGGGCTAGGCAAGGCGGTGTAGCGTTGGTTTGAAATCAGAACTCCAATCCGCCTTGCCTCGCCCTGAATCCACGGAATGACGGGCGAGGCAGGGGCGGAGCGGAGATGGTCGCACATTCCAAGTCTAGACCGCCCCCCTACGGGTAGCCCCTACCATAATCTCCGACACAATGCCTAAGTTAATTAATACCCATTCCTTAGAACTTGCGGTACTAAAATTCACCATTTATAATTCACCATTCACCATTTATAATTCCTATGATCTATCTATTTCATGGCCCAGACGATTTTACCCGTAGTGAAAAAATTGCCAAGTTAAAAGCCAGCATGGGCGATCCTTCCACCGCTGATTTGAACATCACCACGATTGATGGGCGCAAAATCAAACTGAGTGAGATTCAGTACCATGCCAGCGCGGTGCCGTTTTTAGCGAACAAACGCCTAATTATTGTCCGCAATTATCTTAGTCAGTTGGGGCGCAAAGCCAAAAATGTTCAGCCGGTGATTGACATGTTGGATCGAATCTTGCCCGTTAACGATTTGATCTTTGTCGAAGCGGAAACGTTAGACAAGCGTCACCCCATCCACAAGGTAAAATCGGTCAAAGTGGTCGCTTTTAATGCCCCGAGCAAAAAAGGACTACCCACCTGGATTAGCAAACGAGTTCAGAAAGAGGGCGGGAGCATCAAACCGGATGCGGCGGACATGCTGGCTCGGTTGACTGGCTCGAATTTACACCTGCTCAATAACGAAATCGAGAAACTCCTATTATATGTCAATGGCAAACGCCCCATCGGTCGTGATGAGGTAGAGTTACTCGTTCCGTATATCGAAGAGGCCGAAAATTTTGGCTTCTCCAATGCAATCGGCCAACGGAATGCTCGCCTGGCCTATGATCAACTTCATAAAATGATGGAGGAAGGGCGGCATCCTATGGCGATTTTAGCGGCCATTGCCACCCAAATTCGGGGATTGCTAGAAGTGAAGGACATGCATGAACGAGGCATGAACGCCAGCGCCATCGCTCAAGCCAAGGGGTGGCGGAGCGATTTCGCGGCCAAAGCGCGGTTACGCGACGCGCGTAACTTCTCCATCCTCCGCTTAGAGCAAACGTTAGAATCGCTTTTAGAAACCGATTTGGCAATAAAAACAGGGCGGATAGACCCTGACCTCGCCCTGGATATTTTGATTGGTCAACTGTGTGGCCCAACTCAGCAGAAAAAGCCATCATCGTCATGGATGTAACACAAAACTTCACCCCAACTTGCTACCCGACAAAGTGGTTTAGGGAAGGCTAAAACAGGAACACAGAGTTTCACAGAGACGCACAGAGGGGCACAGAGGGAAAAATTATTCGCTTTTTCTCTGTGCCCCTCTGTGTTCCTCTGTGAAACTCTGTGCTAATTAGTTTTGGCTAACTTTTCTGTCGGGTACTGAGCACCCCCAAAGCCATTCCACTAATTTATCTCAATCACCACGATAGTCATATCGTCATGCTGTTCTGCCGTGCCAGTAAAAGCAAGCAAAGTCTGATTGATATGACTGAGCATGGCTTGGGCACTGCTCGTTGGCCCGTCTCGCATAATTTGCTCGAGTCGGTCAAAACCGAGCATTAGTCCGGCATCGTTATTGGCCTCAACCACGCCATCACTGGTTAGAATCACCATATCTCCCCGCGCCAACACAACCGTTTGTTGCTGATAACCCAACTCAGCCCCTAACCCTTGCCCCAAAGCAAAGCCCCCAATCTCCGACTGTTCTACGCTACCATTTTCTCGTTTGATGTAGGGTGGAATACCGCCCGCATTAACTGTTTGTAGTATATAATCACTCGAATGATCGCTGTTTAATTCTTTTCGTCTGTCTCGTGTCCCTCGCCATTCATCAACCTGTCTTATTGGTTGATTTTTTTGCCGTCTATCCACTGTAAGTTCAAGGTAACACATAGCGCAGTTTTGGCGATATGGTTTGGTGTAAGGCATAATCGCCAAATCTAACTCGGCCATCATGGCCGCAGGCGATAGTTTTCTAGCCAAATGACTATCAAGTTGAGCCAACGCCGTCGCCATTAATAGGGCCGCCGAGACTCCTTTGCCTGATACATCGCCCACTGCAATGCCATATCTGACAGGTTCACCCGAAAAAACGTGATAATCATAAAAGTCTCCTCCAACTTCACGGGCTGGGGTAGTATGGCAAACTAAAACAATATTCTGACTAGTTAGATTAGGTTTTGGCAACAAGCCATATTGCATTTTTTGGGCTAAACTTAACTCCTTTTGCATGCGGGTATTGGTGCGTTGGATTTTATCAAACAAACGTGCATTGGCGATAAATCCAGCCACCTGACCCGTAATTGTTTCGGCCAATGAGATTTGCTCATCAGTAAAATGGTAATTTACTTTATCAGTGTCTATGCCTAGTGTCCCAAGTAGTTCGCCACGAATAATGATGGGAATAATCAGTAACCCTTGCGTGTTTTGTTTTTGTAACATTTCATGGTTTCCGGCGGTCAGGGGACTAGTTTGGGGTTCGGTAAGATTCAACGATTGTCGAGTTTTTAATACATGCAAGGCTATTTGATTATGTGCAACGCAAGTTTTACGCCCAACATTGCTAGGGGCATGTTTATCTTGAGTGTAGTAAGCTACAATCGTTAAATCCAGTTGATTCTCTTGAAATAGGGCAATACCTGTACTACGAGCGTTGAAGATTAAGGTAATATTCTTCGCGAAAATGTTCAGGGCCGCATCAAGGTCAAGCATGTTGCTGATAGTTTGGGTAATAAGGTTGAGGATTGATAGTTCCTCAACCCGTTTTTCTAAGGTTTTGTGGGCCTTACGTAAGGCCAATTCTGCTTGTTCACGTTGAATAATATTCAACTTCAGTTCGTTGCGTTCTTGAGTTAGGTGTCTTTCCAGATGAGCATGGACAGTTTCATCTGTAATTAAGGCGAGCAACAGGTTTTTGGAAGCATGCAAACGCTCAAAATTAATGGTGAAATAGTTGCCCTGCTCATCCCCCTCTCTCGAGCGAAAAATACGAGATAAGGTGACTGTCTTTTCAGGTGTCGTAAATAGCTGATTCAGTTCATCCTCAAGTCCAAAAAGCTCCAGAAAAGTTTCAGTAACATGTAAACCGGCAATTGTGTCAGGTCGATTTTCAACCCATTGATTAAACTGGGGATTACTGGTGTGTACGATGAGGTTTTTATTGACAATCGCATAGCCAATATGTTCAACAATTTGAGCAAATATGGCAGTTTTTTGTTGAGCCTGCTCTCGCTCAATAATCTCGTCATGCAACTTTTGGTTGGTTTGGGCTAAATCTTGGGTGCGTTGAGTTACTTTTTCTTCAAGCGTATAACTATAATGCTGTAAATCAACGTTAGCCTTCTCGAGTTGTTGATGCAGTTGGGTCAGCTCTTCGGATAAGGTTTCGACTTTGGTAAACGTTCTGGATTGACGTAAGGAGAGGGATAATGACTGCATAAACACAAAGGCCAATAAACCAAATGGGACCAATGAGCCAGTATGGACGATAGTATTGGCGAACAAAATATCATTCATTACCGTTGCAAGTAGAATTAATTGCCCGATAGTGATCAATACTGCGCCTTCGCGATGGCGTATAACTGAAAGGGCTAACCCATAAATGACATAAAAACTGGCAGCTACAGTTAATAGTTGGTAATAGGGCAAAGTTCGAGTGAAGATATTTGGTGTGGTAAAAACAACAATAAGTCCAAATATTACACCTAATAATTGTAATAGCTTAACGATACGCCGATTGTAATCTTGAGGATAAAAGTAATAAACAAAGGTAGTAAATGCAGGTAAACCAATATAGAAGGTTAAATATTCGACTTTTATTAAGAGGAACCAAGATACATTAGGCTGAAGTATCGTCAAAAAATTTTCACCTGTTGTAATCGTGCGAATTGCGATAATAGTGCAAAACAAGCCAAAATAGAAGGTGTATGTGTCTTTACGTCGCAACACATAAAGCCCAAAATGGTATAACCCCATAATCAACAAACTGCCAAACAAAAACAGGTCGAGGGCAATATTTTGTTGCCGTTGCCGTCCTATATCGTCAGATAAGCCAAAATGGATGGGGTGCCAAATTCCGCCATTACAATGATGAAAATTGGATACATGGATAATAAGTTCTGTATTTGGTTGTTTGGGGGTGAAAAAGGTTACATTTCTTAGGTTGTGGGGGCTTGTTGTTTCGGCATTGATACCAACCGCACCACTCCCAACAAGAGGTTGACCATTGACCCATAGTTGATAGGCACTGCCTGTTTCGGGTATTTTTAGCCCATACGATTGGTTAGGGTGTTCAATCGTTAGATTCAGTCGGAAGGTGGCATATCCTTGTCCAGTCAACGGCTCACCATTAATCTCGTAAGCAGACAGTTCGCTGGGGACGGGGACATAACTGTCTATCATCGGGGCGGGGTAGGTTTGGAAATCATCCGGCTTAAGGTGTTGTTGCCAATAAAACTCCCACTCACCGTTAAGCTCAACTGAGCCTTGCTCCTCAAAATCCCATGCCGATAAGTCGATTCTCCCTTCTTCTACTGGAGGGGGAGGACTGATTGTTGTGTTGCAGGCTGTTAAAATTAAGACGAGTAGAGTTAGAATGTAAAGACGCATGGTTTATACATTATACCACATCACTGAATAGTAATCTATCGAAGATATGAGAGGGCACGCATAATTTGTAAAGATGAAATTCTTCATTTTGAACCATGCCACAAACGTTAAGTTGACACCTTGCTACCCGACAAACTGGTTTAGGAAAAGCTAAAACAGGAACACAGAGTTTCACAGAGACGCACAGAGGAACACAGAGGAATGAATAATTCGCTTTTTCTCTGTGAAACTCTGTGTTCCTCTGTGAAACTCTGTGCTAATTAGTTTTGGCTAACTTTTCTGTCGGGTACTGAGAGTTGACACTTATGATTGGCTGTACTATTGAAACCGTAAGCGCGCCCAGCGTCGCCATGCAATCTCAAACGGCCACAGGAGTAGCGCAACAACCATGAGATAGGGCCAATATTCGATTGGCTCGACAGGTTTGGCGGCCTCATCAGCATCCGGTTTAAGCAACGATACACCCGTTGGAACTTGACCCAAGGTAAAAATTTGTCCGCCTGTCTCCGTGGCGACAGTCTGTAACACTCCCTCATCAGTTTGATAATCAGGCAAATTATACTCGGCGGGGTAGGACAGGACAAACCCCAACTCGGTTGAGGCTTGCCATGCTTCGTTGCGTGCATCTGCCGGGCGGGTTTGATTGACCTTGAGTTTGTAGACTCCATAATCAGCCAGACGCACCGACTGTTGATACTGACCGGGCGAGACTTGGTGAAGCGTAACTGGTCGTAGGTTTTGCCCGTTGGGGGTGGTCAAAACCGCTTCGGTACGAGCTAAATCAATCGTCTGCCCCGTCGGACTAACGGCGTTGGCGATGAGGGTGACGGCATTATCTGCCTCAATTTCTACGCTCAATTGGAGCAATCCTAAATCGGGCGCGGGCAAGGTGTAGCCAATCACCTGCCCCCAAAATCGAGTGGCAAATTTCCCCTCAAGCCAGCCCGCCGCCCACTCTGCACCAGTATCAGAACTCCAGACCGCCACCCGTCCTAAGCCGTAGCCCCACACCGTCAACAACGGGTCGCCAGGGCCGGCTTGCAAGGCCGTCTCTGCCGTCGCTTTAGGAGTCAGGGCCAAATAACCCAACAAGGGCGGCACGATATCCCGTTGCTCAACCGTCGTGCCGACAAACAGGTCTCGCAACATGGGATGGGGGGCGTAAACCGAGGCTTGAAAATCGCCTTCTTGCAGAGAATTACTCCGCAAAATATCACTTTCAGCCATCGTCAGAGCTGGAAGTTCATCTGGACGCTCGGCAAAATGGTAGCGACCTCGTCCATTTTCGGCTAAATAGGACATCAGGGCTTGGTCAGCTCCGGTGCCAATCGCAATCGTCGAAAGAGTAATATTTTCGGCCTCAATTTGCTTCAATATGTCCAGATACCCCTGCTCAGCATCAACCCCGTCAAAGGAGCGGCCATCGGTTAGCAAGACGGCATGTTTTGCCCCTTGTGGAGCTGGTTGTTGAATCAAAGCTCCCACGCCAATCTGTAACGCCTCCAAAATGCGAGTGCCACCGCCGCGCTCAATCGAGGCGATACTCTCCTGAATATCGAGCAGAACCGCCCCCTTGCTGACATTCCGAAACGGTACGACCCACTGATGGCCGTTGTCAAACATCAAAATTCCGATTAAATCCTCTGGGCCAAGTATGTCGGTGGCCCGAATCGCGGCCTCTTTAGCCATCGCTAATTTGGAGATCAGTCCGATATTACTCTCTTTCTCATCCATACTACCCGAATGGTCGATAATTAGCAGTAGTGCAACTGGCGGACGCTCCTCGCGGGGCGGGGCTTCCAGTTTGACCGGGAGCAGGTCGGCCAGCGGAGTTTCCGCGTAACCGCCCAAGGTCAGGCTGTGCCGCCCCCCCGTGACCAGCAGACCACGCCCCAAACTCCGCACAAATTCTTGGATCGCCACCATTTGTTCCAACAGCATGTCTCGCGCCGACACGTCGAGTAAAATCATGCTCGAGTATGGCTCTAAGGCGGACAGGTTGGTTGGGATTTGGTCGGGCGTGGCTCGGTCGATGATGAAGCCGCCCGCCTCGCTCAACCGTTGATGAAATTGAGCGACCTGCTCGGTCTCTGGGCCGACAATCAGGATGTGGGACGGGGGGTAGACCTGAGCAAATGCGGCCAGTTGATTGTTTTGCGACCATGTGTCTGCCTCATCATTCGGGGCGATGGTGACGTTAAAAACTTGCGAGCCAATCTCGGCTACGGAGGTTGGAAACAGCAGGCGATTGTTGCTAGTTGTAATCTGTTCGATATGTTCGGCTAGAACCTGATTATTGTGGGTCAACTGAAGCGTGACCTCAGTGGGGGTGTTGGCTTGAATTAGAATCTCAACATCGATATCCTCATTCTCTCGTAAAATCGGAGGTACGCTAACTTTACTGACCTGTACCTCGTTTCGATTACCTTGCCACTGTTGACGTTGCTCGGCAGTGGGGATAAGCACATCAACCGGAACCGGCAGTTTCGATAAGGTTGCAGGCAGGTTATAGAGATTGCTCGACTGCCCGTCTGACAAAAGAATCAAGCGATTGGCCGAGGTCGGGTTGATAAATTCAGCCCCGCTCAAGAGGGCTTGGCTGAGGTCAGTCAACTCTTGATTGAGTTTGTCCGCTTCATCGCTTGTTATGCTGATGTTTGGCCCGTCAATCAGAATCGCTCGGTCAGCAAACAGGAATAGGAACGCCTCATCATAATAGGTTGCCAATCGCTCGGCCTCACGACGCAGGGCGACATGACCCATCTCGCCGATGCTGACCGACTGGTCAACCAGAATGATGGCTCGCTCAGATGTGGTTTTCTCCTCCGGGGTGATCTCCATTGGCACGGTAGCTGGTTGAGATAGGGCCAACATCAGCAGAACTAGCATGGTCAGCCGGAGCAAAAATGGGCCAAACGGCTTAAAGCGTCGTCGCCAAGTCATCACTAGAAAAATCAGCCAAACTAGCGGTAGCAGGTATAAAGCTAATGGATTTTGAAAGATAAAGGTTGTTTCCATAAATTTGTGAGACGCGTCAACGTGGCAACCCAAAAAACGCCTCGGAAATCTCCGAGACGTTTTTTGGGTTTTAATTAACTTGGCCCCCGCTTGTTTCCAAATTCAAGCAAACTCTGTTTGCGACTTGCAACATGCCAGAAACAGAGTTTCTTTGGCAAATACGTTCTCAATCTCCAGATTGGGAACGAGGGGGGTGAACGGTTACTAATCGACGGGCCACGGGGAATGTAGACCGGATGTCTGCGCTCCCATATTGCCATGCATCGTAAGCATCAAGTTGAGTGCGCGGTCGCTTCAAGAAGATTCAGTGCTTCGTTAATCGCCTTATCGAGGATAGGATCGGCTTCCAAGTTGCATGCAAGTGGACGTTTTGCGTCGTTGCCTTCTTCGATGAGTTTCAGCACCCGCAAAATTAACTCAACCATCTGGTCAACGTCAAGTTTGCTGGTATTCACACAGATATCATATAGTCCAGAGTCCGCCCAATTCAAACCATGATAAGCTCCGACGTATTTACCACGCTCACTGTCCATGCGGTCGAGCATAGTCCGTGCTTTGCGCGCGCTTATATCGTGGTCTTGTTGGAGACGGTGGATACGGACACTGCGCGCCGCCGCCACGCGCACACTTAGCACGTCTCCATATTCGCGCAAGGGTATAAACGCATCACGGCTGACGATGACCACGTTATCGCGCCGAGCTAAACCCTGAATGATTCGTCCAATCAGTTGCACAATCTCACGATTACGACGACCATAACGTTCTAAGATGCCCGGTGCTTGTTCGTAGATGCGTTCAAACTCATCCTGCCTGACACCATATTCCAAACTGACTTCGTGGATGACCTCTCTATCCATATAGAAGTACCCTAGCCTTTCGGCCAGTTTTTGTCCAATATAACTGCCACGAGCCCCACTCTCACGAGAAATTGTGATAATTGACATTTGGTAATTCTCCTTAAGTTAACTGTAAACGCTCGGTAAAGTAGCCTAGAAACCCGATTTCTCAAAGAAATCGGGTTTCTGATGTTCTTTCTGGCGAATATTTACAGTAAAGTTAATTAAGATGCTTGTGCCTCTTGAACAATCATCACGCCGGTACTGGTTCCGATACGATTGGCACCGGCCGCAATCATGTTTTTGGCATCGGCCAATGTTTTTATACCTCCAGAGGCTTTAACCCCTAAATTCGGGCCAACTGTTTGGCGCATCAGAGCAACATCTTCTGCGGTAGCACCACCACTGCTAAATCCAGTCGAGGTTTTGACAAAATCAGCTCCGGCATTTTTGGCTAAGTGACAAACCCGAACTTTTTCTTCATCTGTTAGCAGTGCTGTTTCAATAATTACTTTGCACAGCACGCCTCGACTATGAGCTGCTTGCACCACTCCGGCAATATCTTGTTCAACCAGCTTATCGTTTCCTTCTTTAAGTGCCCCTATGTTAATAACCATATCAACTTCTGTCGCTCCATCCGCAATCGTTTCTTGCGTTTCACGAATTTTGTCTTCGGATGTGGAGGCTCCAAGAGGGAAGCCAATTACGGTGCAAACTTTCACATGGGAATCTTTCAATAGATCAGCGGCCAGCTTAACGTGAGTAGGGTTAATGCAGACCGAGGCAAAGTTGTATTCCATGGCTTCCTGACACAGTTGGGTAATCTGTTGAGCAATAGCGTCCGGCTTCAACAGGGTGTGGTCAAAAACATGAGCAATTTGGGTCATGTTATTATCAATTATCTCAACTAATTGGTCAGGCGTGACATATTCCAAAATAGGCATAGCCTCAATTACCTCGCGCACTAATCGAACCAGCTTTTCACCAGCGACTTTGGCCATAGCCAGCACTTCTTCGTGGCTATCGGCTTGTTGGTCTGCGTCGCCGGTAGCTTTGTTGGTAATGGCTGATAGGCCCAAAATGTGCATGCCAGCATGGTTGGCTACCGTGGCTTCGGGCACTGTAGACATACCGACAGCATCGCCCCCAATCGACCGCAAGTAACGCCGCTCGGCCGGGGTTTCGTAAGTTGGCCCCGATGTTGCCACGTAAACTCCTTGCCGTACCAGTATCCCTTCACTGTTGGCAATGTTTATCGCCATGTTGCGTAAGTCGGGAGTATAGGTATGGGTCATATCGGGAAAGCGAGGGCCTATCTCCTCATCATTAGGGCCAATAAGGGGGTTATCACCCATCGTGTTGATATGATCGGTGATAAGCATCACATCTCCCGGATCAAAATCTGGGTTAAGCCCGCCGGCCGCGTTGGTTACAATCAGTGAGTTAGCTCCCAGAGCATGCATCACTCGAATCGGGAAGATTATCCGAGGCATTGGATAACCCTCGTAGTAGTGAAATCGCCCCTGCATGATCACCACATTTTTCCCCACCAGCGTGCCTAACACCAGTTGTCCCGCGTGTCCGGCCACCGTAGAAACCGGAAAGCCCGGAATCTCACTGTACGGAAAAGTGGCATCTACTTGAACTTCATCGGCCAATGCACCCAGACCAGACCCCAAAATAACGGCGATTTGGGGCCTAATTTGAGTCCGAGCCTGAATATAGTCTCGGGCAGCGGTGATTTTTTCTATCTGTTCGCTCATAACATATTGTCTCCTCGTATAGGCTATCAACTTAACGTGAGGCAGATAATATCGTAGCACAGTCTTTAGACTGTGTGCGGCACAGGCTGAAGCATGTGCTACATGTCTCGGCTTACGTTGATAGCCCCTCGCATAAAATAGATGTATAGACTTCAAAGGTTTTTACCAACGTATTGCGTTGGCAACCTTTGAGGTCTGCTACGAAATTTTCTTAGGTTAATTTAGAACCAGATAATATGAGGTTACGGTGTTGTTTGAATTGTCCGGTACAAAACCCATTCGCCGTAAATGGCTCTCATGTTTTTTATCGCTGGGCAAAGTGTGTATTTCTCGGAAACCCTGTTCCTTAAAAAATTCAAGGTTTTCAGAATACACGAACTTATCTATCTTAAAGTCTCTATAGCCAGGGATTACATAATCAAGTTTTATAAACAGCGAATCTTTATCACGGATTTCTCCAACAAATAATCCGGTCGGGACAAGATTTCTCAGAACAAAGAAAACAAACTGTTGTTCAGAAGGAGTGTAGGAAAAACTAGGAAAGAACTGTTTGATATCTTGGTCATGAAAATTCAAGAAATATTTCAGGTATTTCGAATTGTTTGATATGCCAAGGATATTAAAGTATTCTTTAGCCACATAAATTTCATAAAGATAATACAAATCAATCAGTACGATGATGAAATTGACTGCTGCTACCGGATAAGCGGCTATCAATAATCCATACACCGTAAAACATGCGGCTCCAATAAGGTTAATAACCCGCAGTTTCAGAATAGAACTCATCGTTAGCGAAACAGCGACCAGAATTGAAGCGATATATCCGATTATCTCATAAACCGATAGAAAATCCATCAATTTTTGTTCCTCAACAAACGATTATTCATCATTATTTTACTATCATCGACTTAAAACTTGTGCCGTGTGCCGACTTGACACCCATGACATCGGCAATGGTGGCCGCTAGATCGGCGAAGGTGGCGCGTACACCTATATTTATCCCTGTTTGAACTGGAATGCCGCTGATGAGAAGAGGTACATATTCGCGTGTATGATCCGTGCCGGGGTAGGTCGGGTCATTACCATGATCAGCAGTGAGAATCAACACATCATTCTCGTCCAAGGCATCCATAATTTCAGGCAGACGCTGGTCAAACTCAACCAGAGCGTTGGCATATCCTTCTGGGTCGTTGCGATGTCCAAACTTAGCATCAAAATCGACCAAGTTGGTAAAGATCAATCCTCGTTCTTGGCGTTCGCGCATGGCAGCAATAGTTTTATCAACGCCATCCATATTATCCTGGGTATGAACTGTACTGTTGATTCCTTCACCATCAAAAATATCATTTATTTTCCCAACGGCATGGACCATCAAGCCTGCCTCGTTGAGCGAGTCGAGTACGGTGGATTCTGGTGGTTTCACAGAAAAATCGTGTCGATTGGCTGTACGCTCAAAATTGCCGTGGGTGCCAATAAATGGACGAGCGATGACGCGGCTTACTTCATGTTTGCCGCGTAAAATCTTGCGGGCAATGCCGCAAATTTTATATAACTCATCAATTGGAATGATATCTTCATGGGCCGCAATTTGGAACACACTATCACCAGAGGTGTAGACAATAGTTTTACCTGTCTGCATGTGTTCTGCGCCCAGGTCATCAATGATAACCGTGCCAGAAGCTGGATAATTAGCCAGCCAACCGCGTCCAGTCTCGGCTTTATAGCGATTCATTACTTCCAGAGGAAATCCATCAGGATAGAGGGGAAACGCTTGATGTAAATGGATGCCCATCAGTTCCCAATGGCCCGTGGAGGTATCTTTGCCTGCCGATACCTCGGCCATTTTTCCATAGGCCGCGCTTGGTTTCAGTTGGGGGGCTAACCCTTCTAGGGCAGCTATGTTTGCTAGGCCCATAGCCTCCATGTTGGGTATTTTTAAGCCACCTACAACTCGGGCAATATTGCCTAAGGTGTGACTGCCCACATCACCAAAGGTAGCCGCGTCGGGAGCCTCGCCAATACCGACACTATCTAACACAATCACAACAAAACGATTAATTGACATTTATTTTGTTCCTTTTTTTGTAAACTACAGCTAGTAATCATTCAGCCCCCTTGTTCCCAAATTTGGTTTGAGAACACAATTGCTCAAGCAAGCTCTGTTTGCGACTTGCGACTTGCAACATGCCAGAAACAGAGTTTCTATGGCAAATTCGTTCCCAATCTCCAGATTGGGAACGAGGGGGCTGAGCGGTTACTTCTCATAAGACACACCCGCGGCCGCAGGCGGTCTGGAACGACCAATGAAACCAGCCAAAGCCACAAGCGTTAGAATGTAGGGTAACATCAATAAAAAATCACTTGGGATGTTAACGCCTGCATTTTGCAGTGAAATTTGTATCGCATCAGCGAAACCAAATAACAAACATGCTCCGAACGCGCCCCAAGGATTCCACTTGCCAAAGATAACGGCAGCTAGGGCGATAAAACCGCGCCCATTGGTCATGTTCTCGGTGAAGATGTTGAGTTGACCAAGTGACAGGTAAGACCCTGCCAGACCAGCCAGCACACCACTTAAGCCGACACCTAAGTAGCGTAAACGAAACACGTTAACTCCCACCGTATCAGCAGCCTTGGGGTGCTCACCCACTGCTCTCAAGCGTAGCCCCAAAGGGGTTCGAAAAAGAACAAAGGAAGAAATTGGCACGGCCAAGAGTGCCACATACACAATAGGAGATTGATTAAAGAATATGCCCCCGAGTATGGGAATACTCGCCAAGATTGGGATGGGCATGGCCGCCAAGTTTGGAACAGACGGTGAGTTGCCGGAGGTCTCGAAGATGAGTTGTAGCAAAAATCCGGTCAACCCCAGTGCTAGGATATTGATTGCCACACCACCGACTACCTGATCAGCCCGAAAACGAATTGAAACCACCGCGTGGATCATAGAGATGAGAAAGCCAAAAACCATGGCTCCCACCATTCCGGTTAAGGCACTAACTAGAGGCGGTAGGCCATACTGATTTGCATAGAAACTGATCATCATGGCAAAAAAAGCACCAATCAACATAATCCCTTCCAGTGCGATGTTGACGATTCCGGAGCGTTCTGAAAAGATGCCACCCAACGCCGCCAAAACAAGAGGTGTGGCGGAGCGTATAGTCGCGGCAAATAGTGACACGGTTAAAACTGAAAACAAAATCTCCATTATGCTTGCCCTCCTTCAGAAGCGGCCTGGGCTGCTTCTCGTCGCCTTTCTATCCATTCTGGGAAAGCCCACACAATTTGCGGGGCGGCCACAAAGAAGATGACCAAGGCTTGAATAATCAACACAATATCTTGAGGAACTCCGGCTACATTTTGCATACCAAGCGCGCCCTGACTCAACGTGGCAAAAAGCAGGGCGGCCAACACCACGCCGGGTGGGTTATTACCTCCTACCAGCGCGACGGCAATAGCCGTAAAGCCGTAGCCCGGTTCAAAGCCATGCTGAAAACGCAGGAAAAGTCCAGAAATAACAACGGCTCCCCCTAATCCAGCCAACCCACCACTAATGAGCATTGCCAGAAACATATTGTAGTTTGGTTTGATACCACCAAACTCAGCGGCGAAAAAGTTAAGACCTACGGCTCTAACCTCGTAGCCGACGGTGGTTTTCCACAATAGCCACCAGATAAACGCGGCTACCAGCACGGCTAGGATGATGCCGATTGAAAGTCTGGACGGTGGCATAATTTTCATCAGTTGGGCAGTATCCAACATTTTGGCTGTCTGTGGAATGTCAAGGGCAGATTCTTCTTTCATCGGCCCAGTGACCATATATCCAATGAAAAAGATGGCAATGAAGTTCAACATAATAGTACTGATGACTTCATGCACCCCGCGTATGGCTTTTAGCAAGCCCGCGGCACCTCCCCACAAACCACCGACGATAATTCCAGCCAGCAGGATGAGAGGGAGATGGATAATTGACGGCAACTCCAAGCTAGTTCCCACCCAAGTCGCGGCCAGAGCACCCATCAAAAACTGACCCTCAGCACCAATATTAAACATATTGGCTCTAAAAGCGAAGGCCACCGCTAAGCCAGTAAATATGAGTGGAGTAGTAGCCTCTAGGGTCTCGCCAATGGAAAAGATATCTCCAAAAGCACCCTGGAGTAGGGCAATATAGGCGGTAATTGGATTATTGCCTATAGCGAGAATGAAGATAGCCCCAATTAACAAAGCCAGAATGATGGCTCCGACGGGCAGAATCAGTTGCTGTATAAAAGGCGCAACAACGAGCATTATCCGTTCTCGCCAGCGTTTTATTGTTGATTCGTCTGATGTTGTCATTTAGACACCTCTTTTGGGGACGACGGAGTGTTCCGCTTTGCCCCGGCCATATACAGGCCCAATTCATCTTCTGTGGCATCTTTGGCCAATATTTCACCAACAATCTCACCGTGAAACATAACCAAAATTCTGTCACTAAGCCCCATCACTTCATCCAACTCGTTTGAAATCACCAGTACAGCCTTGCCAGCATCACGTTGCTCGATGATGCGTCTGTGAATAAATTCAATCGCGCCCACATCTACACCACGAGTGGGTTGGGCTGCAATCAACAAGTCTGGTTTACGTCCTATCTCTCGGGCAATAATCACCTTCTGCTGATTACCACCAGATAAATTCTTGACCTGCGCTTCTTGGTTAGGTGTACGAACGTCAAACTCTTGGATGAATTTATCGGCATAAGCTCTAATGGCATCAAACATGCGTTGAATCCAACGCGCAAAGGGGGGCTGGTCATGCGAGCCTAGAACACCATTATCAGCAATGCTAAAGTCCAGAACAAGCCCACGGTGATGCCGATCTTCTGGGATAGTGGCAATGCCTTTGTGGATGATCTCTTTGGCGGAGTGATTGGTAATAGTTTCATTATTCAACCGCACATCCCCAGAGTTGGCCTTATGCAAGCCAGTAATGACTTCTATCAGTTCAGATTGACCGTTGCCGGCAACTCCGGCAATGCCTACAATCTCGCCCGCATGCACTTTAAATGAAACGCCGTTCAACACAGGTAGGTCATTTAGACCAACCGCGTGGATATTTTCGACTTCCAGCACAACCTCTTTAGGCTGGCTTGGTTTTTTCTCTACCTCAAGCACTACGTCTCGACCGACCATCATGCTGGCCAGAATCTGAGGTGAAGCATCTTCGATATCAATGGTACCGATCATCTTACCCCGACGAATGACCGTCACCCGGTCGCAAACCTCCATCAACTCTTTCAGTTTGTGCGAGATAAAGATGACGGGGAATCCCGCTTCTGTCAGGCTGTGCATAATCTCGAATAGCCCCTTGATTTCTTGCGGTGTCAGCACCGCAGTCGGCTCATCTAAAATTAAGACTTGCGCCCCTCGATACATCGTCTTGAGAATCTCAACTCTCTGGCCCATTCCCACTGAAATATCTTCAATTTTTGCATGGGGGTCTACTTCCAGATTATACTTTTCGGACAGGGCTTTGATTTCATTAACGGCCTTGGCTGTATTCAGAGTACCAACATTAGTTATCGGTTCATCACCAAGAACAATATTTTCAGCCACAGTAAAGACCGGTACTAGCATAAAATGCTGGTGAACCATTCCAATTCCCTGTTCAATTGCAACCTTGGGGCCTGTGATAGCTACCGGCTTGCCACGCACAAAAATCTCACCCTCAGTCGGTTGGTAGAGGCCATACAGGATACTCATCAAGACGCTTTTGCCCGCCCCATTTTCACCCAACAGCCCCAGTACTTCACCCTCATGAACGGCCAAATTGATATGATCATTGGCGATCACTCCGGGAAAAACTTTTGTTACGTCCCGCATTTCAATGACCGGAACTTTTTCATTCATTAATTTTCCTCCTAGCATATAGTTGTTGAATCAACTCCACATAAATAAAACTCGTAGGGCGTTGATGCCCTACGAGTTCATATTTCTATTTAGCTATTGTGGCGGAGTAAAACTCTCCAACTCCTCATCTGTCGTCGGTACCGTGAATTCACCTGCAATAATCTTTTCACCTAGGGCATTTGCCTTGTCAATTACATCTTGCGGTGTATTCTTATCGGTTGTCGGTGATAGACCGACTCCGTCTTCTTTTAGACCAAAAACAGTGATACCGGATTTGAAATTTCCTTCCTTGACGTTTTTAATCGTTTCATAGACGGCTGTATCGACCCGTTTCATCATTGAGGTCAAGACGTTATCTGGGGCCAACTCATATTGGTCAGAATCTACGCCAACGGCCCAAAAGCCTTCACCCTTTTCTTGGGCAGCTTGGAACATTCCTATACCAGTTCCGCCCGATGCGTGGTAAATTACATCGGCACCATCGGCATACTGGCTGAGGGCAATCTCTTTACCTTTGCCGGGGTCATTGAACGAACCCGCGTAGGTTACTAAAACTTCAGCGTCAGGGTTTACGGTCATCACCCCAGCTTGAAAGCCTGCCTCAAATTTTTTAATGAGAGGCACTTCCAAACCACCAATAAAGCCAACCTTGTTCGACTTAGTCATTAAGCCAGCTACCGCGCCAACAAGAAAAGAGCCTTCTTCTTCCTTAAAGTTTATCGAAACCACATTATCACCCTCAACCACAGAGTCGATAATCGCGTATTTGGCATCTGGGTTTTGAGCAGACGCGTTGATTAACGCATCGGTCATCAAAAAACCAACACCAAAGGTGATGTTGTTTCCCTGTGCTGGGGCTTTGGCCAAACTTGGCTCATAGTCAGAGGGTTGCGAGGTTTCGTATACCTGCGTACCGATACTCAACTCTGCCTTGGCTCGCTCTAGGCCACGATTGGCTTGGTCGTTAAAGGATTGGTCACCCAATCCAGCCGTATCCGTGACAATAGCGGCCTTGAAACTGTCGCCACTGGTGTCTCCACCACCGCCACTGCTACAAGAACTAACAAACAAGCTGACTAATACTATCAAGGCCAGCATACTCCATAATCTAAAGCTACGTTTCAT
>JAUCGB010000076.1 GCA_030377895.1 Anaerolineales bacterium HSG24
TTGAAGGTAAACTGAAATTTGCCTCACCCGAAGTGAAAAACGCCATGGAAACATGGAGTGAAATCTGGTTTAACGATGACTATGTCTACGGTGGTACCGACACCATCGTGACCACCTTTATTGGTGACTCTCCAGTACCGATGTTTGAAGACCCACCCAAATGTTGGTTCCATCGCCAAGCAAACTGGATTACCGGCTTCTTTCCAGAAACCGTTACGAGGGATGATTATGACTTCTACTACTTCCCCCCTGTTGATGAAGCCTATGGTAAACCGTTTCTCGTAGCTGGTGACATCATGGCGATGTTCAATGACCGTCCTGAAGTACGAGCTACTATGGAATACTTCACTGTGCCAGAATCAGTCAGTGGTTTCCTTGAGCAAGGTGGAGCGTTGGCTGCCCATAAAACCGTAACCCCCGATATGTATGGTCAAGATATTGAGCAGGGGATTGCTAAATTAATTCAAGAAGCAACTAGTTTCCGCTTTGATGCCTCCGACTTGATGCCCGGTGAAGTGGGCGCAGGTTCATTCTGGAAAGGCATGACCGATTACGTCAGTGGCGCGGCTGACCTTGATACCGTGCTTAATGAGATTGATACGTCATGGCCTGAAGGTGTAGCTGGGCTATCTGAATCGAGTGATGCTTCTGAAGAAGAAGTCGCCGCAGAAGAGGAACCAACAACTGAAGGGCCAACTAATGCTCCGGCCGGTGGTTTCCTTGAGCGAGCTTACGCAGGTGAATTTGCTGGCACAACCGTTGTGGTTGATGGCGTGCCCACCGATGAGGACGAAGTGAAGTTCCTCAAAGGGCTTGAACTTTTTGAAGAAACAACTGGAATCGAGATTAAATATATCGGCTCCAAAGAGTTTGAAGCCTCCATCGCCGTGCGGGTTGATGCTGGGGACGCGCCTGACATTGCGGCCTTCCCCCAACCGGGTCTCTTGGCTAGTTTTGTCCGCCAAGGCAAAGTTATTGACCCAACCTCATGGATATCCGACGAGTGGCTAACACAACAGTATAACCAAAGTTGGCTTGATATGGCAACGATGGAAGGTCAATCAGCCGGGGTATGGCATCGCTACAACGCCAAGAGCCTGGTCTGGTATCCAAAAGCCCAATTTGAAGCCGCAGGCTACGAAGTCCCCCAAACATGGGATGAGATGCTTGAGTTGACTCAAATGATTGCCGATGATGGTGATACGGCATGGTGTATCGGCATCGAATCTGGGGCGGCTACTGGTTGGGTCGCTACGGATTGGACCGAAGAGATGATGCTCCGCACCACCTCATTAGAAAACTATGACGCTTGGGTTGAAGGTAAACTTAAATTTGCCTCACCCGAAGTGAAAAACGCCATGGAAACATGGAGTGAAATCTGGTTTAACGATGACTATGTCTACGGTGGTACCGACACCATCGTGACCACCTTTATTGGTGATTCTCCGGTATCGATGTTTGAAAACCCACCCAAATGTTGGTTCCATCGCCAAGCAAACTGGATTACCGGCTTCTTTCCAGAAACCGTTACGAGGGATGATTATGACTTCTTCTACTTCCCACCTGTTGATGAAGAGTATGGTAAACCGTTTCTCATAGCCGGTGACATCATGACGATGTTCAATGACCGTCCTGAAGTACGAGCTACTATGGAATACTTCACTGTGCCAGAATCAGTCAGTGGTTTCCTTGAGCAAGGTGGAGCGTTGGCCGCCCATAAAACCGTAACCCCCGATATGTATGGTCAAGATATTGAGCAGGGGATTGCTAAATTAATTCAAGAAGCAACCAGTTTCCGCTTTGATGCCTCCGACTTGATGCCCGGTGAAGTGGGCGCAGGTTCATTCTGGAAAGGCAT
Organism: Anaerolineales bacterium HSG24; assembly: GCA_030377895.1. GTDB lineage: Bacteria > Chloroflexota > Anaerolineae > 4572-78 > J111 > JAUCGB01. The sequence goes on from JAUCGB010000076.1 coordinate 1,859, forward strand.
GACCGATTACGTCAGTGGCGCGGCTGACCTTGACACCGTGCTTAATGAGATTGATACGTCATGGCCTGAAGGTGTGGCTGGGCTATCTGAATCGAGTGATGCTTCTGAAGAAGAAGTCGCAGAAGTCGCAGAAGAGGCTAACGAACCACCCGCCGAAGACAGCTTCCTCAGCCGAGCTTATGCTGGTGAGTTTGACGGCACAACCGTTGTGGTTGATGGCCCCTTCACTGATGAGGATGAAGTGAAGTTCCGTAAGGGTGTGGAAGCCTTTGAAGAGGCAACCGGAATCACCGTTGATTATATCGGATCCAAAGAGTTTGAAGCCTCCATCTCTGTCCGAATTGATGCTGGTGATGCCCCTGACATTGCTGACTTCCCCCAACCGGGTCTTCTGGCCAGCTTTGTCCGCCAAGGCAAAGTCGTTGACCCCACCTCATGGATGTCTGACGATTGGCTAAAACAACAGTACAACCAAAGTTGGCTTGATATGGCCGTGATGGAAGGTCAATCAGCCGGGGTATGGCATCGTTACAACGCCAAGAGCCTGGTCTGGTATCCAAAAGGCCAATTTGAAGCCGCAGGCTACGAAGTCCCCCAAACATGGGACGAAATGCTTGAGTTGACTCAAATGATTGCCGATGATGGTGATTCGGCATGGTGTATCGGTATTGAGTCTGGTGCGGCCACAGGTTGGACGGCCACCGACTGGACCGAAGATATGATGCTCCGCACCACCTCATTAGAAAACTATGATGCTTGGGTGGCTGGTGAACTCAAATTTGCCTCCCCCGAAGTGAAAACCGCCATTGAAACATGGGGTGAAATCTGGTTTAACGATGAGTATGTCCTTGGTGGCACCGACTCCATCGTGACCACCTTCTTTGGTGATTCACCTGTACCAATGTTTGATAACCCACCCAAATGTTGGCTTCATCGCCAAGGTAACTTCGTCACCAGTTTCATGCCTGATGGGGCTGATTACGGTTTCTTCTACCTCCCACCCGTCGGCGAAGAGTATGGTAAGCCGTTCCTCGTAGCTGGTGACATCATGGCGATGTTCAATGACCGTCCTGAAGTACGAGCTACTATGGAATACTTCACCACGCCGGAATCGGCTGCTGGTTTCCTTCAACAAGGTGGAGCCTTAGCTGCTCATCAAACCGCCACGCCAGATATGTATGGGCAAGATGTAGAGCGAGGGATTGCTGAATTAGTTCAAGAAGCAACCAGTTTCCGCTTTGATGCCTCCGATTTGATGCCCGGTGAAGTGGGCGCAGGTTCATTCTGGAAAGGCATGACCGATTACGTCAGTGGCGCGGCTGACCTTGATACCGTGCTTGATGAGATTGATACGTCATGGCCTGAAGGTGTGGCTGGGCTATCTGAATCGAGTGATGATTCTGAAGAAGAAGCCGCAGAAGAGGCTAACGAACCACCCGCCGAAGACAGCTTCCTCAGCCGAGCTTATGCTGGTGAGTTTGACGGCACAACCGTTGTGGTTGATGGCCCCTTCACTGATGAGGATGAAGTGAAGTTCCGTAAGGGTGTGGAAGCCTTTGAAGAGGCAACCGGAATCACCGTTGATTATATCGGATCCAAAGAGTTTGAAGCCTCCATCTCTGTCCGAATTGATGCTGGTGATGCCCCTGACATTGCTGACTTCCCCCAACCGGGTCTTCTGGCCAGCTTTGTCCGCCAAGGCAAAGTCACTGACCCCACCTCATGGATGTCTGACGATTGGCTAAAACAACAGTACAACCAAAGTTGGCTTGATATGGCCGTGATGGAAGGTCAATCAGCCGGGGTATGGCATCGTTACAACGCCAAGAGCCTGGTCTGGTATCCAAAAGGCCAATTTGAAGCCGCAGGCTACGAAGTCCCCCAAACATGGGACGAAATGCTTGAGTTGACTCAAATGATTGCCGATGATGGTGATTCGGCATGGTGTATCGGTATTGAGTCTGGTGCGGCCACAGGTTGGACGGCCACCGACTGGACCGAAGATATGATGCTCCGCACCACCTCATTAGAAAACTATGATGCTTGGGTGGCTGGTGAACTCAAATTTGCCTCCCCCGAAGTGAAAACCGCCATTGAAACATGGGGTGACATCTGGTTTAACGATGAGTATGTCCTTGGTGGCACCGACTCCATCGTGACCACCTTCTTTGGTGATTCACCTGTACCAATGTTTGATGACCCACCCAAATGTTGGCTTCATCGCCAAGGTAACTTCGTCACCAGTTTCATGCCTGATGGGGCTGATTACGGTTTCTTCTACCTCCCACCCGTCGGCGAAGAGTATGGTAAGCCGTTCCTCGTAGCTGGTGACATCATGGCGATGTTCAATGACCGTCCTGAAGTACGAGCTACTATGGAATACTTCACCACGCCGGAATCGGCTGCTGGTTTCCTTCAACAAGGTGGAGCCTTAGCTGCTCATCAAACCGCCACGCCAGATATGTATGGGCAAGATATAGAGCGAGGGATTGCTGAATTAGTTCAAGAAGCAACCAGTTTCCGCTTTGATGCCTCCGATTTGATGCCCGGTGAAGTGGGCGCAGGTTCATTCTGGAAAGGCATGACCGATTACGTCAGTGGCGCGGCTGACCTTGATACCGTGCTTGATGAGATTGATGCGTCATGGCCATAGTTTGAAACAACATGGCTATCAACTTAACGTGCGACAGATAATATCGTAACACAGTCTTTAGACTGTGCGGCATGTGCTACATGTCTCGGCTTACGTTGATAGCCAACAACATAAGTACCCAAGCAAAAGTTTGCGGAATCTCTAGACCCTAAAGGTTTTGAAAACCTTTAGGGTCTACCGCCGCAAAAAACGCTCAGGGTGACATAACCCAAAGGAGTTATTCATTAACTCCATTCACCAATCACCAAGAATGAAAATGGATCCAAGGCTAAGAATTCAAAGCAAGCTTTGGACTCCGTGTTTACAGAGGAGTTATTCATTCAAGAATAAAAAGAGGAGTGCAATAGAAGAAGCTATTGCGCTCCTTATTTACAAGGGAGATAAGGGAAAAATTATGCAAACAGATGTGAAAGATAAGCAATTCGCAAAAAGTTTTGATCCAATGCAATTTATGATGGGGCTACTCTTATTGAGCGGTGTGTTAGTTTTTCTGGTGGGAGGGTTTGTTTTCCTTCGAGATGCAACAACTTCCAAATGGGTCATCACCCCTGTCGCCATTGTATGGGGAGTCGGTGGGGCTGGCCTTATTTTTTGGTCTATGAATTGGATTGTTGAACAATTTAATGACAAATGGGTTGCTCGATTACAACCTCTTGTTTTTGTTGGGCCAGCGCTACTCTTCTTATTTTGGTATTTAGCCGTCCCATCAATACGCTCTTTTGGGATGAGTCTATATGGCCGAGATGGTATCACTTTTGTCGGTTTGGCAAACTATGCCGATGTATTTACAAACCGTTTAATGCTAGAGGCGTTTCGTAACAATTTAATATGGATATTTTATGGAACGTTTTTCTCGGTAGTATTTGGCCTCTTGATTGCAGTCTTAGCCGATAGAAGTAAAGCCGAGCGTTTATCAAAAGCGCTCATCTTTTTACCAATGGCCATCTCTTTTGTCGGGGCTGGTGTTATATGGAAATTTATTTATGAGGTTCGTCCTGCGGGAGACCCCCAAATTGGATTATTAAATGCTCTAGTGTCTACGCTTGGTGCAGACCCTAGAGCATGGTATGTTTGGCCGGAGATCATCCCATGGAACAATCTGTTTTTGGTTGTGATTATGGTATGGATGCAAACAGGTTATGCTATGGTTATCTTTTCTGCCGCCATCAAAGGTATCCCCACCGAAATTATTGAAGCGGCTCGGGTTGATGGAGCTACTGAAATAACTATCTTCTTCAAAATAATCATTCCCTCTATTCAGGGGACGATTATTGCAGTAACGACCACGATTGTTATTTTCGCTCTAAAAATATTTGATGTTGTGTGGGTGATGACAGGTGGGCAGTTTGGCACGGAGGTAATTGCGACAGCGTTCTATCGCCAATCCTTTGTCGCTCGTAACGCGGGGTTAGGCTCTGCTACGGCGGTTGTTCTGTTAGTTACGGTTATTCCAGTGATGATTTATAATCTTAGGCAGTTTGGACCAAAAGAGGAGACGTTCTAACATGGGTAATGCAAAACAACAAAAACTAATTGGTAATCTTAGTGTTAATGGAGGGTTGTTCTTACTCTGTTTAATCTGGACTATCCCCGTCATCGGGCTTTTCTTCTCCTCATTTCGAGACCGGCTTGATATCCAAACAACAGGCTGGTGGACGATTTTCCCTCATCAAACATGGAACAAGGTAGCGGAAATAGACCCTCGTGAAACAGGCTTAGACCCAGATGGAGTAATGGAAGTCAGAGGGGTACAAGGTACATTTAAGGAGATGCGTGAAGGTATCACCTCGCCAGATGGTACTACACAGGTTATTTGGATTGGTAATAAACGGATTGGCTGGATAGAAGTTCAGGAGTATATCTGGACTGGCGGCAGTTGGGACTTCACCCTAGATAACTATAACCAAGTGTTAGGGGGTAAAGAGTTTGAGTATACCAATGATGATGGAACCGTTGAGGTGATTCCCGGTGATAATTTTTGGGGATCACTCTTAAACAGTTTGGCTGTAGCGGTGCCAGCCACCGTTATTCCCATCTTAATTGCCGCTTTTGCCGCTTACTCTTTCGCTTGGATGACCTTCCCTGGACGACAATGGCTTTTTGTAATCGTGGTGGCCTTATTGGTTGTCCCAATCCAGATTGCTCTGGTGCCAGTTTTAACAGACTATACAAGATTGGGCTTGAATGGTACATTTTTAGGGGTATGGTTGGCCCATGCTGGGTTTGGTTTGCCCTTAGCCACCTATCTACTTTACAACTATATCCGTGAACTTCCTCGCGAAATGCTAGAGTCGGCCTTTATTGATGGGGCATCTCACTTTACTGTCTTTACGAGGTTAGTTCTACCACTATCTGTACCTGCGTTAGCCTCATTTGCCATCTTCCAATTTTTATGGGTTTGGAATGATTACCTCATCGCCTTAATCATTCTAGGTGGTAACCGTGACACCATGGTTGTTACGATGCGGCTGGCTAACATGGTTGGGTCGCGCGGTAACGACTGGCACTTGCTAACGGCGGGTGCATTTGTGACAATGATATTACCCTTAGCGGTGTTCCTATCTCTACAACGATACTTTGTACGAGGTATCATGGCTGGATCAGTTAAGGGTTAAAGAACGGGATTTTAATAACTTGTGCGTTTCCATGAGGAGTTAGGCACGTGCCGCACTGCTACGCGGCGGGTGCTAACTCCTCAAAGGGCGCATAGATTTGTTGGCTAAACCCTCCGCCAGGTCATACTGAGCCGAAGGCGAAACACCTCCAAAATCGACAACATTTGCCCAACGACGGCAGGCAACCAAATTGACAATTGCTTGAATAGGTGATATTATCGGGCGTTGTGTGATTCTTCACAAAAGTCGGTTATGTGGTGAAGCCAATTTATCAAGGCAATAGGAAATTATTGCTTTTGGTCAGCAAAACAAATTAGGCTGTTTTGGCTTCGTAATTTGTACGAAGCCTTTCTTTTTGTCAAACCCCTTAACCAATGTCATGACATTGGTCAAACCGGCTATCACCTTAAACCGAGACATGTAGCACAATCTTTAGATTGTGTTGTAATACACAATCTAAAGATTGTGCTACGATTTCGTACCATCGTGTCGCACCCTAAGTTGGTAGCCGTCAAACCCGATTAACAACTTTAACAAAAAGAGTAGTCCTGCACAAGTAGTGATGGCAGAATCCGGAGTGCAAGGCTTGCCTTGCAGGCAAAGCGAGCTTTGCCCTCCTTATCACTACCTTTGCACCACTACCAACAAAAAGAACCATCACCCTATCATAGTTTTATGACCATTGATGATCGACTTTGATGAGTTATTACACATCGCCTATTCAAACATACTCATTTTGAGTAAACCTAATTTAATGTATGAGGAGTGAAATGTCTAAGAAAGTGTCAGTTGTAGTTGCAGTAGTTGTAGCGTTGTTATTGCCAATGAACGCCCTAGCCGCGCCGTTGGCTCAAGAAGGGAGTGGTTCTTTACCCCTAATCTGGTGGATTGTGCCAGTTTGTTCACTAATTGCTTTAGGATTTGCCACTTATTTATATCGTTCGATTTTAGCTGATTATGATGAGGGCACCGAGCTTATGATTGAAATTGCCCAAGCCGTGCGTGATGGGGCCATGGCCTATTTAAGCCGACAGTACAAGAGCGTTGGGATTGTATTTGTGGCCTTGTTTGTGGTTTTGGGGATTATGAGTGCCGCAGGGTTGCAAAGTCCTTTCGTCCCCATCGCGTTTTTAAGTAGTGGGCTTTTATCTGGAGTATGTGGTTTTTTCGGCATGAAAATGGCTACCGCCGCCTCAGCCCGAACTGCCAACGCCGCCCGTGTAAGTTTGAACAGCGGTTTACAGGTCGCCTTTCGATCCGGGGCAGTCATGGGTATGTCGGTAGTTGGTTTCGCCCTGTTGGATACCGTGGTTTGGTTTTTAATTTTGTATTACTTTCTCGGTGATTTATCTCTAGTCACCACTGTCCTCATCAGCGCGGCCATGGGAGCCTCAACTCAAGCTCTGTTTGCTCGCGTTGGCGGTGGTATCTACACCAAAGCGGCAGACGTAGGGGCTGACTTGGTCGGTAAAGTTGAAGCCGGTATCCCAGAGGATGACCCCCGCAACCCCGCAACCATCGCCGACAACGTAGGCGATAACGTGGGTGACGTAGCAGGCATGGGGGCTGACCTGTTTGAATCTTACTTAGGTTCACTTCGGGCCGCCGCCGCCTTAGGGGTTGCCGCTGTATCTGCTGAGGTAACTCAGGGTAGACTCCCTGTAGGGGAGATGTTACAAACCCAACTCAACTATTTAGCCGCCCCGATGATAATCTCCGCTTTAGGGATATTGCTGTCGATTGTTGGTGTGTTTATGGTCAGAACCAAAGATGATGCCTCAATGGGCGATGTGATGAGCGCACTGACCACCAGTATTCGAGCGGTTTCGGTGTTAGTAGCCGTAGTCGCCTTTCCAGTAATATACATTTTAGGTTTGCCGCTTACCTTCTGGTTTGCCGTGGCTATCGGCCTAGTGGTGGGAGAAACGATTGGCTTCGCCACCGAATATTACACCTCTGACGAGCGTGCCCCGACCAAACTGTTGGCGGCTCAAGGGGAAACTGGCCCAGCCACCGTCATCATCGGCGGTTTGGGTTTGGGATTACGCTCGACGGCGGTTCCTGTTATTGTGGTCATCATCGGGATTGCAGTCAGTTTCTATGTTCCCGGTGGGGCACAAAACTCGTTTATGGGGTTGTATGGAGTCGCCTTAGCCGCAGTCAGCATGCTCTCTACTTTGGGCTTGACCCTCGCCACTGATGCTTATGGCCCAATCGCTGACAACGCCGGCGGTAACGCTGAGATGGCCGAACTGCCTGCCGAAGTACGGGTACGTACCGACCAACTTGATGCTGTCGGTAACACCACCGCCGCCACTGGAAAAGGATTCGCCATTGGCTCTGCTGCCCTGACGGCGTTGGCCTTGTTAGCCTCCTACATGGAGCAAATTAGAAACACCCTCAACCTGACCGAGATTCCTGTCGATGGAACCATGGTATTGGTTAAAAATGCTACATTAGTTCAATTTATGGATTATTACAATGTTACTCTGATGAACCCATCCGTACTATTAGGACTATTTGCTGGTGCGGGGACGGTCTGTTACTTCTCAGCCATGACAATGGACGCGGTCGGTAAAGCGGCAATGGCAATGGTTCAGGAAGTGCGACGACAGTTCAAAGAAAGCCCGGGTATCTTAAAAGGTACTGAGAAGCCGGACTATGCAAGATGTGTTGATATTAGCACCGCAGGCGCGCAACGAGAGATGATTGCTCCGTCTATCTTAGCGATTACCGTACCAATTCTTGTTGGTATTCTGTTTGGGGTACCGGGAGTCATGGGGCTGTTAGCTGGTGGTCTATCGACTGGCTTTGTGGTGGCCGTGATGATGGCCAACGCCGGTGGAGCATGGGATAATGCCAAAAAGCATATTGAAAAAGGGCATTTTGGCGGTAAAAACTCCGACGCTCACAAAGCAACGGTGGTTGGTGACACAGTCGGTGATCCCTTCAAAGATACCACTGGCCCATCTCTGAACATCCTTATCAAACTGATGTCTATGGTTTCGATTGTCTTTGCCGGATTAACCTTGTTGTTCGGTAATGGCATCGGTATTTTGGGCATGTTGACTGGTGGTTGATTTTATAATTAACCCGAGCCATTGATCATGATTCTAAAAGCCCCCTCATCAAGTTGATGAGGGGGCTTTTTTAGTCATGAAAAGACCAGTCAGGTTTTAGAAACCTGACTGGTCTTTTCATGAACAAACTATTCCCTCACTATAGATGTTCAGATAAACATTTTCAGCCGTTACCTTCCCGCAAGTTTAGAACTTGCGGGAAGGTTGGTCTTGAATTGAAAACCATTATCTGAAAGACTGTAGTACAGGCAGATAGACCGTGGTAATATCCCCATCATCCGGAGCAGTCGTTAAGATAGCCTCGCTGACCTCCAGCAATACAGTATTTCCGGTGAAAGTGACGTTGGTGAACTGTGGGTTACTTTTGCCATTGGAATAACCATTGCTGACCCTACCTTTTTCTTTGTGAAGACAAGGCAAATTGACAAATCAAGCTGATGATAATATAGTAGGACACTCATTCAGGAGATAATCACATGCAAAAATTTTTCAACACTGCTGGGCCGTGCCGGCCCGACAAACATTACATGCTACCGGCGCAAGAACGCTGTCAAGGTCTGCTTGAGTTGATTGAGCAAGAGCAGTATTTTATCATCCATGCGGCGCGGCAATCCGGCAAAACCACGCTACTGTTTGATTTAGCCAAACAACTGAACGAGTCGGGAGATTACTATGCCCTGTATTGTTCACTGGAAGTTGCCGATAAAATGGTTGACCCGGAAAAAGGTATTCCGGCTATCATTGAAAGACTTGGGCAACAGATAAGATTCCATCCGGCCCTGAGAAAGTTTCCTTTTGCCGAAGAAACAAAGGCTAGTTTTGCTACGGCTCTGCTAGAGGCATTGTTTTACTTTTGCGAGAAACTAGATAAACCACTCGTGATTCTGTTTGACGAAATAGATTGTTTATCCAACGGCACATTGATTTCATTCCTAAGACAGTTTCGTGATGGCTATGTCAATCGAGGCCAAATCCCTTTCGTCAATTCAGTTGCTCTAGTTGGCATGCGAAACATCCGTGATTACAAAGCCAGAGTCCGTGATGACCGGGAAACTCTAGGCAGTGGTAGTCCCTTTAACATTGCCTCGGATATCTTCACTCTGCGTAATTTCTATCAAGAGGAAGTCAGCCAGTTGTATGCCCAACATACCGAACAGACTGGGCAGGAATTTCCGACAGAGGTAGTTGAAGCAATATATCATTATACTCAGGGGCAACCATGGCTAGTCAATGCGATTCCTAAGCAAATTGTAAAAAATATACTGAAATCTGACTACTCCCAACCGATTACCGTAGCGCATGTTGAGGAAGCCGCAGAAACAATCATCAACCGCCGCGATGTCCACATTGATAGTTTGTTAGAACGGTTGAAAGAGGAACGAGTGCAACGGTTTGTTGAGCCGGTGATAACCGGCGGAATTGCCCATTATGCTCTATTAGACGATGATTACCAATATGTGCTTGACATGGGACTATTACGAGAATCTGAGAAACGACTGATTCCGGCCAATCCTATCTATGGAGAGGTAATGATTCGTGCCTTAGCTTACCAATATCATAAAGAAATGGAAAAACGGCACTATCCTCCAACCGCGCCAGCCTATCTGGTTGAGGGGCGATTTGATATGAAACGATTATTGAGTGAGTTCCAGCAGTTTTGGCGGGAGAACAGCGAAATATGGCAAGAGAAGTATCAATACAAAGAGTCTGCCCCACATTTGGTGATGAATGCTTTTATGATGCGGGTGATAAACGCTGGAGGGTCAATATCACGAGAGTTGGCTGAGGGCCGCGATCGACTCGACCTGTGTGTACATTATGGCGAGTTCAGGTATCCGATTGAGTTGAAGATACGCTATGGTGATAAGACCTACAAAGAAGGAAAAACTCAGATAGCTGGCTACATGGATAAGATGGGCTGTACCGAGGGCTGGCTGGTGGTATTCGACCGACGCAAGAAACCTACCTGGAATAAGAAGATTTTTTGGCGAACTGACAAAGTAGGGGAGAAAACAATCCATACGGTGGGATGTTGACGATTTACGATTTGATCTCTGGGGACTATAGATGTTCAGAAGAAAAAAGGGACACGGATTAACACGGATACACACAGATAAGCCTAAAAAATCCGTGTTTATCCGCGTTTATCCGTGTCCTAACTGTTTTGTCCGGTACTTAGATGTTCAGATAAACATTTTCAGCCGTTACCTTCCCGCAAGTTTAGAACTTGCGGGAAGGTTGGTCTTGAATTGAAAACCATTACCTGAAAGATTGTATGAGGCAATATCATGCGAGAATTTAATACCACCGGGCCATGTAACCCGGCCCTCCACTACACCGTCATGCGGGAAGCATTGATGGAAGTGGGTAAAGAAAAGGTTAACAAAAGTAAATTTTTCACCATCTTCGCCCCCCGACAATCGGGCAAGACGACCTATTTTCAACTGTTGTTGGAACGACTCAGAGATGAGGGATATACGGCGATATGGATTAGTTTTGAGAACCTGAAAAAACTTACCAAAGAACGCTTTTATAAAGCTCTAACCATTCGTTTGGGACGTGCGTTAGCTGAACAACACAATATCAAAACTGATATAGCTATCACCGATGCACTTGATTTGAGTGAGTTTTTTGCCAACATTAAAACTACTCCCATCATCCTAATCATTGATGAATTTGAAGGTATTCCTGATGATGTTCTCAGTGAGGTGATGCACACCTTCCGCCAAATCTATCACCAAAAAGGAAGCTATAGATTACATTCGTTGATATTAGTAGGAGTCAGCACTATCGCCGAGTTGGTGGTTGGCCCGGCTTCCCCCTTCAATATCGCTGACGAACTTGAGATAGAGTATTTCACCAGAGATGAGGTTGATGACCTGATAGGTCAATATGTCACTGAAACAGGACACTGTTTTGATGAAACGGTCATCAAGACCATCTATGAGAACACGCATGGACAGCCAGGGCTGGTCTGCGCTTTGTGTAACCATCTGGTGACGAAGGTTGTGCCGGACAAGAACCAACCGGTGACGATGGGAGATTTCTATCCGACACTCCAATTTTTTCTCACCAAGCACATCACTAACAACATCATCAATATTGTTCAAAAGGCACGACAGAAACGAGTGTTCATGTTGAAGCTATTGTTTCAGCCCCAGCCAATTCCTTTTTCGATGTATGAGCCGGATATTGCTTGGCTTCATGCCAATGGTGTGGTTGATGATGTAGATGGTTATGTTGATGTGTTAGTACCTCTCTATAAAAAAGTGTTGATTACAGCCTTTCGCCCAGTAATCAATGGTGAAGCCGAGCATTATTTGACGACTGCTCGCGATGTGTTAGGAGACTATATAACTGAGGACGGCACGGGGCTGAATGTCAACGCCTTGTTGAAGGCTTACCGAGCATACATTCGACGGCGCGGCTTCCGGGCTTTTGATACGGAGAATCTCAAAGAGGGGGCTTGCCACTATTCGTTGGATGGTTATATCAACTTCTTTATTGAGCGATTGGAGGGACAGACCTACATTGAAGTACCATCGGGGCGAGGACGTACTGATATTCTAATTCGTTATCGGCAACGAACATACATTATTGAAGTAAAAATATTTAGCGATGATTCCTATTTCAAGAAAGGCAAGGGGCAACTGGCTCAATATCTGAAATCGGAGGGATTGGATGAGGGGTATTATGTCGTTTTCAGTAAGATTCACACAGAGGATGATAAACTGTACGATGAGAATATCATTGAGGGGAAGCGAATTTACACCCACATTATCCGTACTAAGTTCGACCGACCAAATGAAACCGGTGTGCCGATTGAGTTGAAAGTGACGAGAGAAAGTGGATAGATTATCTCTGGCAACCTCTGTGTCACTCTGTGCTTCTCTATGAAACTCTGTGTTACTGTTTTAGTCTTCCCTAATCCACTTTGTCGGGTAGCAAGGGGAATGAGTCCTAAATAACTTGTGGTATGGGTACTAGCTACGCGTCGGAGACATCTCTGCCATCAATTTTCACAAGTTAATTAATGCTCATTCGGCATGGTTCAAAATAGACCAAATCATCTTTACAAATTTCTTGACGATGTAGGTCACGCTTGTAGCGTGACAATAATCGTTCGCCTGTATTGCTTGAGGTATTACGGCGTTTATTAAGCAAACTAGTGACGCTACAAGCGTCACCTACAATGGTTTTATTTGTAAAGCAAACTTAACGGAGAATGGGTAGGGACATCGGAATAAATCCCGATGCTAATAGCTTAAGCAGGCTAAAGCCAGCTAGATAGGCCGCTTCAGCGGTCTTGAGCTTTTAGCCTTGTGGCTTTAGCCCAAGGTCATCAGTCAACAGGTCAACACTACCGAGAATGAACCATGCCGCTCATTCCTATCGGAGATGCCTCATTACATCTTGTCCTCACAAATATCGACGGCTAACTTTTTCGTTATGATAGCCTTGCAAGTACTGTGATTAGTGTAGGGGCTTTGACTGTCCAGCAAAAGTTAGAATTGAAAGTTACTTTGGTTATCAAGGACAAACTCTATCAATTCTAGCAGACTATTAACCTGTAGTTTTTGCATAATTCGTTGCCGATACGTTCGCACTGTACTATCACTAAGATGAAACTTTCGAGCAATCTCTTGAGAAGTTTTACCGGCTACAATCAACTGTAACACTTCTATTTCACGTTTGCTAAGTTGGCTCACATTTTCAGCCGAGTTAATTTGTTCAGTAACTTTCACCTGTTTTTGATGTAACTGCTCATATAACTCATCTCGTTCAGTCTGGCATTTATTGAGTTGACTGATCTTCTCTTCTAAAGCCTGAGTTAGTTCTTGCACTTTGTTTTTTAGGTCAACTTGTAATTGCCTCAACGCCAGATGAGTTTGCAAACGAGCCAATAACTCAACAAGCTCAATTGGTTTAGTGATATAATCAACACCACCTACTTCAAAACCTCGTATTTTGCTGGCTGTGTCGTCCAAAGCGGTCATAAAAATGATGGGTATATCTTTCGTCTCTGGCTGAGATTGGACATGTCGGCAAACCTGAAAGCCATCAATACCGGGCATCATCACATCTAATAGAATCAAATCCGGCGTGATATGTTTCAATCGTTCGATAGCACTTGCACCGTTTTCGGCTATAGCTAACTCATAGCCAAACTGCTTCAGATGTTGTAATACAATATCGATATTTTCGGGGACATCATCGACTATAAATATAGTTGTCATGGTACTCAAGCAAAAACTAACACAGAGTTGCACAGAGGTTCACAGAGTTGCACAGAGGAAAAACAAAAGGATTTAAAAGCCTTTCTCTGTGTAGCTCTGTGGTTCTCTGTGTAACTCTGTGTAAAATCATAATACAGAGTTCTCATGGTACTCAAGCAAAAACTAACACAGAGTTGCACAGAGGTTCACAGAGTTGCACAGAGGAAAAACAAAAGGATTTAAAAGCCTTTCTCTGTGTAGCTCTGTGGTTCTCTGTGTAACTCTGTGTAAAAATCATAATACAGAGTTCTGAAAACTCCTTAATTTATGGTCTCCAGCCAATCACACAGATTCTGAATCTGATATTTTTTAACAAATTGGTTTGCTTCCCCAACAAACTGGTAATATTGTGGTTCTTGTTGTACTAAATCACGGAGTTTGTTTTGAATGACAAGAATTTTACCCTGTCTAGCATACTCCAGCAAATATTCTATAATCTCAGGCGGTGGTATCAATGTTTCTCCGTCTGGTGAGCGAACCAACTCTTTTTTCTCCGCATAAATCCACTCAACAGCCAACTTCTCTTCAAAGATTGCCAATAACTTAGCAAACACAATCGGTTTGGGGAAAAAAATATCAGCCCCAGCTTGATAACTTTTTTCTTGGTCATCCGTGAACACACTGGCCGACATGGCGATTATCAAACAGTAGGTCAACGTTTCGGTTTGGCGCAGATGGCGAATCAAGCTAAAGCCATCCATATCCGGCATGAACAGGTCGGTGATGATCACTTGGGGCTGATGTTGTTGCGCTTTCTGTAAACCGACTTGCCCCGAATCGGCCATGATTAAGATGAAGCCAATCTTACTGAGATAATCATGGACGACCACTCGATTCTCCCATAAATCATCAACCACCAAAACAGTCGGAGACTCGCTTTTTATACCGATTATATCCGGCGAGGATGCTTCTTGAACTAGGTCATGGTCAGGCATTACTCGGAGTGGTATATCAAAGAAAAAGCGGCTACCTTGCCCCAACTCACTTTCTACCTGTAGTTTGCCGCCCATCAACGCTACCAGTTGATGACTAATCGCCAATCCCAAACCCGTGCCTTTTTGCTGATTCAGACGACTGCCCACCTGTTCAAACGGGGTGAATAGTTTGGCTAAATCATCAGTAGCGATGCCGAGGCCGGTGTCAGCAATCTCAAAAAGGAATGAGACGTAAGGTGATTCAGAACTCTCCCCCTCGTTCCAATGCTCTGCGTTGGAACGCATACTAGACGCTCCGCGTCGGCTCACAGGACGCGGAGCGTCCCCGTATGCGTGACTACGCAGAGCGCAGTCACGAGAGTTAAACTCAGTTTGGGAACGAGTGACGGTTAGTTTCACCTCTCCCCGCTGGGTAAACTTGAATGAGTTGCCGAGTAGATTAATCAACAGTTGGCGAAGCCGTTTTTCATCGGCATAAATAGTTGGCAAATTGGCAGGTGAGTCCAAAGTAAAGATGAGTCCTTTTGCTTCCGCCTCGGGCTGAAAGATTTCGACCATGCTTCGTAGCAGTCTTGCAAGATTGAATTGGTTTGGTACTAACTCGGTCTTACCCCGTTCAATGCGGGAGATGTCCAGAATATCATTAATCAAGGTCAGCAGATGATTGCCACTTTGTTGAATCACCTCCACCGGCTGTTTACACTCTGGAATATGATCGCGCCTTAGCAGTTGAGAATAACCAAGAATACTGTTAAGCGGGGTGCGTAGTTCATGGCTCATATTGGTCAGAAAACTACTCTTTGCTTTGTTGGCTATTTCTGCCTTCTGTTTGGCTTCTTTGAGTTGAAACGTCCGTTTAGCAACTTCCTGCTCCAACTGACGAGAGCGTTGTTCGACACTGTGCAATCGCCAACGCACTCCACCGATAACCAAACTGATGGCTACGGCAACTAAACCCATTTGGAACCAAATTGTCTCCCACCAAGGAGGGAGAATGGTCACAGTAATGGTTGTGCCTTCTTCATTCCAGAGACCATCATTGTTTGACCCCTTAACCCGAAAGGCGTATTCACCGGGGTCTAAATTGGTATAGGTAGCAAATCGGCGATTACTATCAACATAAACCCAATCTCTATCCACCCCTTCCATTATGTAGGCATATTGGTTTTTTTGCGATACGAAATAGTTTAAGGCAGAAAATTCAAAAGAGATGATATCCTCATCTGGTCCCAATTGAATATGCTCAGTTTGCCAAATTGGGCGCTTAAGGATTGAATCTTGGCCGTATGACACTGATTGGTTAAACAGCTTTAGGTCAGTCAGAAAAACAAGCGGCTGATAGGCATTGGTCGTGACATTGGCCGGATGGAAACTGTTCAGACCGTTTATACCACCAAAAAACATCGTACCATCCGGCATTTGAGTGTATGCATGTAACATAAACTCATTATCCTGCAAACCATCCCACACATCGTAAGCCTGAACAGCTTTCGTTTCGGGGTTAAATGTGGCTATACCTTGATTGGTACTAAGCCATAAATTACCTGAATCATCTTCCAAAATACCGTTTATTGTATCGCCCGGTAGACCATCTTGTTTAGTATAGTGTGTAAATTCGGTACGAGTTTGATTTAATCTATCTAATCCTCTACCCGTTCCGATCCATAAAGCCCCCTTTTTATCTTCATGGATGGCAGATATTGAGCCTTGACTAATACTAGTCGTATCATCAGATTGATAGAGATAGCTTTGGAACTGCTCGGTCTGTGGGTCAAACCGATGTAAGCCATTAGTAAACGTACCCAACCATAATCCCCCTGCACTATCCTCATAAATTAAACACACGCCCCCCTCCTCAAGCGCGGTTGGGTAATTGGGGAGGGTATGATAATGTGTAAATTGCTGGGTGATTGGATCTAACCGGCTGAACTTCCCTATCCATCCGGTTAACCAAATCTGATCTTTTTTGTCGATATACAACGCCAAGGCTATTTTACTAGCTAAACTGTTGGGGTCATCAGGGTCAGGTAAATAGTGGGTAAACTGCTCGGATTGACGGTCAAAATAGTTGAGTCCCCCTTCCCAAGTACCAACCCATATATTACCTTGCTTATCCGGCTTAATTGCCTCGACTGAAATATTAGCACTTAAACTATGTGGATCATCTGGGTCATGGCTATAACGAGTGATTTGATTAGTTTTGGGGTCGAGTTTATGGAGGGCCGCGGGAGCGGAAGTACCAATCCATACCATCCCCAAATCATCAGCCGCCAATGATATAATCCGATTGCTTATCAAGCCTGTCTCATCGGTTGCGTTTCCTCTGTATAACTTGAAGTTTTTTTGACCGGGTTTGAAATAAGAGATTCCACTTCCAAAACCAGAGACCCAAATTAGTCCTGCTTTATTTTGATAGATGGCACGAATTTTGTTTGTACCGACGCTATATATGTCGTTAGGATTATGAGGATAATGGGTAAACTCATTGGTTTCTTTATCAAAATTTCCAAAACCAGTATTTCCAAACGCTAACCACAACTGTCCTTGCTCATCCTCCCGTATCTTGTTGATATAAGAGATACGATCATCGTTATCTGACGAAAGATGAGAAATAAAAGTTTTGGTTTCTAGATCAAATTCACCCAGGCCAAAAAGATAACCAGCCCAAAATCGGTCATCTGAGTCGATATATAAGGTATATATGCCATCGGTAGGGGAACTCATTGGGTTTGCTAGTTTGAAATCATAGGTCTGGAAAGTTTCGGCAATTGGATCAAACATGAGCAAACTCGTTTCAGAAAGTGTTATCCATAACTTTCCAGTCGAGTCGGTTGCAAGATGGGGTGCGCCATTCCCCGAATTTGGGTCGTTGTCATAACGGATGATAACTCCAGTATCAATATCTAGCCGATTTAAGTCTTTGTCCTGTACATTGAACCACAAATCACCAGTGGAGTCTTGATAAATGTCGCTAATATAATTTGCACTTAAACTATTTTCATTTTCAGGGTCATGATAATAATGGGTAAAGATTTCTGTCGTTGGATCAAATCGGTTTAAGCCATGAGGTGTACCCAACCAAAATATACCATCCCTATCTACTAAACAACCACGTATTTCGTTGTGCGTGAGAGAGTTTGAATCATCAGGATTATGTTGATAGCTAACAAACTCATACCCATCATATCGGTCTAAACCGTTCCATGTACCAAACCACATAAAGCCAGCCCGGTCTTCTAAAATACAAAAATTATTACTCGCAGATAAGCCGTCTTGAGTGGTCAGATGATGAAATCTGATGGTATCACCACCTTGAGCCTGCGCGCTGGGCGCGGCAACCTGTAATATCAAGAGTAATGTTAAGAATAATGTCAGAGTTAGTTGGGTAAGTCTCTGTTTTATTTTCGGAT
>JAUCGB010000077.1 GCA_030377895.1 Anaerolineales bacterium HSG24
TAAAAGTAAGGTGAGGTGAAGGTGAAAAGTTGTACATACCCTAGGATGTGAAATTTCAAGTATTGTATTAAAAATTTTGGATAAATGGAAAACTAACACATCCATGTCGTTCCGAAACAAAGAGAGGAAATCCCTCGAATCTCAGTACCGTCGTAGGATTTCTCGTTAGTACCCGAATGGTGCAAACTGAACTCGAACAGTTATATTAAAAAATTATAGGAGAGAAGTATGAATAGTTCACATACCATAGAATGGAGCATGATTTTGATAAATTTGTTGGGCGGATTGGCCGTATTTTTGTTCGGCATGGAGCAGATGACCAGTGCCTTACAACGGGTTGCCGGAAAAGGCATGAAAAAGCTTCTGGCTACCTTAACAACTAATCGATTTACGGGGGTAATTGCCGGGGCCATCTCTACCGCCATTGTGCAGTCATCTTCAGTGACAACCGTCTTGATTATTGGGTTTGTTTCGGCAGGGGTGATGACCCTACAGCAGTCAATCCCGTTGATTATGGGGGCTGAAATCGGGACGACGATTACGGCGCAGATGCTTGCTTTTAAGGTGACGAAGTATGCTATGGTTTTTATCGCTATCGGGTTTGCTATGCACTTCACCTCAAAAAATGACACTATCAAAGAGTATGGCCTGATGCTTCTCGGCTTTGGTCTGATTTTCTTTGGCTTGACGCTTATGAGTGGCGCAACCAAACCGTTACGCTCATATCCACCCTTTCTTGAGTTGATGCAGTCGTTGGAAAATCCACTGCTTGGCATTTTGGTGGGAGTCATGTTCACTTCGATTGTGCAAAGTTCTTCTGCCACAACGGGGGTGATTGTTGCCCTAGCTAGTCAGGGACTAATCACCCTAGAGGCGGGGATTGCGCTCGCTTTTGGGGCAAATGTCGGTACTTGTGTGACGGCTCTATTAGCCTCAATCGGTAAACCTCGCGAAGCGGTGCGGACAGCCCTCGTTCACCTAACCTTTAATATTAGTGGGGTCATCTTCTGGTTTATCTTCCTCGATCAACTAGCCTTTATGATACGTTGGATCTCACCCTCTTATCCCGAATTAGTAGGTGTAGAACTGTTGGCGGCTGAAACACCTCGCCAAATTGCCAACGCCCACACCATGTTCAACACCTTAAACGTCCTCTTTTTTGTCTGGTTCACATCTCCTCTCGCAAAATTTGTCACCTACCTAGTGCCCGACAAACTAGTTACCAAAGAAGAATCAGTTCATGCCCAATATCTTGATGGTTTATTGCTCGAAACACCCAATCTTGCCCTTGAGCAAACTTGCCTTGAGTTAGGACGTTTAGGCGAACATGCCTCTAAAATGGTGGAAGTTGGTCTGCCCATTGTTCTAAAGGGAGATAAAGATAAAATCGATTCCATCGCCCAGATGGATAAAGATGTTGATCGATTACACCAAGAGATTTTCAACTATCTGGGGCAACTCTCTCGACAAAACTTGTCCACCTCCCAAGCCCAACAATTATCTAACTATATGATTGTTACCAACTACATAGAAAATATTGGCAACCGAGTGAATGCCATATCACCTGTAGGACATGAGCGGTTACAGTATGGTATTAAAATAGATAAATCAACCGAGGAACTACTGAACCAGCTTCAAGATAAGATATTATGGTCGGTTGAAAATGCTGTTTTATCGCTAGTTAATTCTGATAGAATAACGGCAAATAGAGTTTTGGCTACCCAAACCGAGGTTAAGCAATTGGTTCGACAAGGGGAAGATAAACTGTTTGACCACCCCGCCTCCAGAGATCCCAGTTTGGTCGCCTTGTTCCGAGCCGAGTTTGAAATCCTTGAATATTTGGAGCGAGTTTACTACTTTGCAGAGCGCATCGCCAGTGTTGTAACTAAAGAAGAATCCAAACAAAGTCACCCGGTTTCTAATGATAGGGTAATACCTCCGGCTAGTAGATTAAAAGAGCCAGTAATAGCGTAGCCGTCAATAATTAAACCTAATTGGACACAAATAAACGCGAAATTTTAGAAGTTCGGGTAGTCCTGCATAGGTAGTGGTCAGCTACCCGCAAGTTTAGAACTTGCGGGTAGCTAACGGATCCGGATTACTACTTCTGCAATTACCGAAGTTCGTAGTGGGCATTTCAGGACACTTCAGGGCCTTTGAGGGCCTCGTGGGGGGATGGCAATCACTCTTCAAATCGATATCCAATTCGGCGGATGGTGGTGATTCGGGTTGGTTTTGAGGGATTTTCTTCGATTTTTTCGCGTAGCCAGCGAATATGGACATCTACCGTGCGAGATTCTCCATAATAATCATAACCCCAAACCTTGGTCAGCAGTAGATCGCGTGATAAAACCGCGCCTTTATGGCGCATCAGTTCGACCAATAGATTAAACTCCTTAAAGCTGAGATTCAGCAAATTTCCCTCTTTGTAAGCCTTACGGCTGATTAAATCAATCGACAAATTTGCACTGACCAGTTGGTTTGTCGGCGCATGTGACACCCGACGGCGTAGAGCCGCTCGGACTCTAGCCAAAAACTCACCAAAACTGAACGGTTTGGTAATATAATCATCCGCGCCCGAATCGAGACCAATGATTTTATCCACTTCGCTAGACCGAGCGGTTAGCATGATAATCGGCACATCGGCTTCACGACGCAAAATCCGACAAACCGACAACCCGTCTAAATCGGGCAACATTACATCTAACACAATTAAATCAGGCGACTGGGTTCGTCCTGCTTCCAAACCATCCGGCCCGGTTGACGCGGTGATGACCCTGTAACCTTCTTGCTTGAGATTGTAGGCCAAAGTCTGCAACAATGTGTCATCATCTTCAACGACTAAAATCACTTTATCATCATTCGTTGTCATAATATCAGAAGTTTGGTGATAAACCTCATGTCATTCCGAAGCGAAGTGAGGGCGGCTTTACTGAACTCTTACATGCAAACTGCGCTCGAAATGACACGGATAATGTTTTTCAATTCAAGCCCCACCTTCCCGTAAGTTTAGAACTTGCGGGAAGGTGACTCTGAAAAACTACTGCGCTTTTACCGCAGTCCATGTATCGGAGAAAATGATGCTGTTATCGCCATGCTGGATCCATTCGAGGCGTTCATAGTCAGAATCTTCGAGGAGCATGCCACCTGTTTTGAGCAGTTCAAAGTAATACTCATCCAAGAATTCTTCTGAGGCTTGGTTAGGGGTGAAGTAATAAGTGTAGTTGCTCAGTTGCCCACCTATTTCGGGGTCAAGCATATAGTTGATGAACACTTCGGCGGTGTATTTGTTGGGTGCATCGACAGGAATAGCAAGGTTCTCTTGCCAAATCGCTCCGCCTTCCTTAGGGATGACGAAGGCAATGTTCTCATTCTCATCTCGACCTAACGCAGCCCCCCCACTCCACGCATGGGCCAGCACAATCTCTTCCCCGGCCAACGCTTGGTTATAATTATCGGAGTCGTAACTGGCTAAACAGTCCTTTTGAGCCAGCAAAATCTGTTTGGCTTCTTCATGATGAGCTGGGTCAGTGTCATTGTAGGAGTAACCCAGATAATTCAGAACCGCGCCAATCGTCTCTCGTTCGTCATCCAACATAGAGACAAAACCACTGTTCTGGCAGACCTGCTCTGGGTCAAACAGCACGGCCCAACTGTCGGGTGGCCCATCAGGAAATGCCGTCACGTTATAAGCGATGCCTGTTGTTCCCCATTGGTAAGGCAGACTGTATTTATTGTCAGGGTCGTAATACAGTCCCATCAACGCGGGGTTAAGATTGCTGATATTGGGAATGTTGCTCTGGTCGATTTCGGCCAGTAGACCCCCTTTCACCATAACCGCAACCGTATAATCAGACGGCACAACTAAGTCGTAGCCGGAGTTGCCCGCTTGCACTTTGGCAATCATATCCTCGTTGCTAGAGAAAATATCCTGCACCACTTTAACCCCACATTCGGCCTCAAACTGGGTCATAATCTCTTCGTCCATGTAGTCACCCCAGTTAAAAAAGTTGAGCGTGTCAGCCAATTTACTGCTGTCACCACAGAGATTGGACCCACTGGCCTCTGCGGCCTCTTCTTTCGATTCTTCCGGCACTGGCTCGGCGGCTGATTCTTCTTTGGCCGGTTCTTCCTTCGTTTGCTCAGCCAGTGGATTACTGTCACAAGCCGCTAACATTAGGGCGAGAGTCAGTCCCATCAACATAAACCACATTTTTGCTTGATAAATGGTTTGCTTCTTCATTACTTTTTCTCCTTAGATTAATAGACATCGTCCATCTTGTTCCCAAACTGAATTTGGAAACAAACATAAAATTCTGCGTCTACGCGTCTCTATTATACTGAATTGTTAAGTACAGGACAAAAAAGTTGATGCCCAAAACTACAATAAATCCCCGTGTGATGCTGGCTATTGAAATAGCGAAATCGGGCCAAGCCAGACGGCATGGTCGGTCTGTGCTTGCCCGTTTATGGTAACGGGGATGCGCTCGCCAGTGCTGGGGTCATACATGCCGACCAAGACATGGTATTCTCCGGCGGGCGCGCCCTCAGCCCGTTGCAGGGTGTAGCGATCAACCAGTTGGTCTACGGTCTGCCATTGACTAGTGGGATATCGTCCGCCCTGCGGGGGGTTATCCCACTGCGCCCAAACTTGATAATCTGGGCCGAGCAGTTGGGTGAAAACAGTATAATCTTGCTTGACTAACTCGTTATTAGACCAGTACAGGGCTAAAGAGACCTTACTCCCTTGCTGAGTTATATTATACCCGTTGAGCGTCATCGCCTCTCCAATTTGGGCTGTCAGCGGATACGGCGGAGGATGAGCATGGGCGGGGTCTAAAACGCGAACGTGGGCCGGATAGAGATGCTCACTCAAGGCCGTTTCGCCATTTTGCCATGCTAAATACTCAAACCCATCGGGCAACTGCTCATCCTGACGAAGCAAACTCCACTCCAGTTGATATAGCCCCGGCGGGGTGTCGGGCGCAATTAGGATGGGATAACTCTCCTCGACCAACTCACCCGGAACCCACAACAGGTTGGGGTAGCGGTCTCCGAGTTGCGTCACGCGCTCCCCTCCGATAGCGAAATCCTTATCCAATAGTTTAAGGGCGACAACGAGCGAATCGGTCATCCATTGCCGACTTTGCCACTCTATTGTAACCTGAAGCGTGTCACCAGCCTGAACTATAGTCAGAGGGCGAACTGGCGAATCAGCCGTTAAAATTTGTGGCTCGGTGAACCGCTCACTAAGCAGGGTTAACTCAGGCTGACCAGCGATTTGCATGGAACGGGGAACCAATCTTTGACCGAAACTCAGGCTGGTGGTGATGGGGCGCAGGGTGCGTTGTTGATTCATAATCTGTAGCGACAGGCTCGGTAGCTGGCTCTGCTGGTACAAACCGTTGGACAAAGTCGGGTCGTTGATAAACTGATATAACTGGGCGTAAGGGGTTGCGTTGTCTGAACCGCCCTCATCACAGGGTAGATAAAGCTCCCGTTTGAAAGCCGGAACGGGTAGCCATAAATGCCGTGAGGCTCGTTTCTGAAATGCGGGTGGGATAGCAGATGGTGTTTTCGTATAGTCAATTTGGCTATATGTTTCAAATAACTTGCTATTTACCACAAATTCAAAAGGTAAGCCTGTTGGTATGAATTGAGTTGCCCAACTAAACCCTTGAAACCATTCAACATTCCATAAAAGTTGAAAAAAAATGTTGTTTTGATTGGTTTGGGTTAAATTTTGGTTACTCTGCCACAGATCAATCGTTTGTTCATGATTACTCCGTAATAAATTACCGACTTGAAGGGTGAGGTTAGGAACCGGGTAGATTTTGTCAAGTACGGGAATTTGCGACAGAGTCGGTGTGATCCGATCAACCCGTATCGGCCATACGGTCAGATGAAGGTTATAGTTAATTTGGCGAATCCGGTCGCAGGCGGGCAGGGGAATATGCACCGTGTCGATAATACTGTCGCCAACTTCCCATGCTCGAGATGGGTAGGCTCCGTTGACAAAATGACCGTCCCAACATCCGGCTGGACGGCGTTGCTCATCCTCCAAACAAAGCGATAGCAGATAGTCTTGTTGGGCCGGTTGCTTAACGTGCCAATACATGGTCACAGGTAAAGTTTGTCCAGTTTTCGCTTGGTTTGGCAAATCAAATCCCATGAAAAACAGGCCGGGGGCAAATTCTATCTCGATAGAGTGAGTTGTGGGGGCGATTTCTAAAGGCTGACTAGTAATCGGCAGGACAGGATAGTAACTCAAAATGTAAGTGGGCCATAACAAAACATGTAGGCTGACGAGACAGTACAATAACGACAAGCCGCGTCCACTAATTCGTATCCAGCGGTTGGAATGCGTCAGCCATTGCATGCCGCTCCAACTGATGAGCAAGGCAATTACGGGCAAGGCCGAATAGAGGTGTCGCCCCTGCCCGGTGTCGATGGTTGCGCTGAGAATGTAGCGTATCAGCACCAGCAATAAAAATAGAGACAGACGAGTGGTGAGTAATATTATCGGAGGGGATGGCCTCGACATGGTTTTAAAAATGGTTCTAAAACGGGTCAACAAGGGCAGAAGGGTGAGGAGCAGAATGATACTCAATAGGGCATAGACCCAAAACGGGGCGAAGATGTTCATCCAGCCATACTCAAACCAAAACGAGCCATAAAGTATGCCCAACCAGTCAAAAAAAGGATAGGTTGTCCTCGCCACTACCGTATTTTCTGATTGACCAGCTAACAGTCCGACCAACCCGTTTGTGATTTGCGGCTCTCCCAACGAGGCGGCTAATCCAGCAATCCAGCCTAACTCATCAACCCGATTAAAGCGATAGACGATAACCATAAACCAAGGCCCAGCGGTCAGAAACAACGCGCTCAAAAATGGCAAAATATGTCGCTTGAAGGTTACGCCGCCCATTCTGGTGGTAAACCACAGCGTTAAGACCAATTCAGGAATCAAAATCAGGGAGAAATATTTAGTTACAAGGGCTAATCCAAACAGCGCGCCTAACAAAATAAACCAGCGGACATGGCGACTTCCTTGTAATAATAAAAGTTGAATCAGCAAAATAACCGCGCTCAGGGCAAAGACAAGATTATCGTCATTGATAACGGCACTACTGATGACAAAGCGGGGTAAAAAGGCAATAAACAAGGTCGCTCCAATAGCGAGTACTGGGAGCGCACGTGGTACGAGCATTTTATAGCCCATAACATAGGTGGCAATAATCGTCACCCAAGCCATCGGCAACGAGAGCAGACGCACCAAATGCCACGCGAGAATCTGCCCCTGCCAAGGCCATGTTTCGTCCCATGTATGTAGAACTCGGTTGAAGCCTAGCCCATCAGTGGGGATGTGGCGTTGCGGGCGTTGATCAGTACGTCGAATATGGGGGGCGCGATCCACGCCAACGAGGGCGATGGGCCAAGCGGTGAGGATGTAGTAAAGGGGAGCCAAGCCCCCCTTAAACCCGGCCTCAACCCGTTCTGCTTCGATGAGCGGTGGGTGTCCAACTCGGGCCACAAATTGCAAATATTGGTAATGGTCTATCTCATCAGCCGCCTCGCCAAGGGGCAGGGTGGTGGATTGGTAAAAGGTCAACAGGGAAAATAGGAGGAGGAGGATAATCAGAGGGGCATGATGTTTGAACTGATGACGCATTATGAATCTGAATAGGAGATCGGTCTGTTGGCCGATTTATGATGCTCTTGATAAAATATATCGGATGCACTAGACGGCTGCCTTTGTTGTGGCGCAGGAGCATGGCGGGGCGTATGGTCAAAAATAGCCTGTAACATCTCCAGTACATCCTGATTATTTGGATCACCAGCCAAAATCGCCTGCACATTGTGTAATATGGCCCGATTCTCGTAGCTAGTTTTTTCAACTGCTAGGCCAAAATAACGCGCTCCCTTCGATTCTGTACCATTTAAGTAATGCAAACGTCCTAAATTGCTATAAAAAATCGGCATAAATCCATAAGCCAGTTGAGTAACGTTAACCTGCTCTAAATATTGGATGGCGACGCGATAGTCGCCCAATCGCTCTAATGCCTGAGCATAAGGTAATAGGACAAAGCGATCTCTAGGGTTGATTTTCAAGGCTTTTTTGAAGATATGGCAGGCGTATTTTTCCTGTCTGCCATCTAACAAAGCTTTCCCGTAGATGGTTAAGGTTATGATATTATTTGGCGTAATCTCTAAGGCACGTTCCAAAACGTCATACGCCTCTTTATATCGTTTGGTCTCCGACAAGGTGCGACCATAACTGCTCAAGGTAATCACATCATTCGGGTTGACCTCTAAGGCTTGTTTAAACTGCTTGATGGCGTAATCAAACCGACCCGTGTTTGACAAAAATATACCATACGCGGTTAGAGTTCTGACATCAGTAGGATTTAAGGCCAAGGCTTGCTCAAACAAATCACCTGCTTTGCGCTGTTGTGATGATTTGCTCAAATAAGTGCCATATTTTCCTAAAGCGGTGGCGTAATTGCTCAGGGTGATGGTGTTATCAGGATGTCCAATTTTTATAGATTTCTCAAACATCTTAATCGCATCGGCGTAGTTACCCGACACTGCCAAAGAAGTACCATATTTACTCAGAGTAATGCCATAATTATTGATTGTTTTGGCGTTTTTGGGGTTGATTTCTAAGGCTCGTCTAATCATCCTTATCGCTCGATCATATTCTCCCGCTTGCGCCAAGGCAATGGCGTAGCTGTTTAGAACAATCTCACTGTTCGGCTTGATTTTGAGCGAATCTTCAAATATCTCAATTGCTCGGTTGTACCGGCCCGCTTTAGTTAATGATTTGCCGTAATTACTCAGAGTAATTACCTCCTGAGGCTTAAGGGCGATTGCTCGTTCAAACACCTCAAACGCTTTATCATAGAGTCTTGCTTCGGCCAAGGCTTTACCGTAACTGTTTAAGGTAATCGCCTCGCTTGGTTTCACACTCAAAGCTTGTTCAAAAATCTCAAAAGCCTTATCATAATTGCCAGATACAGTGAGCGCCTTCCCGTAACTGCTGAGGGTAATTGCCTCATGGGGATCATGTTTGATGGCCCGTTCAAAAATCTCAAAAGCCTTGTCATAATTACCAGATTCAGCCAATAAATTACCATAACTACTTAAGGTAATCGCCTCGTCGGGTTTGATTGCGAGGGAGCGCTCAAACACCTTAAACGCCTGTTCATATTTGCCCGATTCGGCCAGAGCTTTGGCATAACTGCTCAAGGTGATGGCATCATCAGGGTCAACACTTAAGGATTGCTCGAATATTTCAAACGCTCGGTCATATCGTTTCGATTTTGCCAATGCTCTGGCATATTGGTTCAGGGTGACGACATTGGTGGTTACCCTAATCGTGCGTTCAAACACCTCAAACGCTTGTTGATATTGGCCCGTTTTAAGCAGAGTGTTACTGTATCCATTCAGGGCCTTAATATTATCGGGGTCAATCTCTAACACCCGTTCAAACTTTTCTAGGGCATCTTGATACCGTCTTGATCGTTGTAAGGCCCAACCATATTTTGCCAAAATATCCAGATCATGCGGCTCGAACTGTAGGGCCTGCTCAAACCTGTCAAAGGCGGCCTCGTACTGTTGGCCGCGAGCTAAGGCCAAGCCGTATCGAGCCAGAATTAGGGCATCGTTGGGGACTACTTGTATCGCTTGCTCAAACTGCTCAAAAGAACGGTCAAATTGACGAGTTTTGGCTAAGGCTGACCCGTAATTTGATAAGGTAGAGGGGTCATTCGGGGCAAATTTCAGAGATTGCTCAAACATCTCAATAGCCCGAGTAATATGGTTTTGTTCAAGCAAAATTTGACCATAGAGGGTTAGTAACTCTGGATTATTTGGAGCGAGAGTTAACGCCTGCTCATATTTTGCTTGCGCCGCTTCGTAGGCTTTATCCTCAATCAGAGTTTGAGCTTCGTCGAGGAAGTCGGTTAAATTATCGTTAAGGCCCTTTATCTCTCGCCGTAACGACTGTTCCATCTCTGTGCCTTCAACTTCTGCCGCAATTTGGGTCAGATGCTTGGTCAATCGATTTGGGTCGTTGGCTAACTGTTCGCGTAACTGACCTAATAAACTTTCAACCGTATTCCATTTACATTTATGACCTAAACGAATAATATCGGAGGTCAATTTTTCGGGGTTTCTTGATTTTGATTTTGAAAGTACTCTTTTTGCTCGTTTTTTTCGTGCCATGTAATAAATCCTAAGATAAATCAAAAATTTGTCGCTTCATTTGTCGCTTCATAGAACTACAGATTTTGGGACTATGGTCATAATTTCGGCCACTTTTAGGGCTACCAACTTAACGTGCGACAGATAATATCGTAACACAGTAGACTGTGCGGCACAGGCTGAAGCATGTGCTACATGTCTCGGCTTACGTTGATAGCCACTTTTAGAATAAGATTGTTGCGATTATGTAATTGCAACAGGTATTTGGCGGTATATACCCGCCAAGTCTTGTATAACAGATGTGGGTAAGGATCAGGCCTAAAATGCCCACTCACCAGCGCGCATAATCGGCTCAATGTCACCTGCGGCTGTCACTCCGTCTATATCCATCTCGTCCGAACCAATCATCAAATCTTCATGGATGAGGCTGTTGTTCCCTCCAGCGGTGGCAAACTGGTCATCATCCATCTGATCACCATCGACCATGCAAAATCGGTAGGCTTTGCCAATCGCTAGATGACTGGCCGCGTTCTCATCGAACAAAGTATTATAAAACAAGACGTTTGATTGTGAAATCGGCGAACTGTGGGGAACTAGTGCGATTTCACCCAATCGAGTCGCTCCCTCATCGGTTGCAATCAACTGCTTAAGGATTGTCTCACCAGTTTTAGCGGTCGCATTGACGATACGACCATTTTCAAATTTCAAGCTAAACTGGTCAATAAACATTCCGCCAGAGCTAAATGGCCGCGTGTTTGATAAAACACCGTCCGCCTGATCTCTGTGGGGCATGGTAAAAATCTCTTCGGAGGGCAGGTTGGGCATAAAGTTAATACCCTTGCTGGTGACTGCACTCACGCCGTGCCAAATATGCCCCTCAGGCAAGCCAAGGGTCAATTCAGTACCGGGGGCTTTATATTTGAAGGAGGTATATTTTTTGTTATTCAAATAAATCTTTTTCTCAGTCAATGTTTTGGCATGTTCCTTCCAGGCTTGCACCGGGTCTGGCTGATTAACTCGGCAAACTTCAAAAATCAAATCCCACAATTTATCTATCTGGGTTTGAGGTGCATCATCGGGGAAGATTTTGGCTGCCCAGCTCGGAATCGGCATGCTGATAACCGACCAATTATAGTAGTTGGCCATCGAATATTTGAAAATTTCTTGTAATTGTTGTTGGCGAACGATTTTGGCCTCGATGATTAACTCAGGGTCTTGACCATCTAACAATCCCGGCTTTTCGGCTACAATTTTGAGCGTGGCCCCGTTTCGGTTTAGCACAGATTCCAATACCGCTTCTGTATTCCAAGTCGGAAATTCGCTAAAAGAATCGCGAGGTGCGTGCTGAAAACGGGTTAAAATTAAGGCATCATCTTTCCAAATCACATCGACCAACTTCGCGCCTGCTTTGTAAGCACTTTCGGCAATCAGGCGGACAAACGGCGCGCTTTCTAGCGGGACATCCCTAATGATGAGTGTTTGTCCGGGTTGCAGGCCAATACCCACGTTGACAGCTAAATCAGCATAATTTCTTAATTTTTGTTCAAAAGTTAAGTTCATAATCATAATAAGTTGATGCTACAGTCTTTCAGAAAATAATTTTCAATTCAAGACCAACCTTCCCGCAAGTTTTGAACTTGCGGGAAGGTAACGACTGAAAATGTTTATCTGAACAACTATACTAGTGTTTGTGTTGTCAAAAACTCTGGTAGCATCATAAGTTTTATATCATATATCGTTGACGAGGTTATAAGGTGGTGCTATAATCGCGACGTTTGATTTTACTCTAGGTAGTAAGAGATGACAATTTTGAAACGAGGCGAGGATAATCGTCATGCAAGAATTAGACCGTCGGATATACTTAAAAGGTCAAGAGGTTCGGTTGCGATTTACAAAAAAAGAGGATGCACAAATGCTAGTTGACCTATTTTATCAACTATCCCCGCAAACAAAATGGTTACGTTACCATTGGCATGAGCATAACTATTCAGAGGAAGAGATTTGGCAACAGTGCTATAAAATGGCCGATGTTGATTGGGTACATCGAGGCGCAGTCATTGCGACGACCATAACGCCAAGCGGAGAGTGTTGCGCGGTTGGCGTGGCTCAGGTTGCCCGAGTCAGGGCTGAAGATACAGAGGCCGAAGCGGCGATTGTTCTTCGAGATGATTTTCAAAAAAAGGGGTTAGGAAAATATCTACTCAGAATCTTATCGGATAAAGCACGTCAGATGGGAATCACACATGTTGTCGGCTGGGTCATGCCGGAGAACATCTATCTAATGAAATTGGTACGACGTTTTGGCTTGGAGATCGAAACTAAAACAGAGTATGGGGAACGAAAAGTTAGAGTAACCCTTTAAAACTCTAACACCATCTCATTACGTCGAAACAGTTCAAAATAGCCCATCTCCTTAAAAACAGGCCAATGTGGGTCACTCACTGGTAAATTTTCTGTTTTTGTGTCTTTTTTGGAATATTCTTTGTGGAGATGATACAATAAAGCCCGACCAACTTGCAGAGGGTCACCAATCTCTGTTTGAAGCATGATCCGGCTTAACTGAAAAATTGTATTTTGACACACCAGCCAGCCTTTACTACCATCTTGCAGATAGGCATAGAATGCCTCAATGTTTCCAGCATTATTGAGGGAATTGGTCTCTTCAATCCAAGTCGGCTTAGAACGGCGTTGACTGAGCAGTTCCATCGCTCTATTATATTTGATTGTTCGGACTTGAGACACGGGAGGCTTGATTTTTGGAGGGCCGGGGGGGCGACCTAAGACGAGTAACTGACGGGTCTGCTTAAAGCCTAATTTCGTAAAAAGTGTATGAGCCGGGATATTATTATCAATTACTTCAATAATAATATAGTTAGCTTCTTGCAGTTTTGATTCATCGATCATATGCTGAACCAAAGCAGTTCCGGCCCCATGACGGCGATTCTGCCGTACAACCCCCAAACGCGAAATCCAAGCTCGTCCGGGACGGGAGCCTAACATCGACAGTCCTAACACTTCGTTTCCGTCAATGGCAACGGCAGACCCCTTCATGTCTATATCATAGGTAATCACATATTCATGTAATTTAGACGCGTTCATGGGCATAGGGACCATGTAATCAACTCGAGTTCGGTTATACGCATCGGTTAGTTCTTGGTATGAAAAAGCACTAGCAGAAATTAAATCAATTGTTGACATATCAAATAGAGAGTTTAAAGTACTCGTTTGGGGTACTTAACTGTTGGAATTTATGGCAAAAAGGCTTCGATTTGGTCTGGAAAGGTACGGCTGTTAATAGGTTTGGAGATGCACCCTTGACAACCGTAGGCTTCGGCTAAGGCACGGGCAGTTTCTTCCGGCCACGCGGTGACGGTGACCATAGGTATATCTTTGAGGGTGGGTTCATTTCTAATGACTCCAATGAGTGTTTGTCCATCCATATCGGGCAAACCAAGATCAACCAAAATTATATCTGGTACTTCTTTAGTTGCCATCTCAAACCCTGTCGCCCCTTCCTCAGCATGTAATACGTTATGTCCTCGAGCTTCTAAAATTCGTTTCATTAACAATGCATTTTGAGCATTGTCTTCAATGAGTAATATCTTGCTGATGATGATTGCTCCTTTGCAACTAAAATCGTAAGGTGTTCAGCTAAATAAATCGTAACGATATCAAGTATAGCATATTCCATGCCAAGATAGAAATAGATACGGAACAAAAGTTTGTTGATTCGTCGAGTTACCATTTTAAGGACACTAATTAACACAGATTGACACGGATAATACAAAATCCGTTTATCCGAGTTATTTAAACTTGGGTAACGGTGCAGATGTAGTGATAAGAGTGCAAGCCGCACTCCGGATTTTCCTACACTCCGTGTTCAGGCATTATTTCATCCGTTGGGCATGATTCAAATAAAACAAAATAACCGCCAGCACTAATAACAGCGTCTCTTTTGCCATCAAATCAGGTTTGAATGATATGCCCCGTCCTTTGGGGAAATTATAGGCTTTAAATGGAAAAAACCAAGGTATAAAACGACCACTATCTACCAATAAATGTCCGGTATACCCCGTAAACCAGGCATAACCAGCCAATTTACCCCCCAACCTGATGATCATCATAGTCGAGGCCAGCAAGCTAAAAATATTGTGAGCGCAATGACGACCACCGGGCATAAGTTTCAATATATATCCAATCGTTTTATCGGCGATATCCGGAAACAAACTCCCTACGAGCAGTAGCGTTAACGTCTTTTTGTCGGGTGGAAAGTTAAACAAATGGTGTTGGGTTACGCCCACGGCTAAATGTCCGGGAATGTTCATAGTAAATCTCGTTTTGATTTAGTTTTATTGGTTTCAAGCGGGCCATTGGCCTCTTTCCTCAAATTAATCATCGTGCTGATGGCTGTTGACCTTACCTCGCCACCGTTTTGTTTCTGCTCGGTGATGTTTCTTCTTCAAGCGTTCCTCATTCCAACCGAGCGGGCGTTTGGCTTTGCGACGTGGTTTTGGTTTTTCGGTGGCTTTCCGTAACAGCGTTACCAAACGGTTTAGCCCATCTTGCCGATTACGCTCTTGTTGACGAAATCGCCGAGCGGTGATGATCAGGATACCGTCGGAGGTTAGTTGTTTTCCGGCTACCTTTTTCAACCGGAAGCGGGCATCAGACGGGAGGTTGACTCGATGAGTATCGAGCCGGAGTTGCACGGCGGTGGCCACTTTGTTGACGTTCTGTCCGCCCGGCCCGGTAGCTCGGATGAAGTCGAGTTGAATATCGGCTTCGTTAATGGTTATAGTTGGGGTAATCTGAATAATAGTCATAGCCTTATGTAACCCTTGGCAAAGAAATCCCAATCAGGAAGTCCATATTCATCAAGTAGCCAACTTGGAAAGTCTATCCAAGCGGGGTCGTCCACGTAAAATGTAAGGTGTGAAACGTGATGACCCAATATCTGAATCTCACGTTTCACCTTTTTGGCTACCAACTTAACGTGCGACAGATAATATCGTAACACAGTCTTTAGACTGTGCGGCACAGGCTGAAGCATGTGCTACATGTCTCGGCTTACGTTGATAGCCACCTTTTTCACGCTCCATAACAAAATAGAACGAGTGTAAGGCACAGGTGAACTTCCTGCGTCTTGTTTTTTATAATACGATTGAAATGGGTTTTAAGCAAAATTTGGGAATGATTTTGACCTCGCAACAAAAAAGAGGCTACCGTTATCGGCGAGCCTCTTGTAGGGTGGGTATCTATTCGTCATTATTGAAATTTTCGGTGGATGGGGTTACAATATTCGAATAAGAATGTCAACTATCATTCTCAATATCCGATTAGTTTTTCAGTCACACACAAGGAGTTCATGATGCGTAAGCATACCCCTGTTCTGTTAATGGCTTTTTTGATTATCATCGACCTGTGTATGTCCGGTTTAGCCTTCTTTTTTGGCTATCATCTCCGATTGCAAACCGAGTATGAGAATATCCAACCATTTTCAGCCTATTGGTCCATGATGATAGTTCATTCGATGACCGTTATTATCACCTTTTTTTTCTATCGCCTTTATCACCGTGCCCGTTCTCCTTCTGCCTTAGACCAATTTTATGCGATATTCGGTGCAGTGTCGATAGGGACTCTCGTGTCAATCGCCGTGACCACCATCTTCTTCAAAAACCAAGTCGATTATCCTCGGTTGATGATGGTCTATACTTGGCTACTAACCTTCATGCTCACCGCTTTGGGACGCTTATTACACGCTCGGATACAGACGCGCTTACAAGCCCGTGGCTGGGGCGAGGAGCAAATTCTAATTGTTGGCGCGGGCGAGGTTGGGCGCATGGTGTTGCAAAAAATTCAGCGCACGCCGGGCTTAGGGTATCGCGTGGCTGGTTTTGTTGATGATGAGTTGGACGTGACTGAGATTCAAGGCACTCCAATTTTAGGCGGGGTTGAAGCTATTCCCACCTTAATCGAGGAGCATCAAATCAACGAGATGATTATCGCCATGCCAGAAGCGACGCACCATGAAATTTTGAAAATCGTCGGCAAATGTGATCGAGCTAAAGTCGCCATTAAAGTCTTTCCTGATGTATTTCAGATTATGGCCAGCGAGGTTTCGATTGCCGAGTTGGGCGGCTTACCCTTATTAACGGTACGTGATGTAGCCTTACGAGGTTTTCGGTTAACGCTCAAGCGAGCCGTTGATGTCGTCGGGAGTGTGTTTGGCCTAATCATCTTATCACCGTGGATGATGTTGGTCGCCGTGCTAATCAAGTTCGATTCAGAAGGGCCTGTTTTTTTCAGCCAAGAACGCATGGGGCTAGACGGCAAACAATTCATGATGCTCAAGTTTCGCTCCATGCGTCCGAATGCCGAACATGCCAGCGGCGCAGTCTGGACGACCGAAAACGATAATCGTCGGACACGGCTTGGCACGTTTATCCGCAAATATTCAATTGATGAGCTTCCTCAGTTCGTTAATGTTCTGCTCGGCGAAATGAGTCTCGTCGGGCCACGTCCTGAGCGACCTGTTTTTGTAGAGGAGTTTAAGCAAAAAATTCCTCGTTACATGGATCGTCATCGCGAAAAAGCAGGCGTAACCGGCTGGGCGCAGGTGAATGGTCTGCGTGGTAACACCTCGATTATCGAGCGGACGAAATATGATTTGTGGTATATTGAAAACTGGTCATTGGCCCTCGACTTTCGAATTATATTACGCACCATCATCAACATCTTAAATGATCGTAACGCCTATTAAATAATGTATATTAATACGACAACGAGAGTCATGTAAGCCATGTTACTCTGAAACCGACAAACATCGCATTGAGAATTTACAGATAATATCGTAACACAGTCTTTAGACTGTGTGGCTACATGCCTCGGCTTACGTTGATAGCCGAATTTCAATAATCGGCTGGAAAAAAGGATGTTGGCATACAGTTTTTGACACTTGTTTAAGGTCGTTTTATACTTGGCAAGACTTGACAATCTAGGCTACCAACTTAATGTGCGACAGATAATATCGTAACACAGTCTTTAGACTGTGCGGCACAGGCTGAAGCATGTGCTACATGTCTCGGCTTACGTTGATAGCCACAATCTAAATTCATAAATCCAAAATATCCAAAATCCATGACCGTCAACTTAAGAGTTCGTAGTACCGTTTGAAGGCGATGAATCACCTACTACAAACGTTAAGTTGACAAAATCCAAAGGGGCATAAATCTATGACCGATAAACGTTATAAAATCGTTACCGCGCCCCCTTATCTGCGGGCAATTCGTAAAAAAGGTTCCGGCGGTGGGCATGTGACCCTCTTCGCTGTTGACTATAACACCCTAGAAACTCGACTGTTTCTGGTCGGGAGTGACTGGCCTCGGGTCGATAACAACACCGATAGCGGTGGTCAATGGGTTGAGTCTACCGACTACGACATGGCCTTTGACGATGCCAATGGTCGTATCACCGCCTTGACTTTGCATGAGGTTCTAGATCGTTTTATAGACCGTTGGAAGGAGCGTAGTAAAAAATAGACAGTTTACTAAAACGTCACGCCACTATCCTGCTCGGTTATCTGTTATTGACGGTTGGATTAACCTGGCCGTTGACCGCGCAACTGACCACCCACATACCCGGCGAGGCAACGTGGGCCTTTGATGAATCAACATTCGTATGGAATATCTGGTGGTTCAAGCAGAGCCTGTTGGTCTTGGGGCAATCTCCTCTGCACACCAACCACACTTTTTTTCCGGTAGGGGTCAACCTGACCACCTACACCTTTAACCTATTTAATTCAGCCCTCGCCTTACCGTTGCAGTTGGCCTTCTCTCTGCCGCTGGCTAACAATTTCAGTCTGATATTTAGCTACATTAGCGCCGGATACGGCATGTGTTTGTTGAGCCTCTATCTGCTCAACTATTCAACCCTCCCCCTAACCCACAGAGAAACATTTAGGGTATTGAAATCGAAATCTGAATACCTCTATTTTGCCGCATTTCTGGCCGGAGCGGTTTACGCTTTCTCGGCCAGCCGCATGATGTACGTCGCCTTGGGACATTACAATTTTGTCACCATCCAATGGTTTCCCTTCTATATTCTCTTCTTACTGAAAACCATACGAATTGGCTATCATTCCCATGCCTTTCTAGCCGCCATCTTCGCGGCCCTCTGTATCTATACCGAACTCACCTACAGCGTCTTTCTAATCTTTTTGACGCTTATTGTTTTGGTAGATGAATTGGTGATTCAGAGATTCAGAGATTCAACGATTCAGCGATTTAGAGAGTTGGTGATTCAGCGATTCAACGATTCAGCGATTCAGCGATTCAACGATTCGGCGATAAAGCGATTCCGTGATTCGACACTCCACCTCCTTCCTCTCTCCTCCCTCCTGTTGATGACGGTACTGCTGATCACTCCCTTCATCTTGCTGATTCTGCCCGATTTTCTGAATCCGGCCTACGCCGAGCCGGGTTGGGGTGAGGGCCTCAAACTGAGCGCAGATTTGATTGGCTTGGTCACTGTCACCCCGCTCCATTTCCTCTCTGGACTGGACTGGGTCATTGAACTGCGGGCCGTCATCGAGGGTAAGGGGCAGTTTAGCGATGCCAACACCCTCTTTCTTGGCTACGGAATTTTGGCCTTGGGGCTAATCGGGACGTTGACCTATTGGCGACGGGTGAAAGCATGGTTTTGGGGCGTGGTTATCTTCATCATTCTCAGCCTTGGGCCACTGCTGACCATCAACGGCCAAAATCGGTTTGACCTCGACGGCCTAGATGTAACCTTCCCGTTACCGTTTGCCATCCTCCATTATATCCCCATCATCAGCGCAAACCGTGTACCCAATCGTTTCAGCATCCCGCTGACCCTGTGTCTGGCCGTGCTGGTTGGCCATGGCGTGTACTGGCTGTTGAGAAAAATGTCACCAGCCAAACCGCAAACCGTTTTTTTTACCCTGTTTTTGTTGATGGTGTTGCTGTTTGACCAGTACAGCGCACCCATCCCCATGACCTCAGCCCAAATTCCGACGGTTTATCAGCAAATCGGAGCCGAGTCGGAGCCATTCACGTTGATGCAGTTGCCCTTGGGCTGGCGGAATAGCTACGGCACGCTTGGCGCAGAGCGGACGCAACTACAATATTATCAATCCGCTCATCAGCGGCCCATGCTTGGCGGCAACACCTCTCGTAATCCAGCCTTCAAGTTTGACTATTTTCGTCAAATTCCGTTGTTTTATGCCCTAACTGAAACCGAGCTATACCGTCCGGTTGATGAGGCGATTCTGGCTCAAGCCAAGAGCCAAGCCGCCGAGTTGATGACCCTCTA
>JAUCGB010000205.1 GCA_030377895.1 Anaerolineales bacterium HSG24
AGTTTGCTTTACAAATAAGGCTACCAACTTAACGTGCGACAGATAATATCGTAACACAGTCTTTAGACTGTGCGGCACAGGCTAAAGACTGTGCTACATGTCTCGGCTTACGTTGATAGCCACAAATAAAACCATTGTAGGTGACGCTTGTAGCGTCACTAATAAACGCCGCCCTCAATACAGGCGAACGATTATTGTCACGCTACAAGCGTGACCTACATCGTCAAGAAATTTGTAAAGATGATTTGGTCTATTTTGAACCATGCTTAAGTTGCGCGTTTCGCCTTCGACAAGCTCAGGCTACGCCTCGCCACCTGAGCGTTCGCCTGAGTTTACGCCGAAGTCTTGTCGAAGGCAGGCTACCAGCAGGCACATGTTCAATTAATACACATTTCTAAGGCGAAGCTTGTTTCGTGAGCGGTACTACTTCGTTATGAATTAGCCCATCGAGCATGTGAATCGTCCGGTCAGAAAATTCAGCCATGCGGGGGTCGTGGGTGACAAAAATAACCGTTTTATATTGGGTCTGATTCAATTCTCGAATCAAGGTCATTACCTCAAAGCCCGTTTGAGAATCAAGGTCGCCGGTCATCTCATCACCGATGATGATGGGCGGGTCATTGGCCAAGGCACGGGCAACAGCGACCCGCTGTTGTTGTCCGCCAGAAAGTTCGCTAGGATAATGATCCATGCGGTCTCCCAAACCGACCTGCTCCAACAACTTTTTGACCCGCGCCTGTCTAGCTTTGCGTTTTAGCTTGCCTTGCAATACAATCGGTGCTTCAACATTTTCAAACGCGGTAAAATTACTGAGCAAATTGAAGGTTTGGAAGATAAAGCCCAGTTTTTGGAGGCGCAATCGAGCCACCTGCTCCTCGCTCATGGCGACCACATTTTGCCCGTCAATGCTGATATGGCCACGTCCAGGTTCATCTAACCCGCCTAACAGATTGAGCAGAGTCGTTTTGCCGGAGCCACTCGGCCCCATCAAACAAATCATATCACCATGATTGACCTTCAGCGAAACACCTCGTAAGGCAGGTACCGCCTCT
>JAUCGB010000078.1 GCA_030377895.1 Anaerolineales bacterium HSG24
CATAATTAGGTAGTCCTGTATAGGTAGTGGTCAGCTACCCGCAAGTTTAGAACTTGCGGGTAGCTAACGGATCCGTATCACTACTTCTGCACCACTACCCATAATTATTACCGTTTAACTCTTATCTAACTCTGACTTATGAATATTGGCACAATATACCAAGTTGACATCAACCAACAAATGCAAAAGGCTTATCTCGATTATGCCATGAGCGTCATTGTCTCGCGAGCCTTGCCCGATGTCCGAGATGGCCTAAAACCTGTTCATCGTCGTATTTTGTATGCGATGCATGATATGCGTCTGCAAGCGAATCAGCCGTATAAAAAAAGTGCTCGGATTGTGGGTGAAGTTCTCGGTAAATATCATCCTCATGGTGATGCTGCGGTGTATGATGCGATGGCTCGCATGGCTCAAGACTTTTCCATGCGGATGCCGCTGATTGATGGTCAGGGTAACTTCGGCTCGGTTGATGGGGATCGCCCCGCAGCCATGCGATATACCGAGGCTCGGCTGACTAGCCTCGCCAACGAAATTATGGCTGATATAGACCAGAATACGGTCAATTTTGTGGATAATTTTGATGGCAGTTTAACCGAACCGAATGTCGTACCGACTAAATTTCCTAATTTTTTGGTTAATGGAGCCACCGGCATTGCGGTCGGCATGGCGACAAGTGTGCCACCTCATAATTTACAAGAGGTATGTAATGCCCTCATGTTTATGATAGAGCAAAAAATTGTCGGAGGTGAGGTAACGGTTGATGAGTTATTACAGTTTGTGGCTGGGCCAGATTTTCCGACAGGCGGGATTATTCATCGCTACGGAAGCGGGGGGCGTAAGAAGACGGATGAGCAACAAGTTGATCATCTCAAATCGGCTTATGCCGTTGGCAAAGGGCGCATCACCGTGCAGGCCAAGGTTCATATCGAGGAGATGAGCCGCAATCGACACCGGCTAGTGATTACCGAACTGCCTTATCAAACCAACAAAGCCAGCTTGGTCGAAAAAATTGCCAACTTGGCTCGAGATGAGAAAATTGAAGGGATTGCCGATTTGCGAGATGAATCGGATCGGCATGGC
The DNA here is from genome assembly GCA_030377895.1 of Anaerolineales bacterium HSG24. Classification (GTDB taxonomy): domain Bacteria; phylum Chloroflexota; class Anaerolineae; order 4572-78; family J111; genus JAUCGB01. Next base: position 1,081 of record JAUCGB010000078.1, read on the forward strand.
ATGCGGCTGGTAATTGAATTGACTCGCATGGTCGAACCGAAGGCGGTGCTGAAAAAGCTGTTCAAGATGACTCCGCTCCAGAGTACCTTTAGCATCAACATGTTGGCCTTAGTCGATGGTGAGCCGACCCTCGTTTCATTAAAGCGGGCCTTGCAACTGTTTATCGAACACCGCGAGGAGATTATCACCCGCCGCACCGAGTATGAACTGTCCGAATCGCAAAAGAGACTCCATATTTTGGAGGGGCTACGGATTGCTTTGGCGAATTTACAAGAGGTGGTGCAGGTGATTATCAACTCTCGCTCTGCTGATAGCGCGAAAAATAATCTTCGCAAAAAATTCAAGCTCAGTGATGAGCAGGCGACCGCCATTTTGAACATTCCCCTGCGTCGTTTGGCCGCCTTAGAGCGCAAAAAAATCGAGACTGAGTACAAAGATGTAGTGAAACGAATTAAAGAGTTGGAAAACATTCTAAGTTCTACCGAGATGATCCTGACTTTGATCAAAAAGGAGTTGACCGAGATAAAAGCCGACTATAAAACTCCTCGATATAGCACCATTCTCGATGAGCCAATCAAACCGGGTGAGATAATTACTGCTGATGATCTCATTCCTGACGAGGCGGTGATGGTGGCTATCAGTCGGCAGGGGCAGATTTGTCGTTGGCCGATGGCGGAGCATGTCAAACCGGCTCGCAGTCGGCATGATGACCCGCTACATGTCGCCACTCTGGCCCAAACCCGTGATGCACTTTGCATGCTGACCGAGCGCGGGCAGGCAATCATCGCCCCCATGCATCAAATTCCGGTAGGTACTGCGCCGGGGCAAGGGATTAACGTGGCTGAGTTTGTCGAAAATGGAGCCGGAACGGTGATTACTGCTTTACCGTTGGGGAGTGATGAGCAAAATTCAGATAATTACCTATTTTTGGTGTCGGCGCAGGGACGGGTTAAACGGGTGGCCTTGAGTGACCTGAACGCGGTGCGAGGAAGCGAAGCCACGGTGATGGGCTTAGACAAGGGTGATAAACTGGTGGCCGGATTTGTGACTTCTGGTGAGGGTGAGATTGTGTTGGTCAGCAAGTTGGGGCAAGCGATTCGTTTTACCGAGGCGGAGGTGCGCCCTATGGGGCTGTCGGCTGTTGGGGTACGAGGCATGAGACTCAGTCAAAACGACCAGATTATCGGGGCTGATTTTGTTCGACCGAAGGCCGATTTATTGGTCGTTACTAAACAAGGAGTCGGCAAACGAACATCTTTGCAGGAGTATCTCAGCCAAGGCCGATATGGTCAGGGCGTGGCGACGATTGCTCTGACTTTGGAGGGTGACACAGTGGTTAGCACCGCAGTTGTAGACCGTTATGATCGGGTCATGCTAATCTCTAAAAATCGGTTTAATAAAACCAACTATGCCAAAACATTGCCCACTGCTCCGCGATTCGCCGCCGGACAGCCTTTAATCTCGTTACGAGGGCGAGACTATCTGGTTGGTCTAGTGGTGGTGAAGAAATGAAGGACTTGCTACCCGACAAAGTGGTTTAGGGAAGGCTAAAACAGGAACTCTGTGCCCATTCCTAATGAGCCGATAGTTTTTCAGCCACCCACGTTGCCATTGCTGGACGCAAGGCTGGCGGTGGCACTGTTTTACCATAATCAATGCGATAAACATAACCGGAACGGTCATACACTGTCTGCACGGCTTTGTTCAAATCGAGTGGAATATCTGGGTCAGGGGATAATAACGGCACGGGTAATATCGGAAATGGTTGGTTCAGGGGTAACGGCCAAATCTCCGATATTCGGCTTAGGCCCATCCGATTGACTAATAGCAAATAATCGGTTTCATCGGGCAAATCAGTCAATTCCGGGCCGGGGCGTTTACCAGCCCGTAATAAATCTAACTCCACCAAATGAACCGCCGACCGTATCAGTTTACTACGTTTATGTCGATAATTTTCTAACTGTTTGAGACCTTGTTTGTTAGCCGGGTATAATATCTCAATGGACGTAATCAGATGGCTCGTTTTAGTCAGATAGATTTGAACGGTGCGTAACCGAGTATGTTCGATAAATGGCACCTCTCGTGTCAGTGGCGCGGCAGGAATCGCTATCGCAGAGATTGGGTCGGTTGAAACCGACATGTTGCCTTCGACTGGCTCAGGCAACGATTTATCAGACATAGGAGGATAGTAAACTCCGACATCTGGATAGGTCTCATGGGTCGCCATGCCGATGTTTAGCTCATTGACAGAGGCCGTGTAAATTTCAACATCGGCATAGTATTTAGGACTAATCAAGGGCATCAATTGATAAACTATTTCATTTGCTAACTTATTATGAAATCCCGACCAGATTTCGCTGTCCTCTAAGTATGGATCCATACCGGGAAATGGTGAAGGCATACGTTTGCTCCGTGGTAATAAATGCACTGGTAATATCGGAATCGGTGATAATTTCTGCGTTTCTCTGAGCAGTATAAGCTATCGTCAGTTAGTGTCTTAGCCAAACAAATCGGTTGCAAAAGCGACCTCGGGATTCACCGAGGTCGTTTTTTTTGGTAGTGGTGCAGATGTAGTGATACGGATCCGTTAGCTACCCGCAAGTTCTAAACTTGCGGGTAGCTGACCAGTTCCTCTTCCATTGGTGGCGGGCGATAATCGGGCGATTGATGCCGGAAATAGGTGTTATACAACTCTGCGTAATGTCCCTCTTGTTGAATGAGTTGGTCATGATTGCCTTCTTCGATAATATGCCCTTGCTGTAGCACCAAAATCCGGTCTACGGAGCGCACGGTTGAGAGGCGGTGAGCAATCAAAATCGAGGTACTACAGGCTAAGATCAAATCGAGGGCCTCTTGAATTTGGGATTCGGTGAATGGATCGACGCTGGCGGTGGCTTCGTCAAGAATAAAGATGGCTGGACGTTGGGCCAACACGCGGGTCAGCACCACCAGTTGACGTTGCCCCATGGAGAGCCGTCCCCCCCGTTCGCCCACATCGGTCTGTAACCCTTCGGGCAAGGTCTCCAGCCATTCTCCGTTGCCAATCTGCTTGGCAACCGCCTCAATCTCCGCGTCAGTCAATTCGGGACGGGCATATCGAATATTGTCGGCTACCGTACCAGCAAACAGAAAGGGGATTTGGGAAACGATGCCCAACTGACGGCGGTAGCTGGTCAAATCAAAATCACGGATATTGGCCTCGTCCAACTCAATCACACCGGCCTGAAATTCGTAAAAACGGGTAATCAGTTTGACAATGCTACTTTTTCCGGCTCCGGTATGCCCGACCAAGGCCACACTTTCGCCCGGCGCAATTCGCAAATTAAAGTCATTCAGAATCCGTTCCTGCTCGCCATATCGAAACTCCACACCCTGAAATCGGATTTCGCCCTGTAACGACTTAACCGGCTGAGAAGCAGTCTGTTGCACCAACGGATCAGCATCAATGAGGGCAAAAATTCGCTCTGAGGCCGATAAACCGCCCTGAAGCTGGCTCCAAAACGCGGCCAAGTTAATCGCGGGAAAGAAAAATCGCTCCACACTCATCATAAACAGATACCAAGCCGAGGCGGTGATTAATCCCGTCGCCACCGAAACGCCCCCCCAATAGAGCAGGGCCGCGTAACCAAAACTGGACATAGTCACTAAAACCGGAAAAACATTGGAGAGGATAAAACCACGCCACAGATTGACCTCATAGGAGCGTTCGTTAACCTCAGCAAAACGGCGATAGATGGATGCCTCTTGGCGAAAATTTTTGGCGATGCTGATACCCGTTACCGCCTCTTGAATGGAAGCGTTAACTTGGGCGACGACTTGAAATCCTTTGCGAGTGACAAATCGGGCCAAACGCCGGAATAAAACCGTTGCCAAGGCAATAAATGGGCCTAACGCCAACAGGGCCAAGGTCAACTGCCAAGAGATGCTGAACAGAATCGCCAGCAGGATAAAAATTACCAAAAACTGGCTCGAAATATCAGCAATTAGTTGGGTCACCTGGGCAAACTCTTGAGTGTCGGTGTTGATCCGGCTGATGATGGAACCGGCCTGAAACTCGTCAAAAAAGGCCATGTCGTGCTTGATGGAGGCACTAAACGCGTCCTCCCGCAATTTGGAGACGACATCGCCAATTAAACGAGCCATCAATCGCCGCCATAACCAGTTAATCAGCCAGATGGATGTACCGATTATGGTCAGGCTACCAAACATGAGCATAATCATGTCGGTCGAGGGGACACCATCCAGCAACGCAACCGCTCGGGCCACAACCAGTGGCTGTCCCACGCCGACCATGGCCAACAGGCTGACCAGACTAATGATGATCGTTAGTCGCCGTTGGTGGGGTATAAAATATCGCCCAACCCGTCTGATCAGTTCGCTGTCTGAGTATTGACGGTCGTAGGCTTCAGTATCTAATCCGCTAAACATCGCGGCCATAATAATATTACCTTTTTGGTGATTTGTGAAACGTGAATATGTGAAACGTGAATATGCGAAACGTGAACCTCACGCCTCACGTTTTGCTACATCGACAACATCGTAACCATTAGCGCGACAATAACCAGTATACTAAGCACCGCCACCACCGCAATTACCATGTTTCTTTGTAGACCACTCTCGTTGGTTTTCTTGATAGTTGGGTTCTTGGGCTTAGAGATCATGGATACGCTCGGTTTCCGTTCGCTCCGATATTTCAATCGCAATTGCCGAATCTCTTCCGTCAGTTCGTTCGCGGTTTGATAACGCTCGTCTGGATCCTTAGCCAGCGTCTTGCGGATGAGTTGGTCGAGGTCATCCGGCACTTTGGGGCTACGTTCTTGCAGGGATGGGAGCGGGTCGTTAAGTACTTTGTTGATGATGTCATACGTCCCATTGCCGGTATAGGGTGGTTCACCGGCCAGTAGTTCATACATCAAAATACCAAGTCCGTAAATATCGGCTCGTTGGTCGGCTTTGTCACCTCTAGCCGCTTCGGGACTCATATAAGCGGGCGTGCCGATGCGGGTTCCGGTCAGGGTCATGGTATCGCCGAGCAGACGGACGAGGCCAAAATCGGTCAAGATGGTATGGGTGTGGGCCTCATCCCGAAATATGATATTTTCCGGCTTAATATCCCGATGAATCATCTCTCGCGCATGGGCGTAGGCGAGGGCATCGCTTAGTTGTCCGGCCAAACGTAAGGTTTCCGCCACCGATAACTTTTCGTGACGCTCCAGATAGGTAAACAAGGTGTCACCAATCACATACTCCATAACCATGTAGTAGACATTATCCTCGGTATCAAAGTCGATAACTCGCAAAATATGGGGATGCTGGAGTTGGCCCATAGTTTTGGCCTCCCGCTGAAACCGAGAGACAAAATCGGGCGTGGTGGTCAGATGAGAGTGCAAAATCTTAATCGCCACAGTACGGTCAATGCCGGGTTGATATGCTTTGTAAACCTGAGCCATGCCCCCTTTACCAATCAACTCTTTTAGCTCATATTTGCCTAGCTTACGCTCCGTAAACTTGGGCGCGACCTGCGATTTGGTGGCTTGATGTTTAATAGCGGTTGGTTCTTCGTTGGCATCTTCAACATATATTCGAGAGTCGCCCAACTGAATAATCGCCCCCGGCTCGACGAGGGCAGTTTGATTCTGGGTCAATTTTTGTTTGTTGACTCGAATTGGATTGTTACTAGTGCTGATATTACGCAAGTAAAAACAGTCATCTTTTACAAACAGTTCGGCCTGCCGACGGGAGACCGATTTGTCAGCCACAATTAGGCGACATTCTTGGGCGCGTCCAATCAACACCGCGTTGTGTTGAACTTCTTTTGCCGATAATATCTGCATCTGGGAATGTCCATCGCTTTGCCATTTTAGAATCAATTCCATTATTGTTCCTCAACAAAAATCGTTAGCTTACTAACAAAAGGGGTCTGCATAAATCTCCAAACGCTTTCCTAAAAAATCGGATTAATTAACGTGTGCATGTTGATACTATAACGTCTGATCTTGCTACCCGACAAAGCTAAAACAGTTTCACAGAGGAAAGAATAATTCGCTTTTTCTCTGTGAAACTCTGTGTTCCTCTGTGAAACTCTGTGCTAATTAGTTTTTGCTAACTTTTCTGTCGGGTACTGATACGTCTGATTCAAAACGCGCCAGTTAATTCCTAAATATTCCATATTAAAATGATAATGCCGATGATACAAAGTAAGATGCCAACGGACGCAAACAACCACCCAAACCAGTCAAAAAAATAGGCCGATTTTCGTTGTTCAGCCACATAATCATCTCGTGTGCCGATGGCGATAAAATTAGCTTTAAGTTCTGGATTCTCGCCCCGACTGAGATGGAATCCGACCACAAAAACGGCTGTGCCCGCAGTTAAGCCCCGATAGCGGGTGTTCCCATCGGTGATGATGTGTTGCTGCCCATTAACCTTGTAATCCTCATTCACAATCTTGACCATGCCTTTTGGCTGGGCCAAGAGCAGGGGTGGCGTATTTCGGCTAATCTCGACCCATTCGTCATCGTCATCATCATTCTTATCAATCGAGCCACGTCGATATTCATCGACACTGTAGACAAGATAATCTTGATAGAGCGTCGGATTTTGGTCGCTTAAAATCGCTTCGATTGCGACTAAACCATCATTAGGATGGCTATCCATTAGATAGGCCACCCCGACCAAAGGCAGGGCTTCAAGTTCCGTCGCTTCATTATATAAAAACGGTGGCACAAACACGGAAAATCCGACTCCAAGTATGATAAAGATGATACCTATAAGGCTTAAAATGAGAGTAACGAAATATTTATCTTTCATGGCTACTGTCCAAATGTAATCATTCAGCCCATTTGGGATTTGACCCTCGTTTGGGCCAAATCGTTATTTTTGTCAAAGAAGTCGGTAGCCGTAAGGTTACCTCGCCACCCGACTTCTAAAATGGACAAAACGAAGACCATAGCCAACTTTACCATAACCTGTGCGATTGTCAAAAAAGAACAAGAGATAACTTATCCCATGCACATCATTGGAATAATGCCTCGGAATAATGCCTCAAAAAAGCCCGCTTAGGCAAAACCTAAACGGGCTTTTTATTTTACATTCAGTAGCCTACTTCTCCTCATCCTCCGTAATCGAAGTATCCTCGAACAGCCCATTAACAAAGGCTTCGGGGTCGAAGGGCATCAGATCATCCATGCTCTCGCCGGTGCCGATAAAGCGAACAGGTACGCCCAACTCTTTGCCGATGGCGAAGACAGCTCCTCCCTTGGCCGTGCCGTCGAGTTTGGCTAGGATTACGCCCGTAATCTCAACACTTTCCTTGAAGTGGACGGCTTGAGAAATCGCATTTTGACCAGTGGTCGCATCGAGTACCAACAGGGTTTCATGCGGAGCCTCATGTACCTGTTTGGCCGCGATGCCTCGCAATTTTTCCAACTCCTTCATCAAATTAAATTTGGTGTGGAGTCGGCCTGCGGTGTCGATAATGATGATGTCGATTTTACGAGCATAGCTACTTTTTAGGGCATCATAGACCACCGCGCCCGGATCAGCCCCCGGCTCTAGGGCGATGACTGGACAGCCAGCCCGTTCGCCCCATATCTTCAACTGGTCAATCGCCGCGGCGCGGAAGGTATCGGCGGCAGCTAAGAGTACCTTTTTGCCCTCTTGTTGATACAATGAGGCCAATTTGGCGATGGTGGTGGTCTTGCCAGAGCCATTGACTCCGACTACCAGAATCACGGTCAAGATACGTTGCTTATCCACCGCTGATTTCTCATGCCCCTCTAGGAGTTTTTTCATCTCCTCCCGAAATATCTCTTGTGCGTCCGCCGGGCGAGTAATTCCCTCCAGTTGAACGCGATCACGCACCGTTTCGACCAGTTGCATGCTGGTCTCTACGCCGACATCAGCCTGAATCAGCAATGATTCTAAATCTTCCCACATATCCTCTTCAATCGTCTCCCCACCAAACAGACCGGAAATCTGTCCAAAAAATGAGTTCCGAGTGCGAGTCAAACTCTCTTTAATTTTCTTGCCACTAAAGGCTTCTTTAATTGATTTACCGCCAAACAGCTTCTTAAACATGGTACTCCTTGTTGTTATAGCCTAAATTATTGGTTTATTATATCCTGGGAATTGAAATTAAATAAGTTACATCGCCTTCGACAAGTTCAGGCGACGAGACGTAGCCTGAGCTTGTCGAAGGCGAACCATAAAAAGTTCGTAGTAGGCACTTCAGTGCCTTTGAGGGCGATAAATCGCCTACTACAAACGTTAAGTTGATCGTCATGTTCGTATATTCACACCTAACCCATCACCCGCCAAAACAGCCCCATCACACTTTGCCCGATAATCAACTGTACGCTGGTCAAAAAGAGTAGGCCATAGACCACTCGACTGAACCAGATTTCGTTAAAGTTTTGGTTCAACCAAATCCCTAATTTTACCCCGATATAGATCATGGGCAGTAACAGCAGGGTAGTAGTTAGGTTGCCCCAACGTAGCAACCCTAAGTACCAGTAGGGAATCAGTTTGATCATGTTGACGATCATGAACAGGATGGCCTGCGTCCCGACAAACAGTTGTCGAGGCAGATTTTGCGGTAGCAGGTAGATAGTTGCTGGTGGGCCGCCGACATGGGCCAAGGTCGAGGTGAATCCGGTCAAACCGCCGAAGATTGTCCCTCCCAGCAGTGAGGGACGATGTTGTTTGAGAGACTCCATCAGCATGGAGCGGCTGGCCTGAAACAGGACAAACCCCAAAGCTATGAGGCCAATTCCGACCTTTAGAACCCGTTCATTGTCGCTAAAGGTGTCAAAAAAGAACGCTCCCAAGGCAATCCCGACTAGCGAGCCGGGAACCAGCAGGCGTAGGTTGATGGGGTCGTAATGACGGCGATAGTGGTGGACAGAAAACAGGTCGGCCACTATCAGCAAGGGTAGCAACAAGGCCGCGGCATCGGCTACGGGCATGACCAGCGCCATCAACGGAGTAGAGATGACCCCCAAACCGCCCCCAAAACCGGCCTTGGCAATGCCGACCAGAATCACCGCGCTGATGACCGTCAGCCAGAACAGGGGCGAATGACTGGGAAGTATGAGCAGGTCACTCATGGACGTTTACTCATGGACGTTTGCTCATAGAAGTTTACCACTTAATCTAATTAGTATCATAATTCGCCATTCGTACATTCGCCCTAACATCCCAGAATCGTCTCATCGGCTAACATGTCAACCACCGTTTTCAGGTCTTTGGTTTCATTATATTTGCGGATTTGACGATCTGCACTAGTTCCTTCTTTGATGATGGTTCTAATGTAGTTAATCCCCTCGCGAGTCCCCAATTCGTCAACCACATCATCAACAAGCTCTAACAATTCTTCCATTAGGAGTCGAACCGGAATTTCCGTTTCCTTTCCAAAATCAATCAACTTGCCTTCGATACCATCTTTTACGGCTCGCCATTTATTCTCTGCGATTAAGCCTCGTCGATAGATACGCCATGTTTGATTGTTGCGTCGCAGTTTAATCAGTTTGGCGACCATGGCTTGCAGTAAGGCGGCAATAGCAATCACCGCTTCAATTTTGGTTACACAATCGCACATACGAAACTCAACCGTGGGAAACGTGGGATGCGGTCGAATATCCCACCAGATTTTTGTAGGTTCTTGAATACAGTTTGTTTTAATCAGAGTGTCAACATAGCGTTCATAACCGCCATAAGATCTGAAGTATTTTGGCAACCCAGTACGAGGCAAGTTCTCAAAAACAACGCTTCGGTACGATTTTAGGCCCGTATTTTCCCCGTCCCAAAACGGTGATGAGGTGGAGAGGGCAAAAATGTGAGGGACAAAATAGGTCATCTGATTCATAATATCGATTCGCAAATCGGGGTTGGGGATGCCGATATGAACGTGCATGCCAAAAATCAGCAATCGTTTGGCGATCATCTGCATGTCATCGACAAGCCCTTTATATCGGTCTTTGTCCGTCACCAATTGATCCTGCCATCGTGAAAAAGGATGCGTACCCGCAGCCACAATCTTCCGATTACCCTTGTCAGCAATTTCGCCGACGATACTCCGTAACCGAATCACCTCTTGCCGAGCCTCCCGAACATTACGGCAAACTAAACTCCCAATCTCAATCTGAGACTGCATAAACTCTGGTTTGACCTGATCACGAAACAAAATCGCCCCTTGCTCTAACATTTCACTCACAAAAGAGGTTAACTCTCGTGTTTCAGGGTCGATAATTTGATACTCTTCTTCAATGCCAATCGTTAAATCTTCCATGCTCAAAAACTCCTTTTTACAGTTAACACTTCATATATTTACGTTTCACGTTGCGGATGTAGCGCATTAAAATTAGGACAATTCTAAGTACCGGACAAAACAGTTAGGACACGGATAAACGCGGATAAACACGGATTTTTTAGGCTCATCTGTGTGTATCCGTGTTTATCCGTGTCCCTTTTTTCTTCTGTAACAAGTTCAATCTTTTTTTGTCCTGTACTCAGAGGGCAATTATAACATTTATCGGACTAGTGGAAAAATTGCAGTTCTAGCTTTGGAGCGTGGAGAAAGAGGAGTCAGCATAAGTGACGTGGAGGCTCTTTTGTGTTACCACCAAACCCTTATTGACAAGACTTATCGAGTCAATTATCATGATGTTCATAAACGAGGCTATCAACTTAAGCCGAGACATGTATCACGACCTTTACAGTCTTTCAGATAATGGTTTTCAATTCAAGACCAACCTTCCCGCAAGTTTAGAACTTGCGGGAAGGTAACGGCTGAAAATGTTTATCTGAACATCTATAGGCTGTGTATGGGACAGGCTAAAGCCTATCTTACGGGACTGTCGCACCTTAAGTTGGTAGCCGGTACACATTCCTAAATAAAAAGGAGCTAAACAATTATGAGTAAAGAAACGATTTTTAGTAAAATTATCCGTAAAGAAATTCCGGCGGATATTGTATTTCAAGATGAGCGGGCCACAGCATTTCGGGATATCAACCCCCAAGCACCGACCCATGTTGTGATTATCCCGAACAAACTGATTCCCACCTTAAATGATGCTACTCCTGAGGATGAAGCCACCTTGGGACATCTGCTACTTGTAGCCGCGCAGGTTGCCAAACAAGAAGGGGTCGCCGAGAGTGGCTATCGGTTGGTAATTAACTGCAATCGACATGGTGGGCAAGATGTGTTTCATCTCCACATGCACCTCCTTGGTGGGCGAGGAATGAGGTGGCCGCCGGGCTAAACTAGTGCGACTTGAGTCGTCGTCAATCACCATAGCCCAAAAATTACCCGTTTGGGTAATGACACACCCCCCAAAGAGCATTATACTTTATCTGTCTATGGGTAGTCCTGCACATGTAGTGATCACCTACTCGCAAGTTTAGAACTTGCGGGTAGGTGACAGACCTATATCACTACTTCTGCACCACTACCGCTCTTTGGAGAAGAAAGTGATGCAAGATTTAAGCAAGACGTTATATCGACCTGAATTTGAACATGATGCCTGTGGAATCGGATTTATTGCCCGCACTACAGGTGAGGTCGGGCATGACATTGTCGAAATGGCCTTAGAAGCGGTGGGCTGTATGGAACATCGAAGCGGCATCAACCCCGATGGATTGTCGAGCGATGGTGCCGGTCTGACCATGCAGATTCCCCATCGGCTGTTAGCCAGTGAGTTGGCGAGTAATGATACTGTCGAGTTGCCTGCGGTGGGCGATTACGCGCTAGGCATGTTTTTTCTGCCCCGCGCCGCCCAAAAGTCAATCTCTTTGATTGAACAGATTTTGACCGAGCAGTATCAACTCTCATTTTTTTGGCGTGATGTGCCAGTTAACGAGGATATCTTGGGCCAAATTGCTCGCTCAACCTGCCCCCTCATCAAACAGTTGATTATCTACCGCCCTGACCATATTGAGACGGGTGAGGCATTTGAGCGGTTTCTCTTCATGGCACGTAGACATATCGGAATTGCGGCTCGAAAAGCAAATCAGCCAAATGACTTTTACATCGTCTCCCTGTCTGCTAAAACGGTAGTTTACAAAGGACTGATGTTATCGACTCTTATGGCCGATTTTTATCTTGACCTCGCTAATCCTGACTGCGAATCGGCGATTGTCGTTCTCCATACCCGATACAGCACCAGCACTGCCCCGATATGGAAGCGGGCGCAACCGATGCGTTTGGTGGCCCACAATGGCAATATCAACACCTTGCAAGGCAACGTCAACTGGATGCGCGCTCGCGAGTCAACCTTAGCCTCAGCCTATTGGCCGGAGGGGTTGAGCGAGGTCAGCCCGATTATCGACCCAACGGGCTGTGATTCGGCCATGTTCGATAATGTGTTGGAACTGTTGGTACGGGCCGGACGGGACATTCACCACAGCATGGCCATGTTAATTCCTGAAGCATGGGAAAATTTGATTGATTTGCATCCCAACATACAGGCATTTTATCGGTATCATGCCGCGATCATGGAGCCGTGGGATGGCCCGGCGAGTATCGTCTTTACCGACGGCACGCGGGTCGGGGTGACTTTGGATCAAAATGGTCTGCGTCCTATGCGGTATCTGGTGACAGATACCAATCTGGTAGTGGCAAATTCTGAGGCGGGGGCGGTGATTGTTGATGAGGGAGTCATCATTAGCAAAGGGCGACTTGGCCCGGGTCAGATGATTTTGGTCGATTTGGAGCGCGAACTCTTTTTGACTAACAGTCAAGTTAAGCGGGAGTTGTCGAATCGGGTCAACTACGCCGATTGGGTAGATGGATTCAAGCCGTTTCCGACGGAGACTCGTCCGGCCTATTTTTCGCTCAAAACCTCGCGCCCGGTGCCACCGAAGGTCAGCACTACTCCGTTGTGGCTGAATCGATTTCAAGCGGCATTTGGGTATACTAACGAGGAGCTAACTGTCATCGTCAAACCGATGGCTGAGGATGGCAAAGAGCCAATCGGCGCGATGGGCGACGATACCCCACCCGCGATTATATCGGCCAAACCTCGCCCATTATTCCACTATTTTAAGCAACGGTTTGCCCAAGTGACCAACCCACCCCTCGACCCGCTCCGAGAAACTATGGTGATGTCGTTGACCACTCGCTTGGGAGCGCGTCTAAATTTGTTAGAAGAAACGGTCAAATATGCCCGTCTTATCGAACTAAACAGCCCGGTGTTAAGCGACATGGATTTGATGACGCTCAAAGGGTTGGGCGACCCTCGATTTCAGACTCATATCATCCCCATGCGCTATCCGATTGAGCAAGGCTGGAAGGGCCTAAAACGTGCCTTAACCCGCCTGTGCAACATGGCCGAGCAGGCGATTGGGTCAGGTAAAACTATTCTCATTTTGAGCGACTTGGGAATTGGCAGCCGCCATGCCCCCATCCCCTCATTGTTGGCGACGGGGGCGGTGCATCATCATCTGGTACGGCAGGGTAAACGGATGCAGATTAGTCTGGTGCTAGAGACGGGTGAGGTGCGTGATGTGCATCATCTGGCCTGTTTGATTGGTTATGGGGCTAATGCGGTCAACCCCTATTTGGCCCTTGCCAGTGTAGAGCGCATGGTAGCGACCAAGAATATCAAACTGCCCTTGCCGGAGGCCAAACGGAATCTCATCAGGGCATTAGAGGCCGGTTTGTTGAAAATTATGTCAAAAATAGGTATCTCGACGGTGGATAGTTATTGCGGAGCGCAGAGTTTTGAGGCGTTGGGACTGTCTCAGGCGTTGGTTGATGAGTATTTTGCCGGAACGGTAACTCGTTTGGGTGGCATTAATTTAGCTCAGATTGCGGATGACATAAAAAAATGGCATCAGACTGGATTTGGCAAGCCACAAAAACCGATGGCCGATAGTCTCGGATTTTATATGTTTAAACGGGGCGGTGAGACCCATGCTTACACGCCCATGACGGTCAAGGCGTTACACAAAGCGGTGCGGATGGAGGGCGTTTTAACTCCCTTGGCCTGCAAAACCATGAACTACGACCTGCAAAATAGGCAGACCAAATCGTTTGTCGGTGATAAGTTTGACGATGGCTACGCGGCTTATAAGGCATTTTTGACCGAGTTAAAATCGACCAATATCATCGATCCGCGCCACATGTTTAGGCTGATTAATCCCGATGATCGACCGTCGCTCGATATATCTGAAGTGGAACCGTTGGAGGATATTTTTGCCCGATTTTCAACAGCGGCCATGTCCTACGGCTCGCTGAGTAGTGAGTCCCATGAGACTTTGGCCGTAGCCATGAATCGAATCGGCGCGACTAGTAATAGCGGTGAGGGCGGTTCGCTCCAACATCGTTTCGGCAATGAGCGGAACGACGGCATTAAGCAGGTCGCCTCGGGTCGATTTGGAGTTACTCCGGCTTATCTGATGACGGCGCACGAGATTCAAATCAAGATAGCCCAAGGCGCGAAACCGGGCGAAGGTGGTCAGCTACCGGGTCGCAAAGTATCGGCAGAAATTGCGACTATTCGGCATACGACAGAAGGCACGACCTTGATTTCGCCACCTCCGCACCATGATATCTACAGCATTGAGGATTTGGCGCAGTTGATTTATGACCTCAAACAGATTAATCCCGACGCGGCAGTATCGGTCAAACTGGTCTCTGAGGCTGGGGTCGGCACAATTGCCGTGGGTGTGGCGAAAGGGGGCGCGGATGTAGTGCATATTGCCGGTGGCTCAGGTGGCACTGGCGCGGCGGCATGGAGCAGTGTCAAAAATGTCGGTTTACCTTGGGAGATGGGGCTGGCTGAAACGCAACAGTCGCTCCAACGGAACAATCTGCGCGGTCGGATGCGGGTTCGCACCGATGGTGGGTTACAGTCGGGTTGGGATTTGATTGTGGCCGCGATTTTGGGGGCTGATGAGTACAGTTTCGGCACGGCGGTGCTGGTGGCCGGAGGTTGTTTGATGACGAGAGCATGTCATCAAAATAGCTGTCCGATGGGCGTAGCTACCCAAAACCCAAAACTGCGAGCCAAGTTTGTCGGCATACCTGAACATATTATGACCTACATGCATTATATCGCTCAAGAAGTACGAGAATTTCTGGCTCAGATGGGGTATCGGAGCTTAGGTGAAATTATTGGACATACTGAATTGCTAGAGCAAATTTCGACAGGGGATAAGGTGATTGATTCGCTTGATATGTCTCCCTTGCTGGCTAAGGTCGAGCCACCAACCGACGTGTTCCCCGTCATCAAAATGGTGTCGGTGTCACAGTTGAATCAACAGTTGATGACTGAAGGGCAACCGGCGATTGAGAACGGCGAGCCAGTTCAATTGACGTTCCCGATTCACAATACAGACCGTTCGATTGGGGCGACGCTGTCGGGCGCGATTGCCAAGCGATACGGCAATAAGGGACTGCCGGACGAGACGGTCAACATCACCTTTCATGGCAGTGCCGGACAAAGTTTTGGAGCGTACAACGTGGCCGGTATGAACCTGACTGTCATCGGTGAGGCAAATGATTACATTGGCAAAGGCATGAGCGGCGGTCAGATTATCGTCCGTCCGCCACTGAAATCGCGTTTGGTTGCCAACGAGAACACGATTGTCGGCAACACCCTGCTTTACGGAGCGACGGGAGGCGCGCTCTTTGTGGCTGGTCAAGCTGGAGAGCGATTTGCGGTGCGGAACAGTGGGGCGACGGCGGTGGTCGAGGGGTTGGGCACTCATGGCTGTGAGTACATGACCAGTGGCGTAGTGGTTGTTTTGGGGCGCACAGGTTATAATTTTGGAGCAGGCATGAGTGGTGGCATGGCACTGGTGTTGGATGAAGGGCATCATTTGCCGCAACGGATCAACCCCGACATGGTGCAGATTGCTCGTATCACCAGCGAGCAAGACATCAACCTGCTACACCATCTGATTACCCGCCATGTTCGCCTGACCGGCAGTGTGCATGGTCAATCGATTTTGGACAACTGGATTAGCCAACTCGGATTGTTCTGGAAAATCGCGCCAAAAGGTACGATGGGGTCAACGGGCGTGCGGTCAAAACTTCGCATTTCTTTGCCGATACCGGAGTTGAGTCAGTATGTGGTGGCGTGAAAGGGGAGTGCAGAATATGATCGCTAATCCAGTTGACGCGAACAAGTCACCTCCGACAATAGACCTCTTTTTGGCTCAAAATTCGTCACGCAAGCGATAATTCGCGCGTTTTTTGATTGACGGGTCTAAGTACAAGACGCGAGCGTTACGTATATGGGTCGATACCCAATTCACGCAGTTTGGCGGCTAGTTTCTCGGCTTGGAGTTGGGCTTGCTTGGCTCGAAGATTGGCTTGTTCTTTGGCCTGCCGTTCTTGTTCGTTGGCTTCCTCTTTATTCAACAGCAACTGTCCATGCTTATCATAGAATCGCAACCAATAAGTTTCATGCTCGTCAAATATCCCTTTTTGTATATCTAGCCATAACCCCAACTCTTCACTCCATAGCCAACCCTTGCTATTGGGACGTAATTCTACATACACCCCTCTTTGCAATCGCCAGCCCGTTAGTTTTATTCGCTCTGGATCATAAACAAAGTAATCCTTCACCCTCAATATTTGCTCATATTGATCCTTCTTCTCACCATAATCCATCTCTCTGGTGGTTGTCGAACACAACTCTATTACAACATTCGGTACCCGAAAATTCTCATCCCATATCACCCAAGATTTCCGAGCTGGGTCAGGGTCTACATCCTTGACCACGAAGAAATCTGGTCCTCGAAAGTTGTGTGTCTTCACTTGGTTTGGGTCGAAGTAGACAAACATGTTGCCTCCAACGAATGAACGCTTGCTACCTTCCCAAGAGGTGCCGATTATCTCTATGAGTTGAGACATTGCTTGTCGATGCCAATTAGTTTCCAAAACTTCATCATCCTCATAAGGTAATGTATCATAAACCCGTTGTTTTGGAGCTACAACAGGGTTGACCGGTCTGGTTTGCCGCCATACGGATCTTTGTTCTAAGACGAGTGCTTGAACTGCCATGTTTCACCTCCAGTTCCTCAAAAAAACCTAACCGTGATTCTATCCCCTTTAGCCCAATTTGTCCAATTCGCTCATTCGCCTTGATAACAAAATCCCTTACCCTACCGTTTTCTTTGGTTGAGCTCGAAAGCCGTTCAACGAGGCAGAAACGAGCAAATTTTGTAACCAGCTTTTGTGATAAAGTTTCTGGTTGAGTTTGTGAGCGGGGGAGATGAACTTGAGTTTAGAGGCACTCATAGAGGTGGGACAAAATGGTCTGAAGTTGTGCAAGATAGCCCAAGCTCGTACCCTTTTATCCATGGAAGCAAGATGTCCGTGGAAGTAGTTTGTGGAGAACAAGTATCGGTTTAGCAGTTTCATCTGTTGGTCAAGCCAAGTACTGGTTCGGAAGGCACCCGAAAAATCGTAGGCTTTGAGAAACTCTTTTTCACGATTACATAATTTTTGGACAGCTTCAAGGGGAGGGCCAGAAGGGATGTTGAGTAAAGCCCATTCATTCAACGCCTGAATTCGTTCAGAAAAGGATGTTTTGTCAGGAGCATGATAAGTGTGCCAAACTATTGAGCTGAGTTGTTGGAAATAGGGTTTGCTTTTACATCGGGAACGGATTTTGATGAAAGCGTGTAGGAAACAATTGATGGGAACGATATCAGGAAAGATGGCCTTGCAAGCGTTCTGAGTGGCCGCCCATCCATCAAGATTGACAGTTAGTGGCGTGTATTCTGGGTCAATGAGTTCCGCCTCAGTCTTGAAGACTTCGTAAGCCTTGGTCAAACTGTCGGTGTCAGCGGCTAGAGTTGCACCAGCAAAAAAGACACAATCATAAGCACCTGTCATAGGGATATAGGCCCTCTTTCCATTGATGATGGTGAATTTTTCGTCATCCAAGATGTCTTTGGGTAATTTATCAGCACTTTTGACAGTTGTACCAACAATACTATAGTTTCCGAAACTACACTCAAGGCGATACCAATACATGTCATTGCGTCCGAATATTCTGGTCAATATCCAAAAAGGTACACCAAAACGACGTAAAAGGAGTGCATTCTCTACTTCATCGGCATAGCCCCGCATATACGACAACACAAAAGAGGGGGCAATGGTGTAGACCCCACACCCTGTCTCGTCTTTTTCCTTCAACTTAATCCGCCTGAGACGAACATCAGGCAT
>JAUCGB010000010.1 GCA_030377895.1 Anaerolineales bacterium HSG24
TCCATGTTGGTCACTCCGTTGATGCAGGCCAATCAGGTGCAAGCCTTCACCCAAACTCAATGGGAGAAACAGGCCGCGCAGGAGCAAAAACGGCTGGCTCAAACTGAGATAAAAGAGATGCAGGCGGAGGTGTCGGGACGGAATTTTGACCCGCACGAAAAACCCCTCACCTCCTCCTCGTTCCAACGCTCCGCGTTGGAACGCATACTTAGACGCTCTGCGTCTACTGGACGCGGAGCGTCCGGGCTGTGTTCCAACGCGGAGCGTTGGAACGAGGTATCACGATGCACTGGCTTGACATGGGGATTAAAATTGCGACCTGAAACCTCGGCGAGGTGATCTTCTATTGTTTGGCGTTGTTCAACCGTTTGGTTTTGCTCGCGCTGTTTGGTTCGTTGTTGTTGGGTATAAGCATGGATTTGGTTGGTCTGTAAAAGAGGCGTAAACAGCATGGAGAAAATTACGGATAGGCTGATGGCGGCGTATAGTTTTTGGGAGTTGCGATGAATGATCAACAAAATGATGAGGCTGAGCAAAAGAATGGTCAGTCCGAACAAGAAGGTAAACTGTTGCACGGTTTGGGGGGAGGGGAAGTAGGAAGCAGGAAATAGGGAGTAGGGATCGCTAAGCATAGATTCTGGATTGTTCCATAAGCGCTGGATAGCAAAAACAATCTGCTCATTGACTCCAGTGGCCTCTCGCCAGTTGGAGAAATCGGTGGTGATGTCGGCGGAGTAGTAGTTGAGGGCCGCTTTTTCGGTGGCCGGGAACTCAATATGGATGATTTGGCGCACGGGGAATCCATCTTCATCCAGCCAGATTTCGCCATGTCCGGTCATGGTCAGGTAAGCTTCGGACAGGCCAATATCCATGCCGGCCGGTAGCTCACCCCGGCGGCGCAACTCGGCCTTGGTCTCAGCTTGGATATATTGGGCGTAGGCGGGGCCGTTTATATCAAACGCGAATATGCGAATGGGCGAATGGGCGAATGGGTGAATGGGCAAGTCTGCAAGGGGATTATTCGCACTAGCTGACGCGTCGTCGCTATTCGCATATTCGCCCATTCGCACATTCGTAGCCGCGTTGAGATAGCCCAACGGGTCACCACCGGGGGCGAAGATGTCGCTCTGTGTCTCAACCTCAGTCCATTCCTCAGAGGCATTGAGGCGACCATAACTCTTGCCTTGTTCAACCTTCATCTCCAGAGAGCGTTTGCCCCGATGAGGGTTGATTTTCATATACATGGTTTCGTTGGTCTTGTCCATCATGCCTTGCACCGTCAGCCGTTTGGGGCGGGTGCTACGTCCCACGTTGACCAACTTTTCAGTCGGGTGGGTGTTCTGAATCAGCGTGGTCTGATAGCGATAACTACCCACCTGACTAGCAAAACGCCAAGCGTTCTCCAACTGGTGCTTGGCAGTTAAGGGCATGGCCGCGGTGAACGTAGGCCACAAAAAGAGTAAAACAAGACCGGTTAGAGCTAATAAACCGTACAGTTTAGTGCGATTGTTACGACGTTGACGATTCATGGAATTTCTCCTCGACGAGCGGCTAATATCTGCATTGATGGGTTATTTGGTTGTTGGTTGCGTGTGGGATGTTTACATAATAGGGGTAACTGTCCGTTTCGGTAAACTCAACCTTAACCGAATCCAGTAGGCATGTGATTTTCTTAAGTATACCAAAAAAAAACGGGTTTGTCTGTCGTTGAATCTGGACAATTTTGTAGTTGTTTATGGACAATTTGGGAGCGACGACGCGTTAGCTAGTGCGATTCGGGTGATTTAGCGGAGAGAGAAGTTCTGCCGAGATCAAGTTTGTGGTCTGTATGCGACAATAGCCACTTCATTGAGAGTGGGGACGTACAGAATAAAACCGCTAATCCAGTTGGCGCGAATGAGTCGCCTCCGACAATAGACCTTTTTTGGCTCAAAGTTTGTCCTACATGTGATAATTCGCGGGTCTTTTGATTGGCGGTCATAAATCCGATTCCTACATAACAAAACGGGCCGATTCGATTGTCGAATCGGCCCGTTTTCATTCATAATTAACCATTCTTAATTCTTAATTCTTAATTTCTACCCTACCTACACGCCACCGGATCAACAAAGTTATAGCTAACCGTCGAGGTACCCGACACCGCGTTCGGGTCTGGCACCGGAACGTTGGTCTCACCATCACCACCGCGAGCCATCAACGGTAAGAAGATACGATTCGGGCCACCCTGCCGATTTCCGGTTTCATCTGACGGATCTGAGTTATCTGGTGTAGCCACTGGCCCATTCTGACTATTCATTAGTACGGGCAGATAAACCATGTTCGACATACTGCTGCTATCACCGACTCGACTGATGTTCACCTGTAAAGCCAACGGCCCATCCACAGATTGATTATCGGCCTTATCCTCAGCCTCAAGCCACATGCAGTAAGTCCCATTCCGGTTGAACCGAGTGGTATCGGTGTATATCCACGTATTGCCGACAATATCAACCCGGTCAGATTTGAAGTTGCCATTCGGAGTCCGAATCCGCAAGCGCATGGTTGGGGTGTAGGCATCCGTCAGCGTACCGGACATGGTGAAAGTGGTTATCACCTGACTGGCTTGCAAATCAGTCGGGATGATGCCACGTTTCTTGTATCGTGACTTGAGAGTTCGGAAGTCTTCAAGACTTCCGAACTCTTCGTCATCACCCAACCGACTAGTAACATTCGTATCACTAAACGGTGCGGCAGTGGTCACGCTAATCACCGGACTCTTAGTATCAATCTCAAAGCTGACGTTGAGCGGTTCACTGCGATTACCCACACTGTCATAGCCGTAGATGGTCAGTGATTTTTGTACCTTCTCCACATCACTCGGCAGACCTAGCCGATACTCCCAACTGGCTTGCGTATCGGCCTGAACCTTGTCTGTCCGCATAATCAGTCGGCTGTGATAATACAACCCATCATCGCTATCGGGATAGTTGTCACACATGCGTAACGTCCAAGTCCCTTTGGCTGATTCACCCCGGAACTGATGCAAACTATCTTTGTAAGGCTTTCGTACATTGTCATAGTAAGGCTCGCTAATGTCATGGTCTTCCAAGTCGTAATCAAGGAAGATGCTAGTCAAAGCCGTATCATCCAACAGTACATCCAGATTGGCATTGTTCGAGGCATGGGAAATTATCTCCATCCGTGTGCCGGCTGGCGATTCTAGGAATATAACCGAATCATTCCGGAACTCATGACTAAAGTTGAAACCGATATTCAAATCAGCGATGGTGAACTCATCGGTGATGGTGAAGGTTCGTAACATTTCGTTAGTTCCACAAGTCGTGTTGCTACCAACCACTATCGGATTATCTCTGGTGTCATCATTGTAGATGAAGGTGGTTTGGGTCAGCGTATCCGGGTTGATTATCAACTCAGCCAGTTGACAACCGTTCGTAGTATCGACTTCAGTCGATTGCCGACTAAAGTCGGCACTACTAACACCATTATCACACACCTCGACTCGCCCAGCCAGACGATTGTCGATTAACTCACCGCTTAGGATAGCCTCATCCGGCCCGATGATATTATCGGCCAGAGTGTTAGATGTCACCTCAGTTAAGCTGATGATTGGCGAGATTCCATCGGCAATGAGAGTTGGCCCATTGAACCATTCACTATCGAGATTAAACTTATCCGTGGCCTTGACTTTGGTGGTCACGGTATCGCCATCATTCAGCGTTCCCATATCAACCAAGCAAGACCAGTTCGCACCGGTTGTGTTGGTGCAATCCTTCTGCTGACCGTTGATGTCCAGTTGGATATTCGGCACGGAAGATTGGTCGGAGACGAAGCCTCGCACCGTTTGTTGACCAGAGCCAATCAAATCAACCGGGCTTTGAATCTCCACATAATCCGGGCCGGTTTCATCAATCTCATGGTCAATGTACAAATCCTCAGCCGGATGGTGACGGTCGCCGGTTTCATCAAAGATGACCACTCGTAAACGCACCCAACCACTATTCTGCTCGGCATTGAAGGTCGTATCCACTGTACCACTGAACGGAATTTCCTTCGTTTCGCCCGCGGCCAGTGTACCGACATCAACCCGATATTCATATAATTGACCACCTTGCGGCCCTGGTGGTGTGATAAGCTGGCCTTCTATCAAGCGAAGCAACGCCTGAGCCGTGACAATCACAACCAGGCCATTGGCTGATTTCTCACCATTATTGACCACTTGTATCTTGTAGTTGATGGTCTGCCCATTACTAACTTTGGGATGCTCCACACTAAAGATACGGGCCAACTCCGTCCGGGTATTGATTTCATCCTCATTTGGACGGGAATCACTCGGCGCACGATTACATTCCGGTGGAGGTTGCTCCCCTTGGCGTTGCTGTGGTGGCGGTGTGCCATCTGGCGGAGGTGTACCATCTGGTGAAGGTGTGCCATCCGGCGAAGGTGTACCATCCGCTGGAGGCATCCCTCCCGGCGGTGGTGGGCCTAGCGGTTGACCTCCACACAAGTTGGATAGCGCGGCATCCCAATCAGCAGCAGCAGGGAAAAGTTTCTTGTGGGCAAATATCATGTTATCACGGAACACCCCATAACCGACACCACTTGGGTCGGCCACTACCGAAGCAGACAAGTCAGCCCCATTGAACTGAATCGTATCGCTCTGGCCTTGTCGCTTTCTAGCTCCGGTACTAGTGACACCACTCGGACAGATATCCGCGCCCAACGAACGCCACTCATACTTTTTCAACAAGGTGAAAGTTTCCACATCATCACTGGCTAGATTACCGATAACATCCTCACTGTTGACATTGTTATAAGTCGGCATGGTCGCCCATAGTCGCAAGCCATCCTCTTCACTAGCCAAAGCCACCATGTCCAGCGATTGCGCGGCTGGGTCGTTGATGCCCAGTGTCGCAAAGGGCAGATAAATATCGGTTCGTAAGCCACCGAAATCATAGCCCCAATCACCATCGACATTAGCCCAATCACTGTTCGCTTCATCCCAACTGAGCAGAGAGGCTTGCATGGTGACAACTTCTTCACTCGCGTTGCCATCTTCATCCGTTACCGTAACGGTTTTGGTGATGTCACTTCTACGGTGTACCCATACCAGATAATCGGCGGCCATCTGCTCATTGCTACTTTGGTCGGTGGGCAGATAAACACCCACGCTGGTCGTAGTCTCATTGTATGGATTGTAGGCGGTGGTCACGCCACCATCCTTCGTATCCAGATAGATGAACAGGTCGCCTTGATGTTTCCAATTTGCCCCTGTCCAATTCATCCGTAAGCCAGAACCATCCCACGCGGTGTAGAATTTCTGCGCTTGGTCGAATGCCGATAGAGGCGATTGCTGATTCTCCATGCGGTTATCCTGGCCGATGAGGTTACAGGCGTTGTTGAGCCAACCGTTGTAGCGGCTACCCGACTCGTTCCCAAACTCAGTTTGGGAACGAGAGGGCAGGCTGAAAGCCTGTCCTACATAAACCGGTGTCTCTCCATAATCGACATAGAACCTACCAAACTCACGAGTTGCTTCATTGCCGGAGCTATCTATCGCTGTGACTCGTACCGACAATTTTTGCGGTTCACTCGCTGGATAGCTGTCGCTTTTGGTAGTGATGGTATCACTCTGAACGACTGTCCAGTTATTGGTGCTGGCTTGATATTCCAGCCACTCGACTCGGTAGCTGACCGCGTCGGCACTGTCTGTCCAGTTGGCACTCACGGACGGATTCTTGGCCCAATCTATCGTGCCTCCCGGCATGACCGTCTGGCCGGCTGAGATGAGCGAGATGCTGAAATCGGCCGGTGCGGTTGTGTCGGATTGCAACGTTTTCTGAACGGTGACGGCATGGTTGCCCATGTCAATCGCCCGCACGGTGAAGGTGTAGGAACTGTGCGTTGAGGATTGAGAGTAGAGAATGGCGGTGTAACGCCCCCCCTCTGTCCCCCCCAATGGGGGGGATGGTATCAATTGCCATACGCCATCATTGACTTTGGCTTCCAGTTGTCTGATGCCTACCGTATCACTAATCGTACCAGTGATGACGATGCCGCCGGATTGGAAGTTGCTACTGTTCAGGCTGGTTGTGCCGATGGTCAAGGTCGGGTCATTCAGATCGACATGGATGACCGGTTGGGTTGGGTTGGTGATGACAGTGCTGGACGCGGTGGTCAGTGAACTGGCTAACTTGTAGTTGCCCTCGCTGGTCGGTGTCCAGTTGGTTGACCAGTTGGCATCATTAGTGCCAGCCCCCCATGTTTCATTATGGATAGTCGCGCCATTCAGAGTCACGTCCAAGGAGCTAACGCCCTGCGTACTACTGACATAGCCGCCGATGTTGATGGCTTGCAGGCTGGTCAGCACTGCCGGCATGGTCGGAGTCAGAATCAGGCTGAAGCCGTTCATCAGTTTCTCACGCCGAGTGATGACTTTGGCGCGGTTGGTTCTGGTTACTACGCTCTGCGTAGTAACGCTTGCCGGACGCTCCGCGTCCAGAACTCTAGCCTCGTTAGCCTCGTTCCTACGCTCTGCGTAGGAACGCATACTAGACGCTCTGCGTCCTGTCATTTTATTCTCATAACCGCGCTCTACATCTAGGATACCGGAGTCTGTTGTGTCCAGAGCAACATCAGTTGTCTGGTTGGCTGGACGCGGAGCGTCCGGTATGCGTTCCCACGCAGAGCGTGGGAACGAGTTGTAGTTGGAGATGAGGTGCGAGTTAGTCTCATCAATTCCAATCGAAGATTGAGAATCACGGCTGGCTGGTGTAGTCGTTGGCGTAGCTGTATCAGCCGGGACTGTCGTTGCTGTAGCTGTTTCAGTCGGCGTGGCAGTCTCGGTTGGTGTAGGTTCGTTCTCACGTACCAAGACATACAGCGTCCGGGTTTGATAATTACCTGAGCTTTGGGCAAACGTCCAATCGGGATGGCTGGTAGAGCGATTATAGATACCGATGTCATCATTGTTACTATTCTGCGCCCAACGATTCCAAGCCATGATAGTTTCGCCAGTGCCGGTGTTATGGATTTGGAATGAACCGTAACAGGAGGCTCCGGTTATGGTATCATCAAAGTCAAACAGATCACTACTACCACCGGTACTTGAATTAGCCGTCTTGCTGTAGCAGTTATGCCAGAACTCAATATAACCGGTAGTGATACCATCCACATCAGTCACATTGACCACATTAGAATCGACATTCATGTTATCGACTGCTTGCTCATACGTTACGCCCATCGCCTCAACCGGTAGGCCAATCTTACTGGCATCGGTAGCGAAGGCATCCATCGACGCATAAGCCCAAGTCGTTTCAGTGCCGTCATCAAGTTCCAGATAGTAGGCGATGCGGTCAAAGCTACCGGCTGAAATCGAAGCCGAATTATCAACCGTGTAGGCCGGCGTATCGGCACTGTCATAATCAGCATTAGCCGGAATATCTAGCGCATAGACGAGGGTGTACTCATTTGCCTCAGAGACATTGCTGTAGACGCTCTCATCATTTATCGGCGTGGCTGTCGGCGTTGGCGTGGAGGTCGGTGCAGGTGTTGCGGTATCGGTTGGTGTCGCGGTAGGAGTTGGGGTTGCCGCGGGAGAGTAATCATTGGCTAGAGCCGCTATCTCAATATGGCTGAGGGCACGACTGTAAATAACAATTTCGTCAAGCCCGCCATTGTGACCCAATGTAGGACTATTAGAACTATTGTGGTTAGACCCGAACCATAAGTTGGTGCCGGAGTCGATGTTAGTCAGGTTGGCCGTGCTGCTCCCGGAGCCGTCTGCCGCGCCGTCTATGTAGGTGGTTATGTTCCCACTATCATCACGTACCAGAGCGAAATGGTGCCACTCATTCAGGCTAAAGGTTGAGCCGTTGCTGACAACCATGCCGCCACTACCATTTATTTTGAGAAATACTTTCGCAGTTTCGTCACTATTTAGGATAACACCAAAATCATCGCTAGAACTATTTTTCCATACGAAGATATCGCCCCGACCGTCCTGCTCCTTCTTGAACCACATGGCAATACTGAACGCGCCAGAACCAAAGTCAAAGTCGGTGCTGTCGGTGATGAATATATAATCCGAACCGTTAAAATCAAGTCCATACCCGTTTGCTCCAGTCTGTCCGGCAGTTGGACAGGCGGAACAACTACCTGTGTGTCCGTTTTCAGAGCTATCGGCAAAACTGGTAGCTCCACTAGCTTCTTCAAAAGCTAACCAAGCCAGATTATCAGTAGCTTCAATTTCCTTCAATGCGAGGCTGAAATAGTTGCCATCAGCCAAATCAATATTGGTGAAGGAGACCACATCGCCACTGACAGCCCGACCGGTTGTATGCACGGTAGCATCACTAAAGTCGGTATCGCTGTCAATCAGTAGAGCGACTTGGCTATCATCCCGAGTTAGACCCAAGCCGGTCAAATCAAAGGCCAGACTGACTTCATTGAGCCAATCAGTCTCTTGCACTCGCCAAACTCGTGTCAGCCGGGTATGGGTCGTATTGCTGATAACATCTTGCATACTGCCATTGTCATGACCCCACACCAAGAAGCTAAGATTATCGGCAATACTAGTCGGATTACTGATGTCATCGCCATTAGCAATCGTGACGATGGCATCGCTGTTGACGCTGGTTGATTTTGCCTGAGCCAGACCACTGTTATCATCCCGCCCGATGCCGGCGACGTTGTTATGATAACTGCTGTTGTTGGTCGTGTTCCAGACGGTATTGTTGAATGAATCAACGTAGTTCTGGCCGGCTTCTAAAGTCAGACCGTATTTCAGAGCTAGATAAGATTCAATCTGGTTTGCTTCATCACTGGTCATGGTGCCATCATAGATAATCAACTCGGCAATGTCACCATTGAAGTTACTATTACCAGTATTACTCGCAATCCAGAAATCATTGCCCTGCCCCGTGAAACTGCTGGCCGTCGTGTCATTGACCAGATTCTTGCCATTCCGCAGAATATCCTGCTTATTTCCTTCGGCAGTGCTACTGGTGCTGTAGAGGAAACTCCACAGATAAGGCATGCCAAGTTCGCCATCATCCCAGGCCGTAGAGATACGATAGTCGTTGCCACTGTTTCCCGCATCCCAGAACACCAAATCATTACCTTGCCAAGGAATGTGGGTGCTAACCCTATTTGGACTAACATCTTCTAGGAAAGTGTAACTATTCTGTTTGACATTGGTTCGAGCCACCAGATAGACATTCACATCGTTGTGGGTGGCATTGCCAAAGATACCGTTAGCTATCTTCAAGTCATCAGTTGAACCATCAAAGCTAATCGCCGGGTTGCCATTAATGCTATCGGCTAGATAGGTCGGCTGGTCGGCAGTGGTGCTTTGGTTGGCGATATAACCATTGCCAGAGTAATCACTCCAACCGCTGACCGATGCGCCATCGGTGGTCGTATTCGTGCCGGCATCAGCCTTGAGCCACAATCGCAGATTCTCGCTGGCTCCACCGGGGACGGCTTGATAGGTGGCGGTCGTACAATGTCCGGCATCATCACAAGCGGTCATGGAGCTATCAGAAACTTGGACTGTTTGCAAGTCGGTTGATAGGCCGGTTAATATATCGACCCCACTGAAAGTGTTATCCAACCAATCATCATCCAGATAGGTTTCGGTTGTCGGATCCAAATCACCCGGACAGACCCACCCATCGGTACTCAAGTTGGCATCTTCAGCCGTACAACTGACCCAGGCGTAGCTACCACCTAGTCCGGTATAATCGAGCGTGACCAACGGAGCGAGGGTGTCGATACCACCACCCCAGATCTCCGGCAGATAGTTATGATTGCCCACGCTGTCCGTAGCAAACAGGTCTATCTTGAATGGCCCTTCCAAGCCTTCCGACATGCTGTATTGCCAGGTGCTGAAAGGCGAGTTGGTTTGATTCAGCGTGACCGATTTCCATGGTGAACCCATTATCCGTTGGATGTCGTCTTTAGGCAGGGCGCGATTGAAGATGACTAGCTCATCTATCAGGCCGTCAAAGTATTGACTACCTCCCCAACGTCCAACGAGGAGCTGGCCCGTGCCTTGGAAAGCGGCATGACCGGTATTGGCGTTGTTATCCAATTGACCATCAATAAAGATGGCTTGTTCGCCCGTATCGGCGGTATAGCGCCAAGCGAGATGATACCATTGTCCAGTCGTTAAGGTGGTGTTACCGTTGGTATCATTGCCATAAAAGCCCATCTTCGGCTTACCATTTCTAATCAGCAGGTGTAACCCTTTATTTGAAGAGGTGGCATCCGTACCTAAAACGGGATGATCGCCGCTAAAACTGTCACCTTTAATCCAGGCGGCCACTGTAAAACTGCCATCCAGACCGACAGCATCGGCGGTGGCTCCCATATCAAGATAATCATCCACACCATCAAAACTAGCCGCTTGGGCTTGCTTGCCGGTTACTTCCGTGTGGGGACAATCGCTACAGCTTACATCATGACCGTTATGGGAAATATCGATAACCTCTCGACCATCCATCGGTAGATAGGCCGCAATGCCGGCCGGGTTGATATCCGGCCAGACCGTGCCACTAGCATGCCGGAAGCGGAGTTGCATATCGGCGATACCGGTTGGCATGGGATTGGCGATGTTGTAGATTTTTTCTGCGTCTAAAGATCGGTCGTAGATGACCAGTTCATCAATCATGCCGCGGAATAGGTCACCTTTATCGCCCCAAGTGCCAATCAACAGATCGGTTGAGTTACTGATGTTGCCGGTGTAGCTCACAACGGTGCTGGCTATTTTACCATTAACATACAGTTGAACAATCTCATCTTTAGTATTGGCCACGCCCATGATGTGATACCAGGTATTGGCTGATAAAGCCGGGCCTATCGCATTCCAGCGGGTTGAACCATCGGCCATAAAGAATTCGGGTTGCTTACTATTGCTCAAGCGCAAACTCCAACCGGTAGCTGTTCCGCCGGCCGATTTACGGCTGATGATGTTGTTATAGCTGTTGTTGGCGGTATAGTAAATCCAAGCCCCGATGGAGAAACTACCTTCTTCAAACTGAAGCAGGTCATCATTGTCAACCGTCAGATATTGGCTACCATCAAACTGCACCGCAGTTCCGTAGTTACTGTTCACTCCGGCAGTGGGGCAGTTGGTGGTACAACTGGCTGTTAGATAGCTATCACTATCTGCAAACTCAGTCGCGCCGCTGGCCTCTTCAAAGTGGAAATGCATGACTTTACTGTTCGGCGGATACATAACATCACTGACCGTGCCATGTAGCAGTTTATTGGTGTCGGTGATGTTCGAATCGTCCAGCGCAATATCTGCCCTTGGGCCGAAATTATCCAGTTTGACCGTACCCACCGTTTGGGTGACAGCATTGCCAACTCTATCAGCCGCGCTGACCTGAACAGTGTATTCGCCGTAAGCATCATGAGGGAAGGGATACTTAGCGACCCAATTGAAATCGTTACTAGGCAAGGGGCGAGACCGTCCCTTATCCGATGCTCGGCCACGTGCTTGACCGGAGGCTGACATTATCGGCTTATAACCACTGACCGATTGCCCATTGGCATGGCGTACATTGACCCATAAGGAACTGGGGTCAACCTTACTTTGGTCATCGGAGATGGTGCCGGCTAGGTCGTAGCCTTTGTCGGTAACTCGTTGCACGCCGGATGTATTGGTGCTAAGGCTGGCCGTGGGGGCCGCGCCATCCACAGTGAAGGTTTTGCTTGATGAGTTATCATTGCCCACCGAGTCATACGCTCTGACCTCCACCGTATGTTGACCGGGTGTGACCGCGTTGTAGGTGAATGTCCAAGCCTGACCATCGGCGGTGGCATCTTGCCACGAGCCGCCATCAACCTTGTACTGCACTTTTTCGATGTCGGTGGTTGGGTCGTGGGCATAAATCGCCATAATCCGGCCACTATCCGCCGAGATGTAGTCCGGTTTCAGGTCAAGGTAAACCATAGGATTGTCAGCATCAATGTAAATCAACTGCTGGTAAGAGGTGTCGTACCAAGCGGCTTGATATTCATAGATTTCGTCCACTTCATCATCATCTAAGGCTGTGCCGTAGATAGCCAGTTCGTCTAACATGCCATCGTAGTTTGCTGAACCGATTTTAACCGAAGCGTTATTTTGACAAGGTGTGCCGGTGTAGGAGTTGGAACTATTGAGAATCCCATTGATATAGAGCCGCAAGTATTCCCCATCAAAAGTCATCATCAAATGACTCCATTGCTCTTCCACCAAAGAATCGGATGTCACACCGCTAACCCATGAGCTACAGTTGCTCTTCTGCATACTGTATTCTACCTTGGTGGAGTTGGGATAAAGGTATAGCCCAAAATTGCGGGTACCACTAGCCGATTTTTCTACTAACGTTCCATATTTACTGTTCGTACTTTCAGGATAGACCCACACACTGATACTGAAATTGCTCAAGTCAAGGTTATTGCTATCTGACACACTGAGGTAATCATTAGAGCCATCAAACTGCACCGCCTCCCGCATCTGCCCACTCAGGCCGGCAGTGGGGCAACTGTTACCGGAGCAGGTGGCATCGTTGTGATAACTGTCATCGGCAAAAGTGGTCGATTCGGCTTCCTCATCAAGATGGAGATTCAAGACGGGGGCTTCTTGCATCAAATCTTCGACATCGTTTTTGCTGAGAGCTTCGCGAATGATAACCGCGTTATCAATCATGCCTTCAAAGTAGTTATTGTCATTAACTTTACCGATATTGAAAGAGCTAGAATGATAAGGCGTTCTTGTACCAACATTTTTGGTGTATTTATCAACTCCATTGACATATAGTTTTAGATTCGGCTTATCATAAACCATTGCCACATGGTTCCACTGGTTGAGCGTTAGCACATCACCACTGGTGAAACTGTACCAACTGCTACCATTACCAAAGCCGGCATGAATCTTTGTTTGCTGATTAACCCACATACTCGGATAACGGTTGGTTGCACTACCACCGTCCTGATAACCCATAATGCCGTGATAACCGGTGTCATCCGGGGTGGGATAAATCCAGGCGGCCATCGTATATTCATCAAGTTCTGGTGCGTCATTTAGGGTAAGATAATCGTTGCCATCAAAACGAGCAGATTGATTATCTCGGCCCGGAATCCCGCTATCGGGGCAGGTGCTATCACTGGCACAGTAGGCATAGTTATCATTGCCGGAACTGTCGCTAAAGACATCATAGCCGGGGGCTTCATCAAACTTGACCTCTAGGGCGCGGATGTCGCCGCTGTATAGCTCTTTGACATCATCAGCATCAAGACCGACTCGATAGAGCTTAATTTCATCCATGTAGCCATCAAAGGCATTGTTGTAGACATCGTAGTAGAGCGTCTCATCAAAACCATCTCTCCTACAAGTAAAAAGATCAAGAACACCACACTTGTATGTTTCATCGTCAGTATATCTTTTGGAGTAAGACCCTTGGTTGTAGTAGTAGAAGGTTTCCTCGATAAGTGTATCATCCCCACTACACTCAACACCATTGCCATCTTCCTCCCGTTCACACAACCAATATTTAATCGAATCGTTACTGGTGGTGGCCCAATCATTCATAGAGAAAGTGTCGCCAGATTGCATACTATTTCCTGATGTCCACCAAGGGAAATCGGTATCTCCATTGGTATAGATATACTGCTCGTTCTCACTTTCATAAGAACCATCCCGAACAAAATCAAGCCAGTCGAAATAGAGAGTCGGTTGGAAACCATGTCCGATGTAGAATTCGTTGCGAGAGTAGGGGGTTTCATTGTTGCAGCTTGAATTACTATCGGTGTCGAACACTTCCCCATCTTTGTAGAAAGTGAATTGGTTGTTGATGAAGGTGACGGCGATATGTTGCCAGGTGTTATAGCTCAAGCCACTAGAGGAGGTCGATTCGCAGTAGCCATTACCATCGGCATGACCAAAGCGAACCATCAGCTTTTGGCCTTTTATGTAGAGGGTTGGGTAAGCCGTCTTATAGTCAGTTCTGGTGCGCCCCAGCAACACCTGACCATAAGTGGTAAAGTGGTCATTATCCGGCGTGTAGCTAGTGTTGGGATAAACCCACATGCTCATGCTGAAATCACTGCCATTATCGCCCAAAGCCAGGTTATCGTTCGGGTCAGCATACAGCACATGATTCTCGTTGAAGCTCAGACCATCGCCGACAATGCCGCTAGTCGATGATGGGCTGGAGACACCGGAGTTGCTTGATGTGCGAACATTGTTTCCGTAGATTGAATCATCGCTACCGTTACTATACCAATCGGCTAGATGGAAGACCGGTGCTTTGGCAATATCTTCTATTTGGTCGGCGGTCAGGGTGTAGTTGTAGATTTCGATTTCATCCATTGAGCCATCAAACGCTTGCCACTTTGAGGTCTCTTTACCGATGTGGATTGATTGCGCGCTCTGGCAGGGCGTATCGGTATAGGAACTATTGGTCGAATCTTCCTCCCCGTTGATGTAGAGTTTGGCCCCAGTGCCTGTAGCGTAGGTCATCATCACATGGTTCCATTTATCTTCATTCAGAGAGCCGGTGCTAGTTTTTGATCTAGCGGTGCTACAGTTACTTTGATAAACACCCGAATGAACCCGCATTGAATTGGGGTAAAGAAACATGACGAAGTTTCGTTTACTACCGGTGTCATTCTGTTTGCCTATCAATAATTGATAGTCACTCTTCTTGTTATCCGGCTTAACCCACATGCCGACACTAAAAGCGGACAAGTCTAAACTGGAATCATACGGAATGGTCAACTGGTCGTTAGAGCCATCAAAGTTGACCACGCCGTTACTGACGGAGGGGCAGGCTGAACCGCTACAAGTGGCATCATTACCCAGCATCGAGTCATCATTCGTGTCACCATTGAAGTGCATCAACAACACATGGTCAGATGAGAGGTCATCAATCAAGGCTCCGGCCCGGATGGTCATGCTAGTTTCCATCGAGTGTTGGATGTTGCTATCAACCTGAATCGCGCCATTGATGGTCACTTCATCTAAGGGGGCTAAGGTATCAAACGGCTCTTGCTTCTGAACCACATCAACCGGTAATTCAACCTCCAGCAAGCCCCGCGCATAGCGACTGTCTAGCTCATTCTTGACATTAGCTTCATAGCTGATAGTGTCACCCGGTTTGACGTAATCTTGGGCTGTGGGGTAGTCCGGCAAGGTAACGGTTGCATCCAAAGTCAGGACAATCAACTCATTAGACAGGTTGGGGTTGTAGCCATAGATATATTCAAAATTATCCATGATGCCATCAGTATCATAATCATAATCATTTGGGTCTGGCTGAACCAATGTTTCATTGCCAGCATCATCAAACACAATTGTCCAACCGCCGGAGAAGGTGGTATCGCTATTGTCATAGGGGTTCAACCACTCGGGATGGAACAGTTCTTCGCCATCGGTCAGGCCATCACCATCAGTGTCGGCATCGTAGGAATCGGTGTAATGGAACTCTTCCCAATAATCGGCTAGACCATCGCCATCACCATCGGCGGATTCATAATCATAACCATTTTCATATTCCCAATAGTCGGATAGGCCATCGCCATCGGTGTCCCACGAGTTGTCGTTGGGGTCAACACCACCCAACTCTTGATTGACCAGACCATCCCCATCAGCATCATACAGCGTGGGGAAGCTGTCATCCCAATCTTGGGCGTAGCTGGTGCCACCACTATCGGTAGTAACCAAAGAGTAGAACTCCTCAATGGTTTCTGGGAAAATATCAAAGACGAAATCCTCGCTCAAGTCGCTGTGGGAGGAGTAGGAATATTCTTTCATCGCACATCCCTTTGTGAAGAAAGTATTCCAACATTCAACTGCCGGCAGATTGGCCGATTCGGTAAAGTATACATCCGTCATTTGATTTAGCCCGGCATCATTAAGGGTGAATGTGCCATCAAAATCGAATCTTTGATAATAGCCTGCATCATCCGTATTGAAAATATCGAGTAAATTGCCGGTGTCAACCCAGCTGATATCTCCTTGGTTAAGGTCTCCATGTTGGTCGGTTTCGCTATCTTGTAGATAGTAGGCAAAAGCCGATTTATTCATCTCATCAGCATAATCATCGACATTCGCCAGACCGATTATGACATCGACCACAGCAGAGATTCCAAAGGTGACAATAGCCGTAAAAGTGCTAACACCACCAGCATACCAAACGACGGTCGTGACGGTATCATCATCAATGTAGAGCGTATTGGTCACCGCACCACTGATGGTTATCTGGTTGTTGACCTGAAAACCATCATCCTCATTGACCAAATCGGTGTCATCAATGCTAATCTGCATGCGGTTATCATGGTCTAGGTCGGGTATAATATCATATTGGTAAAACATGTCCGCAATAGCCGAGGTCACCGTGCCGGTGAGGCCCACACACAAGAAGCTATCACTGTCGGCATCGGTCAACTCACATATTAGGTAGAGGATGGCATCAAACAAGGCCAGGATAGCCACGAAAACAGCCCCAATCACCGTAGCCGAGATGACAGCCAGAATGACGGCCACGATAATCATAGCGATGGTGCTTGCCACCAACATGTTGAACTCAATTGAGCCGGGTTCAATGCCCATGCCAATGACGGCATACAAGAAGATGCCAATGGCGATGACAACATCAATAACCAAGCCTACCACCGCGCCGAATTTAGCCACCTTTGAGATAGCTGTGGCCGTTTTAGCCATGCTTTTAGAAGCATTGGCAAAACCAGAAACAATGGTGTATCCTTTATATAATTGATACGTTTTAAATGTCTTTAAAAATGCGGTGGCAGCACTAATAACATTCAAGCTGGCAATAATCGCAAAAGCGTAAGTTGCATAGGTTGTGTCCTCTAATCCAAAGATGTACATAATACCAATCAAAATGACTGAAGCCACAATCGTTACTATAGCCACAGATTTTTTAAGATTTTTGGACCATCCCACACTAAGGTCACTTATCCCTTCAACATCTCCAATCCATTTTGATGACTTAAACCATTGTTTGGAGGCCCATTTAGTGAGCGATGCTACTGATCCGGCGGAAAGCGTAATTATATCCAAAACAGCATCATCTGCTTCCAAGATATCAAACTCGGTTACACCCACATATTCCAGGACAACTTCAGTTGAACTAAAACTAGTTAACTCGGTGGCATCACTCACAACCACTTCCAATTGACTTTCTATACCGTCTTGCATGACAACAACAGATACCTGGATAATCTGTATCAGGCCATCAGTCGTCCCTATATCCATCGCATCATTATCAACCACCTCACTACTAGCAGGTTCGCTATTAACTTCAACAACATCGCTAGGGGCCTGATAAAGACTCGTATAGAAATTTTTGGCGATACTGACCGCGCCGTATTTCATGGCAATTTCACTGTCACTATCATCAATAGTTCCGCCATTTAAAATGGTCAGTATGTCGTCTGTGTCAAACATGTTGTATAGATCAACCGTTAACAGGTCAAGGTAATCATAAACATCATAACTCTCCCAGCCTTCATCGGTGGTATATTCGTAGGGGGTGATGTTGATGGAGCCGTAAACCTCTTCATCAACATCATTCAAATCAACCTTTAGGATGCTATCGTTGAAAGAGACAGCTGTATCATCATCCAAATAAGTTGACTTGAAATTCTCTTCGCGGATAAAGAGCAGGTTGACGATGGTGCCATCACTAACCGTGCCAAAATCATTCAGTGAGGCTTCCAAATCACCATCCGACAACTCATCCATGCCAGTCACATAATCATCATAGCTGTAGGAACGGAAATCAAGATTCTCTAGTCCCCAACGTTCATCAGCTCCGGTACTGTAGATACTGTTATCCTCATCAAACCTATCCACAATCTCGGCCAGGTCAAAGCGGCTACCAGTGCTACTGGTGGTACGTTGCCCTTCCAAGAAGGTATATTGTAATACATTTCCCAAATACCAAAGATAGCTTTCATCCTCATACAGACTGCTACTAGAGGCCGCATCGGTTTGGCGAGCAATGGCCACATCCATGCCATAATCTTCCCGTACCGATAGACCGGTCAGGTAGAAATCTTGGTAATAGGTCTTGACGACGGTGACACCATCATATTCCCAATTACCACTGTCCGCGTCACACCAATCATCATAATCATCGCTGTCGGTCATATCATCGGTGTTACAGGTATCGGCCATGGCGTTTATCATCCACATTAAGCGGACTTGATGATTATTGCCCCAATCGGTTCCGTTGGGTCGGTAGAACATCTGGCCCGACCAGGCGACCGGCGTATCGCCAATATCATCTTCTAATACACTCAAAGGAACATAAACATAGAGGCTGTAATCTTCATCTTGGCTGACGGAAATGCCATACAAATCTAAGGCATCTTGGTCAAGCCAATTATCAACATCATCGATATAAGCAATCGTACCGGTATAACTCTCGGATACCGGCAGGCCACCGGTGGGGTTGGTTATACTGGGAGTTATCTTAATCTCCAACATGGCACTCACCATAATATCCCCATTACTGGCATTATTGAGGGAACTGTAATCACTATCAAGCCCCTCCGTATCCTCAAAAGTAGTATCATTGACCCGTGTTACTTGACCATCCGCATCATCCGTCGGCCAATCCAACACATTGTCAGCATACCATAGATATTTGACATCCTCAGGCCGGAGTTCAAAATCAACGACCATTGGGCTATCAGCTTGGAAACTTGACAGTTGTAGGTTAAACTGACTTTGCAGATTGGTACTCACATCACCTCGATAGTTTGGAGAACCATCGACACTATCCGGTACCCCATCACCATCATTATCATAATCAAACACATCTGGAATATTGTCATCATCTGTGTTTTGGCAGGTGGTGCCGGTTGGGGTAAAATCAACATCCACTAGGTCAGGACATTCAATACTATCGGCAATACTATCCCCGTTACTATCGCTACTCAGGGGGTCAAGATACCATTTCCGACCATCACTAGAGGTAAAGCCCATCACTTCGGTATAGTCACTGATACCGTCGCCATCACTATCTTCGTCACTACGGTCAGTACCAAGTTCATAACATTCTTCATCATCCATGAGGCCGTCGCCGTCAGTGTCGGTGCTACTATCGCAGACGGTGTTACTGGTGATTTCCTCATCCTCACTGCTGGTGGATTGGGCTTGAATCGCCGGGGGCAGATTCAAACCTTCGATGTGGCCGGCCTCTCTAAAGCCGGGACTCATCTCTTTGACCGGTTTCTGGTGAGGATTAAAGTTTCGACCGGAGATTTCGGCCTTGAACGCTTCAAACTTTTTCTGGTCTTCTCGCTGGGTTTCTTGCTCTGCTTGTTTAACAATCTGTATTTGGTTGAAATCACGGTATTGATTAGCCTGAATCAAGGGGGTGAACAACATGGAGAATATCACCGACAGACTAACCGCGGCGTAATATTTCTTAGATTCACGGTGGGTAATGCTCATCAATACAAAGGAGACCATCAGTAAGGTCATGCCTAGCATGAAGCCATACATCTGCATATTGTCAGGGTTAGGAAGTAAGGTGTGGGATGTGGGGATTAGGGAAATTGGGTCATTTATCAGAATGTTTGGGTTATCAACGATACGGGGGATAATCCAGAATATCTGATGCTCTATGCCGGTGTCGGCCCAATTATCGAAATAGGTGGTCATCTCAGCCGAGACCCATTTGAGCGCGGCTTGATGGTCTTCCGGCGGAAATTCCATGTGGATAATCTGGCGCAGGGGCAAACCATCACCATTAAGCCATATCTCACCATGACCTTTCATCTTCAAATATTCTTCGGCCAGTTCCAAATCTACGCCGGCTGGCAACTCGCCTTCACGTTGGAGTTGCTCTTTCATCTTCTCTTTCATGTAGCGAGCATATTTAACACCGCTCAGGTCAAAGCTATAAATTGAGGTCGGTTTCTGGTAACGTGGAGATTTCCAGTCAATATCATATTGGCTGGTCGTTAACAGTTCAATATTCTCGGCGGCCACAAGGAAGCCCATCGGGTCGCCACCGGGCGCGAACAGTTCAGTCTGACCGTCCATTTCAACCCAGTCGTCGGTAGCACGGGTTCGCCCTACGGCCTGGCCATCTTCGGATTTTATTTCCAAAGTGGTGCCGGCTTGCAAGCCACGCAGTTTTACATACATCTCATTTTCATGCCGGTTCAGTTTACCTTCAACTGATATGCGTTTGTTTTCGGCATGCCGGCCTACGTTGACCAACCGTTCAGTCCGGTGGGTCGTTTGCAAAACATCGGTGTGGTAATCATAAACTCCGATGTCATTGGCTAATCGCCAGGCCCGTAGAAGCTGGTGCTTGGCGGTTAAGGGCATGGCCGCGGTGAACGTAGGCCATAAAAGTAGTAAAACAAGACCGATTAGAGCTAATAAACCGTACAGTTTGGTGCGATTGTTACGACGTTGGCGATTCATGGAAAATCTCTCCTTGACGAGCGGCTAATATCTGCATTGATGGGTTATTTGGTTGTTGGTTGTGTGGGACGTTTACATAAATAGGGGTAACTGCCCGTTCTCGTAAACTCAACCTTAACCGAATCCAGTAGGCATGTGATTTTCTTAAGTATATCAAAAAAAAACGGGTTTGTCTGTCGCCTAAACTGGACAATTTTGTAGTTGTTTATGGACAATTTGGGAGCGACGACGCGTTAGCTAGTGCGATTCGGGTGATTTAGCGGAGAGAGAAGTTCTGCCGAGATCAAGTTTGTGGTCTGTATGCTACAATAGCCACTTCATTGAGAGTGGGGGCGTGCAGAATAAAACCGCTAATCCAGTTGACGCGAATGAGTCGCCTGACAATGAACATTTTTTGGTTCAAAGTTTGTCCTACATGTGATAATTCGCGGGTCTTTTGATTAGCGGTCATAAATCCGATTCCTACATAACAAAGCGGCCCAATTCGACAATCGAATCGGGCCGCTTTCATTCTTCATTCTTCATTCTTCATTCTTCTCTGGTTGGGAGTTGAAGGCGTTGGATATAAGTTATTTGGTCATCCAGAACTGTGAGAGTATACTCTCTTTATGAAAATCCCATCTTGGATTTAGATTGAAAGGAGTTCGTTAAATGACTTTACAACAAGTTTCATACGAGAAGCTTATCATTGAGAGCATCAGAGGGTTACCTAAAGAGGCTTTGATTGAAATAGCCAACTTTGTCTATTTCACCCGCAAACGAATCAAACAGCCACATCTATTTGAAGAAGAGATTCGACAAAATCTAGGTCTGAAACTACAAGATTTCAAGCCTGATAAAAAAGAGCAGTTGGCGTATGAAGTAAAATTACCGGACAAACCTCCTCACATTATGAGTCCTCGCTTGACACACCGTGAACAAGCCGTAGATTTTAAAAAGGAAATGACAATCGTTGAAGAGTTTACAGATGGCTAAATATAACACCATTGATTTTGACCCGGCGGCACCTGTGGCATACGTCACTCTACGAAATGAGGCAACAAATGCCGAATGGTTAGATGTACCTATGCAAATTGATTTGGGGGCTGATGTAACCTTGATACCCAAAACGACTGTTGATAAATTGGGATTAGCAATCATCTCAGATATACGTTATGAATTAATGGGGTTTGATGGTACTGTTAGTTTTGCCCAAGCGGTTGAACTAACCCTTCTATGTTGCCGGCGTACATTTCGAGGACGGTATCTATTGGTTGAGCAAAACATGGGTATTCTTGGACGAGATATATTAAATCTTATGCCATTGGTTTTTGACGGTCCGCGTTTAGAATGGTTTGAATATCGTCGCAGATAACGACATAGCATTACCTTTGCGCGCTAAAGTTAAAAACTGAACAATTGAATGAAATCAGCCTCTTCCAAGATTTTCGACACCTGTATATAGTGTTTTGCCAAAGAGCGAACTACTATATACAGGGTGTGCTGATTTGAATATTTTCAATTATCCTATTTAAACTGTTACTGGGCAAAGGTGATGATAGCAAATATGCGACGACGCGTAGCTACAGTCTTTCAGATAAAGTTTTTTACTCAGACGGACATACCCTAAAGGTTTCTAAAACCTTTAGGGTCTCGAACTCCAAAACATTATCTGAATATCTATAGTGCGAATAAGCGAATACATAACAAAGTGGCCCGATTCGACAATCGAATCGGGCCGCTTTCATTCTTCATTCTTTAAGATTGAACCACTCTCATGACCCGCATGCACAAGTTAATTAATACCCATTCCTTTGCACCAAACACCTACGAGGAAAACTACATACCTCGCAGGAGAAGCAGTATCTACCGCTTCGAGATGCCATGTCGCATGGCGAGGTGTACTAACTCGGCGGTGCTGGTGACACCGAGTTTACGCATAATTCGGTTGCGATAGGTGGCAATGGTCGAGGTGGCAACCTGTAACAGTTGGGCAATTTCGCGGTTCGCTCTGCCAGAGACCAACAGTTGCAAAACCTCCTGCTCTCTGGGGCTGAGATTAAAGTGGGGATTTTGGTTCAGTTCGTTTTCAAACGAGGCTGGTTGGGTCAGGGTGGCCGTCAGTTGCGCCATGACCTGCTCGGTGTCGGCCAATCGTTGAGCCAACCCATGCAGATGATGGGGCAGAGTCTCATCATCCTCACGTAAGACCCCCTGCATGCGGTGCAGGTCATTCTTCATCTGACTCAGCTGGTCGGTCATCTGGTTTTGCATGATTTGGGCTACGGTCTGCCGTTCTTGCTGATAATGATTCATGAGCCAGTTGGTCAGGCCATGTAACTGCTCGCTCTGTTGGCGCACCGTGGCCAGCAAATACTCTTTTTCAGTTTGATACTGTTCCCGCTGGGCGATTTCGGCTTTGAGGGTGGCGTTAGTCGCAACCAGTTCCAGGGTGCGTTGTTGAACCTCATTTTCGAGGCTGGTTTTGGCCAATTCGAGGGCCTCGTTTTTGACCTGTAGCTCCTGTTGCAACGAGCCTAACATGAGATGAGTGCGGACGCGAGCCAGTACCTCTTGTTCCTGAAACGGCTTGGTGATGTAGTCCACCCCGCCCACCGAAAAACCGCGCACCTTGTCAAACACCTCATTCAAGGCGCTGATAAAGATGATTGGAATATCTTGGGTCTCGGGCGACTGTTTGAGGGTTTGGCAGATTTCGTAGCCGTCAGTATGGGGCAACATAATATCGAGCAGAATCAGGTCGGGCAGTTTCTCCTCAATAGCCATAAAGGCCAACTCTCCATCGAGGGCAGGACGTACCATGTAACCGTAGATAGAGAGGATTTTTATGAGTAATCGTAGGTTGTCCGGGGTATCGTCAACCACGAGGATGTTTTGAGAACTGTTTAGCATAGGACACCTTTTCAGTAATCTCCATCTTACTACCCGACAAAATTTTTTAGCCTGAACTAATTAATACAGGGGTTCACAGAGGAACACGGAGTTCTTTAAAAAAGAGTTTTATTTTTTCTCTGTGAAACTCTGTGTGTCTCCGTGAGCCTCTGTGTTACCGTTTTTAGCCTTTCCTAAACCAATCTGTCGGGTAACAAGATATCCATTTATAAGTTGTCACTCTTCGCATCATATCATACTATTTAGGGGGTCGCTTGGCAACTTAGGTAGAACTTATTCCTACGGTGAGTAGGCACAACGGAATCCTACATTACGATACTGTTTAAGTGGGTCAAGTTTGTTCCTAAACAGAGTTTGGGAACGAGGCCCGATTCCTCACTACCTCATTCCTCATTCCTCATTTTCCTCATTCCTCATTCCTCATTCCTCATTTTCCTCATTCTTCATTCCTCAACAAAGCCAACATCTCCCGATAGTCAAACTGCTCGGCCAACTGGCTTAAATGAGTAGCGACCTCTGGTTGCTTGTCCTGCCATTCCTCAAGCTGATGCTCAATCTCCAAAATGTTGAGAGCGCGCACAGCTTGGATGAGTCGGTCTCGCTTGGCAGCTGGAATCGCTTGCCAGTCGGCCTCGGTCAGGTCGCGAGGTGGAGTTGATTCTAGCTCGGATGTCGGTTGGTCGGCATACTGATACTCAATCCCCAAATATTGCTGTAATACCTCAAAAATCTCATAGTCTTGAAACGGTTTGCGAACTATATCGTTACAGCCAGTCGCCAAAATATCTAACCGCTCCTCCTCCAACGAACTGGCGGTTAGGGCGACGATTGGCACGGTTTTACCTTCTGGTTTGGCCCGAATCTGCCGAGTGGCTTCGTATCCATTCAAAACGGGCATCCGCATGTCCATCCAAATAAAATGGGGCTGATGCTCGGCCCACATGTTGACCGCTTCCTGCCCATCTGCGGCCTCCAAAATTGCAAAGCCGATGGGGGCTAACAGTTCCCGCAATAGCCGTCGATTGATCGCCTTATCATCGACTAGCAGTAGTTGATAGGTTGGCTGGTTGGTGGCTAATCCAATGATTAGATTGGCGATTTTAGATTGGCGATTGGCGATTTTAGATTGTTCGGCTAACGTGACTTGAATTTCAAACCTAAAGGTTGTGCCAACCCCAAACTTACTCTCAACTGTCATCTCTCCACCCATCAGTTGAACAAACCGACGACTAATCGGCAGACCCAAGCCGGTTCCCTCTTGCATCTGTCGGCCAGTTTCGGTTTGGCTAAACGGCTCAAACAGTTTGTCTATCTCCGCCGCGTTGATGCCGAAGCCAGTATCCTCGACCAGAAAACCGATCTTGACCGTAGGAAGGATTGAGGGGCACTCGACCA
Organism: Anaerolineales bacterium HSG24; assembly: GCA_030377895.1. Taxonomy (GTDB): domain Bacteria; phylum Chloroflexota; class Anaerolineae; order 4572-78; family J111; genus JAUCGB01. The sequence continues at coordinate 24,743 of JAUCGB010000010.1, forward strand.
GAGCAACCCGAACTGTAACCTGCCCCACCTTGGTAAACTTGACCGCGTTGCTGATGAGATTAATCAACACCTGTCGCAGTTTGACCTCGTCGGTGCAAATGTAGTGGGGCAGTCCGTCCGCCAATTCAGTAACGAGGTTGATTCCTTTGTCACTTACCTTTAGGGCAAACATATCCTCCACATCACTAATCATCCGGTGGAGGTCAAAATCAATCTGGTCGAGGGTGATTTGTCCGGCCTCGATTTTCGACAGGTCGAGGACTTGGTTAATCAGGGTCAGCAGATGTTCGCCACTTCGCAGAATCAAGCCTAAATGCTCCTGTTGTTCACTCGGCGGCGTGTCCTGTTTGCGGCGCAGAAGTTGCGAAAAGCCGATGATGGCCGTCAGCGGGGAGCGTAGTTCATGGCTCATGTTGGCTAAAAAGCGGCTCTTGGCTTGGTTCGCCACCTCGGCCTTCTCTTTGGCGACATGGAGTTCGGCGGTACGTTTTTCGACTCGGCTCTCAAGTTGTTGGTTGCTCTCTTTTAAGGCTTGGTTGAGGATATCTTTTTGCTGATTGGCCTCTTGCAACGAGGCCACCATCTGGTTAAAGGAGTCGGTCACAAAGCCTAGCTCGTCGTTCACGCTGACCGGTACATTCGTCTCCAGATTACCTTGGTTGACCTGCCGAATTCCGGCCATGAGTCGGTTTAGGGGGCGAATCAGATTGGCTCGGAAAAAGAGGGGGTAGCCAAACACAATCAACAGACTGGCTAAAATTGTTAAATCTGTCACTCTGGATAGGTAGGCTGTGTTATGCCAAAAAAGCTCTCTAAAATTATTGACGACCCCTCGCCCCGGTTCAGCTTGATAGGCCAACATATCGCTTGTTGTTACCGAATCATCCTGAGTTTCATCTCCCGTCGTCAGGCCGAAACCGTAAATAAAACGTAGGTCAATCGGTTTTTCCCGCAGATGGAAATTGTGGTAGGTGAGATCAATCGTGCCATCCTGATGTAAGGCGACCTGCACCGTAAATGGCTCACCCTCTCGTGGCTCGACAATCATCAGGTCTTGCCATGTAATCAACACCCGCGTCGGCTCGGCTTTGTAATAGATCGCGCCCGTATGGGGGTTAAGTTGAAGCCGTCCCCCAGTAAACCCGAAAATCATTGGTCTAGAAATCGCTGGATCGACAAAAGGCCCATGCATCCGGGGGAGATACGGCATGGACGAAAAGGTCAGCGCCCCCTGCGGTACAATAAATAGGTCGGACTGCTCGGTTTCAAAAAATGGCATAATAAACGGTAATTCTCGTGAAATCATATTGGTTATAGGTAACGGGTTGCCCAACTGTTCATCAAACAGACTCGGTATGCCGGTTACGCGATAGCTAGACGCGGCAGTTGGTTCAATCTGGGTTCGTTCAAATCGAAAGGTGTAGTTGTTGTAGGGCAAATGTTCATTTTGGAATAGGGCCTCGCTAACAGGTAATATCAACAGCCAGATATTGCCCACAATAATCAGAATCGTGGTCAACGAAATACCAACTAGTTTCACCATTAGCGTCACCTGCTCGGAGGCATAGTTGATGTAACTAAGCGTGAAACTGAACATAAACAGCAATAGGCTGATGTTTATTGCCGCGCTGATTTGAGGGTGAGTCAGTCTAAACAATCCCCCGATGGGCATGCCAAAACTGGCGAACAAGAACAGAAAAGAGAGCAAGAAGTTACGAACCACCCGAACTTCTGTTGTTTGTGGATGACGAAACGAATACCACCAACTTCGACGTTTGTCCCGCCAATATTGAAGATGACGCAAAAAAATGATAATTGTCCACAATATCAGTCCGGTGGTGAGTATACTAATAAGTGAAACGGGGAAACCTAAAATAGATATGCAGATAGAAAACAGGACTAAACCAGTGGAGATAAACAGGGCCATCCGAGCTTCTCTATCCCATTGCTCCCTTTGCTCCCTTTGGGAGGGCGGGGTAATGTTGTAGGCAAACTGAATCAGCAGGAGGCCAATCAATTGCCGAAGTAGGACAACTATAACTGAACCTGGGTGGAGGAAGACAGAAGCGAGGAAAAAAACCGTCATGCTGATAAATACAGCTAACAACCATCGGGCTACTTTCGATTTTTGGGGGATACTGAGTAGATAACCTGTGATAACCAAACTCAAAATGAAACTGTTGAAATTGGCCAAGGGAACATCACTAGCCGGAATAGGAAGCATTATGTAACCACCTTATGAACTGTGAATTGTGAATCAATCAGGCTTGACAGGTTTCTAAAACCTGTCAAGTCTTAAGTTGACGATCATGGTTATGGACAATTGTAGCCAATGTTAGATGATTCAGCGATTCGGCGTTTCAGCAATTCAGGTGATTCAGCGGAGAAGTTCTGCCGAGATTAGTTTCAAGTTTATGGTCTGTATGTGTAGAGTCGACACACATATTGATATTGACATAAGAAAGTTGTGGAGGCATAATGTCCTCATAACAGGAGGTGTCACATGGCCAAAAAACGCAAAGCCAGAGTAAAGAAAGGCCAAACGATAGCGGCTCGTCGCCGAGCAGACCGTCGCCGCCGAGAGCGAGAACGGCCGAGGCTAGACGGAAACGTCGAGAACGCAAGAAGTACAAGTTTCGGATTAAGGTTGTTCGCCTGTAATTAACACAGAGGGGCACAGAGAAAAAGCGATTTATTTTTTCCTCTGTGCCCCTCTGTGCTTCTCTGTGAAACTCTATGTTCCTGTTTTAGCTTTTCCTAAACTACATTGTCGGGTAGCAGGTCATTGAATCAACAGTCATCTCGTTCCCGAATACTTTAATAGGTGATATATTGCCACATTTAAACAAAATTCTTTACACAACCACCAGTTATCTGCCCGCCATTGGAGGCGCGCAACTCCACACCCATCGGATTGCCCAGCGCATCGCCAATGAATGTTCGGTACAGGTTCTCACCCATTGGGATGAACATCGCACCGATTGGCTACTGGGAACCACACTTTGCGCTCCTACGACACCCAAATTTTATGTTTATGACGGTGTTCCGGTTGAACGAATAGCCCTAACTCGCTCTGAACGGTATCGCTTGTGGCCTTATGTGTTCGGATATTATGCCATCAAAGGTGTCGCTATCAGCAAAATTGCCGCCGTGCTAAGACCTAAAATCCACCGCTTGGCTCAAGGAGTTGACCTGATTCAGAATAGCCGTATCGGCAGAGAGCCGCTCAGTTTTGCCTCGCTCCAAGTGGCTCGACAGTTGGATGTCCCGTTTGTTTTTGTGCCTTACCACCATCCTCGTTGGGTCGGTTGGAACTATCGTCAATATCTCGATTTATATCGCCAAGCCGACGCGCTTATCGCTCTAACCGAGGCCGAAAAGCAGACCTTGATTCAGCTAGGCGTATCGGAAGCACGTATTTTTGTGACCGGAAACGGGCCAAATGTTGCTGATCATGGAGACGGGACACGATTCCGGCAAAAATACCAGATTCCTGATAAAGTTCCCATGATTCTGTTTTTGGGGCAGAAATATCGCTACAAAGGTATCAGCTATCTCCTTGAGGCGACACGCCTAGTTTGGCAATCGTGGCCCGATAGTTATTTTGTCTTTATCGGCCCGCAAACTCGATATTCGCAAAAAATGTTTCAAAGCGTGCCCCAATCCGAACAACGGATTATCGAAATCGGTACGGTTGATTTACAAACCAAAACCGACGCGTTATCCGCTTGCACCTTGTTGTGTGTACCATCAAATCAAGAAAGTTTTGGCGGGGTTTATACCGAGGCATGGATGTTCAACAAGCCGGTCATTGGGGTTGATATTCCCGCCGTCCGAGAGGTGATTGATGATGAGATTAACGGCTATCTGGTCTCGCAAAATACCCAATCAATTGCCTGTCGAATTAACCATCTACTTGCCCACCCCGAAACTGCAACCAGCATGGGGCAAGCAGGTAGACAAAAAGTGATCAGTCATTATAATTGGGATACACTGGCAAAAAAAACGGCTGAGATTTACCAACGTGTCATATCCAGATACTAAAGATGTCGCACACCTTCACCCCTCGTTCCCAATCTAAAGTAGTCATCGGACTCAGTACCCGACAAAAAAGTTAGCCAAAACTAATTAGCACAGAGTTTCACAGAGGAACACAGAGTTTCACAGAGAAAAAGCGAATTATTTTTTCCTTTGTGCCCCTCTGTGCGTCTCTGTGAAACTCTGTGTTCCTGTTTTAGCCTTCCCTAAACCACTTTGTCGAGTAGCAAGGTCATCGGATGAGTTCTGCGGAGTTTTCAGCAAATATCAGATCAAGCAGAGGCAGGCCCAACAGCAACAGACCCACAATAACCGCCGTCATCGCTCCGAGCAGAACCGCTCCGGCGGCAGTATCCTTCACAATTTTTACTTGAGGATGAATTTCTGGGGTGAGATGATCCATCGCTACCTCGATGGCGGTGTTGATGGTTTCGAGCGTTACCACTAACCCCATCGTCAGCACAATAATCGCCCACTCCAAACGAGTCAGTCCGACTACCAACCCCACGCAAACAATAATCAGCCCCATCACAGTATGGATTTGGGCATTTCGTTGAGTTCTTAAGGTAAACCAAATCCCAGCAAAGGCATATTTGAAACTTTCTAAGCGGTTGATTTTGTGTTGGGTCATTGATTGAAAACAAAAACTCCTCGTTTTCTCAAAAAAACGAGGGTTTTTGCTTGTCTAAACTTTTTCAATTGAGTAACAAAACAGTAGTTCTGCACAAGTACAGATTTAAAGATAAAGATTTTGACTCATCATTTTCCCGCAAGTTTTGGGTAGTGTTGACCTGTTGACTGATAACCTTGGGCTAAAGCCACAAGGCTAAAAGCTCAAGACCGCTGAAGCGGCCTATCTAGCTGGCTTTAGCCTGCTTAAGCTATTAGCATCGGGATTTATTCCGATGTCCCATCAGTCAAGGTAACAGCACTACCAGTTTTGAACTTGCGGGAAAATTGCTCCGTTACTCAAAAATATTATCTGGGAATCTATAGTGATGGCAGAATCCGGAGTACCTGCAAAACGAGTTTTGCACTCCTTATCACTACTTTGCACCACTGCCGAGAATTTTACTACGGAAACATAGGATATTTCGAGAAGTCTGGCTTGCGTTTTTCTAAGAAGGCGTTTTTGCCCTCTTGGGCCTCTTCGCTCAGATAGTAGAGTAGGGTGGCATTTCCGGCCAGTTCTTGCAGACCAGCTTGCCCGTCCAACTCGGCGTTAAAGGCCGATTTAAGCAGGCGGAGGGCCAAGGGACTTTTCTCCATAATTTTGCGACACCATGCTACCGTCGTCGCTTCCAACTCATCCAGTGGAACTACTTTGTTGACCAAGCCCATGCCCAACGCCTCTTGCGCGTCATACTGGTCACACAAGAACCAGATTTCGCGAGCTTTTTTCTGCCCCACAATCCGAGCCAGATAGGACGCGCCAAAGCCACCGTCAAAACTGCCCACTTTCGGGCCGGTCTGACCAAATTTGGCATTATCGGCGGCAATGGTCAGGTCGCACACCACATGCAGAACATGACCGCCCCCAATAGCCCACCCAGCCACCATCGCGATGACTGGCTTGGGGCAGGAGCGAATCTGTCGCTGTAGGTCGAGGATGTTTAGGCGTGGTACTTTGTCCTCGCCGACGTAGCCCCCCGCCCCACGAACTTTTTGGTCGCCGCCGCTACAGAAGGCTTTGCCCCCCTCGCCGGAGAAAACAATCACCCGCACATCTGGGTTTTGCCGCGATAGTTCCATCGCTTCCGACATCTCCATGACCGTCAAGGGGGTGAAAGCGTTATGTACCTGCGGGCGGTTAATGCTGATTTTGGCGATACCGTCATAATATTGATATAGAATATCTTCGTACTCTTTTAATGTTGTCCAATCAATCTTATTATCCATGAGAATCTCCTTGCGTTAAAAACTGTGTTAAATGATTTATAAACAATGCTGGTTGCTCAAGATGAACGTTATGTCCGGTGTGAGCAATGATTTTCAATTCAGATTGCGGAAGCATGGTCTGCATGCGAGTCAACAGGCCGACATATTTTGTGTCAAGCGCGCCGCCCATCAATAAAACAGGCTGGTTGAGGTAGGGCAACTGCTCCCACAACGAGACCTGCCGTCCGGGGCTGAGGTCAGCCACCACCTTAGCCAGCCAACGGGCCTGATTGTGACGGCGATTCTGTTTTAGTTGGGTCAACAAATCAGGCTGGTGTTGCAACGACTCGAACAATGGCATGTTATACCATCGCTCCAGAAACGTCTCCAAACCAAGGTCGAGCAGTTCTGCCGCTCGCTCGTCATCCCAATTGGTTCGTTGTTGACGGGTCGATGCGTCGCTCAGGCCGGGGTTGACATTTTCTAGTACCATTTGAGTAATTCTCTGAGGATAGTGGTAGGCCGTATACAGCGCAATTCGTCCACCCATCGAGTAGCCGACCAAGGTCACGGCGGGCAGGTGATTTTCATCGAGCCAAGCGATCAACTCGGCGGCAATCATTGCGAAGTCGAGGGGCGTATCCAGAGGCAAATCGACATGTTTTCCATGACCGGGCAGGTCGGGCATTAGGCAGTAGTATCGCTCAGAAAGTGGCTCGGCAATCGGTTGCCAATCCTCGCCTCGCCCCATGAAACCATGCAGAAAAACGATGGGAGGTTGGTCGGGTGAGCCAATTGTTTGGTGCGGCCAGTTGGTCATGATGACATGCGTTTGTACTGCTCAAAAACCTCGATATTCACCTGCCGATCTGTTTTAATCTCTAAGATAGCGGGTTTGGAGGTTGGTTCAAAAAATTGCTCTAACAGTTCGATTAAGCTGATTTCATCATCATTGTAATAATAGTCGCAATTGTAATCGGTGGCAATTTGACGGACAGTGCGTTGATGCGGGGTGGTGAAATAGTTGGTCAACTCGGAGGGAGGCAGGTTGCTCGGCCCGTTAATTAGGCTAAAAATGCCGCCGCCTTGATTATTCATGACAATTAGCCGTAAGTTGGTTGGATGATAATCATGCCATAGGCCGTTTTGGTCGTAAAAAAATGCTAAATCGCCCACAATCAGGGTAGTTAGCTGGTCGGTGGCTAAGGCCGCACCCACTGCATTGCTGACACAGCCGTCGATACCGCTGGTGCCACGATTGGCATTGACCTGTATCTGCTGTCCAGCGAGGCCGATTAAATCAGCATAGCGTACTGGCATGCTGTTGCCCAACTGGAGGCGACTCGGTGCAGGCAGAGCGTTCAGAACATGGTGCATGGCCGTAAATTCGCCAAAATCGGCTTCGTCCAGAAATTGGTCTAAACAGTTAGTGGCAGTTTGATAACGTTGTCGCCATTGGTGCTGGTAGTTTGATTGGCGTGCAGACATTCTACCTGCATCTACAGGATTTTTAACTACCGGAGAAGTTCTGCCGAGCAGTAGCTGACTGAAAAAATAGTCTGACTCAACCGACAGATGATGGGTCAGACTTTGGTAGGTGTCGGGTGCTTGGTCAGTGACCTCCACATGCCAATGAATTTGGGGGCGATGTTGACGCAAGAACAGTTTTAGCTGTTTGGAGATAACCGGCCCACCGCAGGTAATCAACAGGTCTGGAGCCAGGATGTCGGCATGCGGAAGGCTCAACATTAAATCAGCCTGATAAATAAATTGACCGTCCTGATGTAGGTTGGCGGTCAGGTCGGCTAAAATGACGGCATTTTGTTTCTGCTGAAGTTGGGCGAGAGCATCGGCCAAGATTGGATCGGGATTCTGCATGCCGACGATGATGAGCCGCTTTGCGCGCTGCCGCCAATCGGTCAAGAGCGTGTCCCATGTTGTCTGACTAAGTCTCTGCTCAATTGGGGCTTGGTTGATGATTTTTGGGGGTGGCAATGGCTCAAATGGCACATCCGGCGCGGGATAGAGCGGCTCACGGAGAGGGATGTTGATATGCACTGGCCCGGCAAACGGCCATGTCGCTCGGTTCAACGCCTCGGAGAGCGTCCGCTCGGCCTGCCACAATGCGTCGGGGTGACGCACATCAACAGGTAGCTCAAAACTGGCTCGGACATGGTTTTGAAATAGGCGAGGTTGATGGCTGGTCTGATTATCCCGTTGGTCAATCCATTCGGGGGGACGATCAGCCGTCATCAAAATGAGGGGCAACTGTTGATAAAATGCCTCGGCGACGGCTGGCCCATAGTTGAGCGGGGCGGTTCCAGAGCTACAGACGAGGCCGACGGGTTGCCTTGTTTGTTGTGCCAAACCAAGGGCGATAAAGGCCGCGCTCCGTTCATCGACCACTATGCGGACATGGATGTTGGGCTGACGGGCAAAGGCCACTGTTAGCGGCGCGGAGCGAGAGCCGGGAGAGATGATGACCTGTTTCATCCCTTTATGGGCGCAGATATAGGCTAAATTATGGGTTAAATGGTGATTGGTGATGGTAGGTTGCACGGTCAGATTCCGGGCTCTTGCTACCCGACAAAGTGGTTTAGGGAAGGCTAAAACAGGAACACAGAGTTTCACAGAGACGCACAGAGGGGCACAGAGGAAAAAATAAATTGCTTTTTCTCTGTGAAACTCTGTGTTCCTCTGTGAAACTCTGTGCTAATTAGTGTTGGCTAACTTTTCTGTCTGGTAGCAAATTTGATAATCAAGACTCGTTTTGCCCGAAATATCCCATAAAGCCAGATTTCGTTAGTTTTGCAGAACAGATAACAAGGTTTTTGATTTCAAGACCGTTTCTCGCCACTCGGCTTGGGGATTCGATTCGGGCGTGATTCCGGCTCCGGCGTATAAAACCAGCGAGTTGTTGAGCAGTTGCATACAACGCAGGTTGACGAATAGGGCCGACTGACTATCTAAACAGACTGGGCCTAAAAATCCGGCATAAAATTCGCGGTCATACCCTTCATGAGACAGAATAAAATCGAGCGCCTCTCGTTTGGGCATGCCGCACACTGCGGAGGTTGGATGGAGACTGTTTAAAATCTGGTTGCCTAGTTTGAGCAAGGTCTGCTGGTTGCTCTGAGCCGGAACGGTGAACTGGGTTTTGAGGTGGACGATGTTTCCGGCGGCCACAGTGCGAGGGCCAACTTCGGAATAGTCTTGGATTCCCAAGTGTTGCAAAAAATGCCGGATATAATCGCTGACTAACGCTTGCTCAACAATCTCTTTTTGACCCCAAGTTACATCGGATAAAGGTATATTGGGTTTTTTGGCCTGTGTTCCAGCCAAGGCGATAGTTTTTAGGGCCTCATCATCAACGGTTAGTAAAATTTCGGGACTAACTCCCAGCCATGAGCCAACATGGGGAATTGAGACCAAAGAGATGAAGGCGCGGGGGTAAGCCTGACAGAGCCGCTCAAAGACTGAAACTGGCTCAAACTCAGCGGGGAGCGGCACCTCGATTGCTCGCGATACGACGATTTTTTTGAGGCTGGTTCGGTTCATGTAGTCGATGGCTTGCTCGACCAAATGACAAAATTGGCTTTCATTATAAGAGGTTAATGGTTTGGATTGTTCAGGAACATGCCACCTGAGCGTAGATGTTGCAGAGGTGGCAAACAGTTCATAATCGGCTAAAAAACGAGTCTTGATGGTCGTATCGGTCAATTCGTCATAATGAATCAAATCAGTTTGAGTGGCATGGATACTGGCTCGAATAAACAGCGTGGCCTCGGCATTACGGTTTACGAAGGGGGAGAAGGCAAAACCGGGCCGTTGTTGCTCAAAATCAACCTGAAGTTGTTGGTCTAGGCCCGACAAATCGGTGACGGCCTGTTTATGGGTACTATTTGGAGGTTGCCACATTGCAACCGGTAAATTATTGGTTGTGGCGGATTGATAAAACGCCGCTAAAGAAAACGATTGTTTAGACATTTTGATACACGTATCCAAATAGAGGCAAAAGTTTGTCGATTCATTAAACTACAATTTTTCGGACACGGATAAACACAGATTTTCACGAATAAGGTAAAAAATCCGTGTTTATCCGTGTCCTGAATTGTTTTTGTTGAGAAACGATAAACTCCTGCTTAGTACCCGACAGAAAATTTAATCTGAACTAATTAACACAGAGTTTCACAGAGGAACACGGAGATTCACAGAGAAAAAACGAATTATTTTTCTTTTGTATTACTCTGTGTCACTCTGTGCTTCTCTGTGAAACTCTGTGTTCCTGTTTTAGTTTTCCCTAAGCCACTTTGTCGGGTAGCAAGAACTTCTGTAGAGGTTATTGGACAAAAATACGACAGAGTTAACAAGATTTTTTACCCTAAATCCTGTCGATCATGTCAATCTTGTTAGATATAGCTAATAATGCAGGTTTGTATTGAACTTTCAGTAATTTCTGAAAGCACAAAAATTGTAGCTTGTTTAAGGGAAACTGTCAAGTTGTTTTATGAGCTAATGAGGCGGTTAAGCAAAAACCCGCTCCTTGTAAAAGAAGCGAGTTTTTTTGAGTTTACTTTTTTTGCGAGTAATTTTTGTACCTGCCTACAAAACGTTTTAGCTTAAAGCATCGTTTTGAGTTTCGAGACGATCTCCCCCGGTTCAGGGAAACGTTCTAGCTCTTTTTTCGAGAAGATGAGCGCGTCATCAACTGTAATCTCAAACACCCCCTGACTACCGCGGATTAAGGTCGATTCGACCTCCACCGCATCCTTAATTTCTGCCGCCAAACTGGTGGCATAGGGTAAATAATTTCAATGAACACAGTACTCAATTGCAATTTTCATTTTTTCCTCCAAAGCTGGTTAAATTCCTATAAAATTCTAACATGGTTAAGTATTTAAGCCATAGATTACACAGATTTCTTGCTATCCGACAAAGTGGCTTAGGGAAGGCTAAAACAGGGGTAGTCCTGCACATGTAGTGATGGGGAAATCCGGAGTGCAAGGCTTGCCTTGCATGCAAAGCAAGCTTTGCACTCCTCTCACTACTTCTGCACCACTACCAAAACAGGAACTCTGTGATAATTAGTTCAGACTAAATTTTCTGTTGGGTACTAAGTCTTAATCTGTGTAATCCGCGATTCAATCGACAAATTTAACTATACCTTAAAATCATGATAAGTCGAAAACTGTTACTTAATATTTGTCACCATAACGGAGTGTAGTAAAATCAAGCTGTATTCTATATTGGATTTGAAGCGAGTAAAAGTATGAATGATATAGATAAAAGTAAAGAGCGATTAGTGGCTGAATTGAGCGCGGCTCAAACGCGTATCGAGCAACTAGAATCTGAACAGAATTTATCTCAGCCATTAGAACTACAGACATACGAAATCCTTTCGCCGCTGAATACCATCGTCAGCATGTCTCGTCTATTATTGGAGACTAATCTCGATTTGGAGCAACAGGATTATATCGAAACGATTCGTATTAGTAGCGAGATGGTGGTGGCGGTGATGAATAAGCTATTTGAATCCAGTGCCGTAAGCAATCTTGAAGCCTTTGTTCCCGCTTCACCATCCGAAACTGATACCTCGCAAAACAAAGTCCCCGTTATCGACCTGACCAAACTACGTCTACTGTTAGGGGAGTATGAACGAGAGATGTTTATTGAATTTATTGACGTATTTTTAGAAGAAGTCCCCAAACAGTTGACTGAGTTGCAATCGGCGGTTAATCAAAACGATGCCCGTGATGTTCGTCGTATCGCGCATAGTCTTAAATCGACTAGCGCGACCTTTGGAGCGATGCGATTGTCTAGTTTGTGTGAGCAGTTTGAATTTGAAAGTCGAACTGGTTTGGGGAACTCTTCGGCTGAACAACTGCTCCAGATTCATACCGCTTACAAAGAGGTTGAGACAGCCCTGATCGAGTTGGTGCGATAGGTGCGAAACGTGAATCGCCGAACTGCCTAAATCGCTTTCCTAATGGCTGCTATGTCGGCGGGTGTTGTGCGGCAACATCCACCAATCAATCGTGCGCCATGCTGATACCATTGCTGGGCCGGACGGCTCAAATCGGCAAAGTCAGGGTCAGCCAGCCAACATTCTGTCGTAGAATCCCAATTTTCGCCACTGTTGGGGTAGGCCAGTAGCGGCTTGTCGGTCACATCGACCAGCGAAGCGAGTAGAGACGGCACGTAGCGAGGCGGAGTACAGTTCAGCCCGACCGCGACAATCTGCGGCGAGTCGTTGGCGAGGGCAACACAATCAGCCAGTAGCTCTCCTTGAGAAACATGCCGCTCATCACGACAACTAAAACTGAGCCAAGCCGACTGGTGCGGAAACTCAGCCAGTAATCGTAGCAATGCCTCTGCCTCCTCTGGGCAGGGGATCGTCTCACAAGCCAACAAATCAACCCCACATTCAACCAAACATGCCATCCGAGGCCGATGAAAAGCCATCAATTCCTCTATAGTACGCCTATAGTTCCCCCAATATTCCGAACCATCCGCCAACGAGGCCGCATACGGGCCAATCGAAGCCGCTACCAAGGGACGAATCCGCTCGGCCTGATGAGCCGATTCTTGCCAGAACTGCTCTCGTGCGTCGGTGGCTAACTGCACACTTAATCGCATCAGCGATTCGGCTTGAGTTTGATTGAGACCTCGTTGAGCCAACCCCTCAAAAGTAGCTTGATAGGTGGCCGTCGTCGCCACATCGGCTCCGGCGACAAAATAGTCGTAATGCACCTGCTGAATCAGGTCGGGTGTTTCGAGCAACGTTTTAGCCGACCAGAGTGGGTCGTTGAGGTCGGCCCCGCGACGTTCCAACTCGGTGGCTAACGCGCCATCGAGAATCATGACTCCCGCTTGGTCTAAAAAAGGTTGAATTGGGTTGAGCATGGGTGCCTCATTTAAAATAATCGGATTTCTTACTCTTGCCCCAATCTGGAGATTGGGAACGAGGGGTGTTTATATTTGTGCCCTAAGTACCGGACAAAACAGTTAGGACACGGATAAACGCGGATAAACACGGATTTTTTAGGCTTATCTGTGTGTATCCGTGTTAATCCGTGTCCCTTTTTTCTTCTGTAACAAGTTCAATCTTTTTTTGTCCTGTACTCAGATTTGTGTCTTACTCTTTTCAGGTCTCGTCAAATTCAAGATATTGGATCGGTACTGTGTTGGTCAGCCATATATTGCTGGCCGAGCAGTAGAATTGATGCCCGTCCTGAGCCATCTGCCCTGCCTGCACAGTGATGATGCTCGGTTTGCCATGCCGTCGCCCAACCTTATAGGCCATCTCCTGATTGCTGGAGAGGTGGACGTATAGCCGCCCTTGGCTCATTAGTCCCTCAGTTTTGATGGCAGATAAAAATCGAGTGGCGGTTCCATGGAACAGTCTATCCGGTGGCTGACGAGGGGATAAATCTAGTTCAACTGGAATCGAATGACCATGATTGGCTCGGATACGCTGTTTGTCAGGGCTAAAGGCGAACCGCTGTTTGTCATTCTCGATTACCACCTGTTCAAGCGAGGCCATATCAAGTGGCAGATTGGCTTGTTTAGCCGCATTGAGCAACGCCTCCACCTCGACCCAACCGGCCGGGTCTAGCTGTAGCCCGGCTGATTCCGGCTTGTGGCGTAGGACGAGGCTGATAAATTTACTGAGCCGAACCAGTTTTTTTCGCATGATTTTCGCCTAGTGTCGCTCTCGTTTTAGGTACAATGTGGTGATAGATTGGTTATTCTCTCCATTCGACTCGGCACTGGTCGAGATCAACTCCCAACCGTTACTGCCGACCTGTTGTAAAAATTCCCACACATCGGGACAGGTATTTAGGGCGTTGGGCATATCGGGTGGCAATGTGCCTTGCCAGCGCCCATTCACAAAGGTAATCCGCATCAATTGGGCCGAACATATCATGTAATCAAATCGTCGCATAAAACCTCACATAATTAATAATCTTTCTGACTCTACTTCAAAAACAATGTAATCCGTTTTGGTCATCGTGCCATTATACACCAATCCATTCATCTCAAACAATCACCTTCATTATTTCATTCTTCTCTCTTTTATTCGGCGTATTTTCGGGCAACAAGTTGTTCGATGGGTTCTTTCTCGTTTCGGCTAAGACGAGTCAATAGTTTGGAGTGAACAATCTGCATGGATTGGAAGGCATGGTGCAGTTCGTGGGGATGTAGATAATGCACGGGGCGCTCGGTGGCATGCTCAGGCTTAACAAAGGTTTCCATTATCAACCAGCCGCCGGGTTTTAGAGCTTGTCTATAAATAGGAAACAAACTCCGTTCCAGATAATAGAAGTTGATAATCAGATCAAACGAGTGGGGCGGAAAGGTGGCCTGAGCCAAATCTAACTGAACCAGTTGGAGGGGGAGGTTATGTTTCTGGGCTTGCTGTTGGGCTAAGGTCAGAGCCACGGTTGAAATATCGGTGGCAATCACTTGCAGGCCATGCTGGGCTAACAAAAGGCTGTTGACTCCCACGCCTGCCGCGACATCAAGGGCTAGACCGTGCTGCGGCAGTTGGGGTAGGTAGTCCGTTAATAGCTGTCGGGGCGGATGAGTTAAACGGGTTAGGCCATATTTTTGATAGCGTCGATTCCAACGTTTTGCATCTAGGTGAGCCATAGGGATGAGTATAGCTAAATTCTCGATTATGTAAAGTTGATTGGGCATAAGTTACTGTTTTGTGGTATCATGCTTTGTGTAGCAAGTCTCTGAGTACAGGACAAAAAAAGATTGAACTTGTTACAGAAGAAAAAAGGGACACGGATTAACACGGATACACACAGATAAGCCTAAAAAATCCGTGTTTATCCGCGTTTATCCGTGTCCTAACTGTTTTGTCGGGTACTAAGAGCAAGTCTACTGAATATGGCAGGTGTATGATGGGATTATTTGGACGTAAAAGCAAAAAAGATGATGACGCGGTTACAGCGATACCACCAGTCAAAAATAAAACGGAAGCAAAGCCGACCTTGGGGCAACGGCTTAATCCGTTTAAGAGAAAAAAAACAACGCCACCCGTTCAAACGGAAATTGTAGAGGTCGAGAAAAAACCAGCTACTTTTCGACGAAAGATATTAGTCTGGGTGCTGGTCGCTATTCTACTGATTATGATGATTGTGGGCGGGCCACTGGTCTATGAGTTACTTTATCAACCAGCGGTGGTAGCCGTAGCGCAGTTTAGAGTCAACCAAGTCGCTACTTCAACCGCTGGGTTTCAAGATTTTTCAGCTACCAGTACTCGTGAGGCACTGCTTATCGCTATACAAGTGGAAACCGCAGAGGCGTATCAGACGCGGGTGATGCAGGAAGCTCAATCTATTGCCAAAGTGGCAGATCAACAAACGAGGGAGGCTTTTGAGCAACTGGTTGTAGCGGCTCACCGTGAGGTTGATGGGACAGCCACCGCCGCCGCTCAGGAACGTGAGGGGACGGCCATGCACAATGCTAATCTTTTTACTGAGGCCGAGGCGGTTCGGGTGACTGATGCGGCACAGCAAGACAAAAATGTCACAGTAGCCGCAGGGGCGCGCGCGACTATGGTTCAGCAAAAGAATCCGAATCCGAATGATTGTACTCAGCCTGCCGTCATTTTTATATTAGCTTTTGGGGCGATTATATTTCGTCAACCTCGTGAAATATGAGGAACGAGATGTGAAACGTAAGACATGAAAACGTGAGTAGCCTGAATCCTCACGTTTCACGAGATTGGGACATTTATTTTTCCACGTTTCTTATGTTATCCCTATTTTCCTAAGACATTTCTACTAGATACATTCCTCAAGATTAGGCGTACAATAGAGTCAATAAGCCATATCGTTACTAGGATTGATAATGGAAAAGCAAAACTCACATACTGGCCCAAACGAGGAAGGTGCGACTCAATTATCAAGCACGGATCATGAAAGGCAGTTAATTGAGGCGTTGGCTGAATTAACCCAGTATCGCACTGCACTCCGGCAGGCCAACAGTGAAATCGAACAGCGAAATCGTAATACCATCACCCTAACGACTTTTGCCTACCGCGCTAGTCGGGCCAAAAATTTGGCTGGATTGTTAAAATTAGTTCTCAACCAAGCCTTAGAAACTACGCACAGTAAGGTTGGGGCGATTGTTTTGGTTGAACCAGATGGTGGCGCGCTGACCCTAGGCTATCATCAAGGGGTTACACCCACGTTAATCGGGATTTTGACTGGCGAAGATTTGGGACATGGGGCCATTGCCTTGATGCCTCATTTGGTCGCGGGAACCGGCGCATTATTGGAGTACAAAACCAGCCAAGACTCCTTGGAGCGTCAATTCCTTAAAGCGGGCCATGTCAGCAGTTTGGCTAGTTTTCCGTTAGTGGTCAACCAGACGGTTATGGGCGCGTTGCTGGTCGGTTTGCAAGGAAAACGCTCCTTCAAATCTAGCGAATTAAGTTTTTTGATGGCGATCAGTCAAGCTACTGCTCAAGCCACCGAGACCTTAACCATCCGAGAACGGCTGTGGCGTACTGCCGAGACATTTTTAGGGGCAAGATTCAATCTCGATATGGAGTTAGCAGCCACAAAGTCTCTGGCCAAAAAATCGCCAGAAAGTATAACCCTTCCTTCCCTGTCTGAGTTAGAGGATAAACTTCAACGGGAGAACATGGATTTGCAGGTATTGATGACCTTATCCGAAACGGTTAATCGCTCTTTGGATATGTCAGACATTCTACAATCATCGGTTGACCAAACCAAAGCGATTTTGAATACCGATGCCGCTTGGCTCTACTTGGTTGAGGAGGATGAGGAAGATAAATTAAGGATGTTTGCCCATGCGGGTTTGTCAAAAAATTACGTGCAGGGCATGCGTCGTCTAACCTATAATGATGAGGTTGAGGGCGAGGTGGTTCGGACTAATAAACCGTTATTCGTGGCCTCAATTATGAATCGACCTCATAAAATTTGGGTTGATAAAGAAGGCTTACGCTCCTTGGCCGCTGTACCGATTACGCGTCGATACACCGCCAAAAATAGCACAACTCCAAGTTGGCATGTGATGGGTGTGTTAGCCACTGGCATCCGAGGGGAGAGAGCATACGAATGGAGCGTCCATGAGATGGATTTGCTGATTGCGATTGCCAATCAGGTAGCCGCCGCAGTTGAAAAAGCACAATCATTTGCCAATATTCAAGAAAGAGAAACCTCTCTAAAAGGAAGTAACGAAATTCTACGTGAGATCAACAACATGTTGGTTCAGAAAAATGCCTCGTTTGAACGATTCATTCATCAAGAGTTAAAACCCTCTCTCAGTAAAATCAGTCAATCTTTTCAACGTCTTACCCCGGCTGAACTCACCACCAGCCAAAAACAACAGTTTATGATGCTCCAGAAAGTGGTTGATGATATTAGCAGTTCTACCCAACGTTTGTTAGATAATTAAATTGATGTGAGATTTGCGGTTTTAGGTTGATAGCGGTATAAATCGTATCTATACACTTTATGAATGGATACGATTTTTATGAATAACTTAAAACAATTAGGACAACGTTTAGACGGGCCAACCAAAGTGGGCCTTACTTTCGCCATAATCGGTATTTTATTGACGATTATTGGTATTTTCCGTGATCCAACGACACCCGTTACCCTCTGGTCGTTGACTGCTGGCACGGTGATTGCTGGCGGTACTTGGGGAATTGTCAGTTGGGCCATTGCCTTTGCTACGGTAGAGGTAGAGAAAGATGTCCGAGAAGCAGAGTTAGCCAAAGAAACCCATGACCAGTCGTAAAAACTTTCTTATTACCAGTTTAATAGGCTTAGGTGGGGCAATTTTGTTGACCGCACAGTCTATTCTGGTGGTGCGTTTGGGGTGGATACCGACTGTATTCTCTCATTATATATTGGTCTACATTTTCTGCGGCTCATTTTTTATTCTCTCGGTCGCTGAAATTCCATTGATGCTGTACGCCATGCATCAAATCACCAAAAGTGATAACCCTTCGGCGGGGAAAGCTCTATTGGGAACCAACATCGGTTATATCGTTTTTGGTGCGATTTATGGAGCGATGTTCATCCTTTTGACGGGTTACGAAGAGTTAGGAATTGCCCTCTCCATGTTAAGTATGGTACGTTTTGCCACTTCGTTGATATTCTTACGATACACAGACTAAAATCCGTGTTACGATTTAATCAGGAGTTAATTATGTCTCAACAACAACCAATTCAACAGTTTTTAGATGACCTTGCCAGTTCTGCCTCGACCCCCGGTGGTGGCGGCGCGGCGGCCCTTTCGGGAGCGATGGGCGCGGCCTTAATCAGCATGGTCTGTAACTTGACCATCGGCAAAAAGAAATATGCTGAGGTTGAGCCACAAATGAAAGAACTACTAGAGCAAACCGAGCAGTTACGCACCCAACTGACCGCCCTCATCGCTGATGATGTAGCCGTCTTTAACTCGGTCATGGATGCCTACCGTTTGCCCAAAGCAACCGATGAGGAGAAGTCGGCTCGCACTGAGGCGATTCAAGAAGCCTCGAAACAGGCCACCGTCGTGCCGTTGCAAGCGGCTCAAGCCTGCGCGAAAGTGATTGAACTGGCTAAACCCGTCGCGGAAATGGGGAACAGTAACGTCATCAGTGACGTGGGCGCGGCGGTCACAGCGGCCCAATCCGGTTTAAAAACATCGGCCTTAAATATGCTGATTAATCTAGGCACAATTACGGATGAAGCCTTTGTAACCGAACATCGAGGCAAACTGGATCAAATTATCGAAGCCTCTGAGCCGTTGGCCCAAGAGGTTTATGAGTTTGTGAAGGGTAAATTTTAGGATAACAACAACGGGTGTGGTTTAGAAAGATTCTTCTCCACATCGTTCCGTTCAGAGTGACATGGTTATGGAACTCTCGTTGTTGTGATAGGGAAACTTTTAAATCAAAGGGAGATCGAAAACTTTTGGACATATCCTCCGAACTAATTAACAAACTGCAAGAAAAATTAGAGCTGACGGGTTATTTTGATGACAAGGGGCTTTTGCAAGCTATTTTTGTCGATAGCCGAATTTATGCTTGGCAAGATCGGCTTCCCGAAGCTGATCATGTTGATGGTCGAATCAAAAAAACGATTGATTACCTGTACAATCACCATAACAATCAGGGAGAGAATGTCCTAGTCCTGTTTCTTGAGGTGTTACAAGATCAGTTTGACCCAGAAACAGCGTTGCATCATGAACTACATCAATTAGCTAAAGATTTACGCCAACACATACCGAAGCAATCGGTAGTAGTAGATGACAAAGAGAAACCGCTAACAGAAGAGCCTACCCCGACAACGGATCTTGATGTACACAAAAATCCTATGTTTTGGCTTAACGGCCTGTGGCAACATGTTTTACAGTGGCCTCGTTGGGTTCGTTGGAGCGGCTTAGTTGGTATCGTGCTTGTGGTTGGAATCATTACCTGGGGTATTATGACACCAAATTCAGATGGCTCTGATCCTTTCCCTCCCCCTGATCTTCATGATATGGTATTGAATACGTGTCAGCGATCATCGATTCAAGTTGCGGTGGCTGAACTACCAAACTGTCCCGCTAGTCAGCGTAACCAACTGGTAAAAACATGGCCTGATAAAAATGCTAAGGTGATATCATTATTCCAGTCATTTAAAGACAGCGATGATGCCCGAAAAGTAAGGGAAGATAATAGCTATGATCTAGTAGTATGGGGGGAGTGTAGTCCATCAATGTCTGATACAATGACGCTCAATTATGAGTTGGGTCACAAACGTAAGCCTGATCAACTCTACGAGCCGGATACAGTCAGTGTGACCGATACGCTCGATATGCAGGTTAAGATTGGTTTAGGGATCATTTCTTATCAATATGGCGACTATAGTAATTCAGCAAGACAAGCCTTAAATGTATCTAAAAATATACGGGAAGTTGAACTGTTAAAGGGTAATAGTTTGCTTTTTGCTGGTGATCATGAATCAGCTATTAAGACCTACCGACAAATAAATAAATTTTTGCCGACAGATTGGGCCGCAGTGTATAACAATTTGGGTGTAGCTAATTTTAATCAAGAACTATCAACAGATGAAGAGATTCCAACTATTGGACTAGATGATTTTAATCGGGCAATTAAAACTGATTTAGAGGATGAAAATGGACAAGATGATATAGCAGTATTAGCTCATGTTAACAGAAGTTTAGTCCTATTACAAAAACAGCGATATTCAGGGCCATCGAGTAAAGCTAAAGACCATTGTGATGATGCCTTAGATTTAAGTCATGGATCGTCTGCCAAACCGTATATTTGTTTAGCATTCTACAATCTTTTTAACCATATTCATGGAGAGGAAATAGATTTTAAACAAACGGAAGTCTACCTAGATGAAGCTATAGAGTACAAGGATGTCCCAACCATGCAGTTATATTGGCGTGGGCTGTTGCATTATGAACGCGATAGTGACATATCGGAGTACAATAAACATTTTTTAGATTTTATTAAGGCCATGAAAGACCGTGCATGTCTAAAAACTGACAAAAACCATATCTGTTATGCAAATTCTTATATTAATCCTTCCGGAGCATGTCCATACAAAAACTAATCGGGGGATTGTGTCATCATCTGCCCGCAAGTTTAAAACTTGCGGGTAGATTGCCGCTAAATGTAGACGTTGTTTCAAGTTGCACGGAATCCACCAGAGAACCAACTAATCTTGAGAATTACCAGAATTTCCACCAAGACTGCTCTTCTTCGCAGGGTATGCTTTGTCCAACGGAATCGTTAGGATGATAGTGTGGGTCGTAGCCATCATGGGATTTACAATTGGTATGAAAGTCACCTGGAGCATGGAAATGATCATTGCTCAATTCCAAGCCTAGCAAAAAGGCCCAATAAGCGGCTATCTTTTGCGCCTCTTGTTTGATATCCATCATTCCAACCACCCCTTTTATCTGAGAAAATATCTTCCCAAAAACCGAACTTTCACTTTCTACAACTGGTTCTGCTAAAACTAGATTTTCTGGGTTATTTTCCCCTAAAGTAGGTAACGTTGTCATGTTTTCAACAAGCACCTTTAGGTCAGGCGGTACCGTCTCTTGGCCATAAAAACTAAGCCTCTTGATAAGACTTTGTCCTTTTTCTTGGTCATTTTCTGGCCAATAGTTATCGGTCAGGATAGAGTTAACGACCACCTCAATATCCTCAATTAAATCTGTTAGGGTTAAACTACCATGTGGATAATCTTTTTTATCTAGGTCATCACAGAATCGATGCTATCTCTGTTTGAGTTGATTGATTAGTCCATTTTCTGTCAGTAACAACACTCGGAACTCGTCTGAATCTGTTTCTTGGGCCATTTTCTCCAATACTTGTATGGAGATGAGTGGACGTAGGTAAGGCGCGGGGTGTTCATGGTCATCCTTAATCAGGTCGTCAACAACTGCAACCCGTTCTGCGGCAATATCTTGGGCAGACAGAGCGTAAGCCGGTCCATCCAAGAGGGTACCACACACATCCGCGAACACCTCTTCTAACCAGTGTCCCCATAAGGTTGTTCTCTCTACCATTTTTTGCGATACATGTATTCGTTGTATACCTATTATTGCTTTCCCCCTTTCGGCAGAAACCGCTAAGGCATCTATCACCTTCTCACGCATGTCTGATCTCATCTGGGCCATGTTTTCTAACTCTAAGCTATTCCAAAAAATATGGTGCCCAAACTCATGCGCCAAGGCTGTCCACCGTACCTGCTTCTCATCAGGTTCTGAAGAATTGTAACTATAATCTGGATCATAATCTACAAGGGGAATAGAGATAATCGGTATCTCAGGTGCATACACCGACCGAGACAGGCGGTAAACTTTTTCAAAGTAGACGACAGGTTCATTTAGTGGTAAGTAAGGATTGGCGGTTCCTTCTCCGTTCCAACGCTCACAATAGGACTGTAATTTTTTTCGCGCTCCTTTTAAGTTGTCTGATAAATCTCCATGTTGGAAAGAATCGCCGTTGTTTTCAGCCCGTTCAATTCGTTGTTCACAAGCTCGGCTGATAGTACTCCATTCATTGAGTAGTTTGTCAATCCCGCGTTTCAAGACAAACTGAGGACGAGCAATCTCTGGTGGCATTTGTTCGGTTAATCGAATATATCCTTTAGAAAAACCCGAGAATTTTTTTAATAATTTAATAAGATCAGGCCATTCTTCCTTGTTGATAGCGCCTTGCCAGCGATCGGCCAGGGCTACAATGGCCTTCAATTTACGTTGATACCGAGCAGTTGGCTGTTGATTTAGCATCGTTTATCTCCCTATATATAAGGCATTTGCCTCGTGGTGTAATAAAATTTCAATTATCAGTAGACCGCAATGCAACTGATTATCTCTCACAAAGTCGCCAAGAAAAGTACAAAAATTTTGCGACTTTGCGGCTTGGCGAGAGATTTAGCGAAAAATCAGTACATGATTGCGGTGTATTGATTATAGATAGTAGCTAAATATATGTCAATCTGTTTGTGCAAAACTAAAGTTTTAGCGGAAAGTAAAGCTTGTGCAAACGTCTGTTTCGCCACAAACAAAAGGGGACAGAACTGACATTGACAACCGTTTTCCTTTGTGGTACGTTGAACGTAGCCTTATAATATTCCTATTGGAGGTAACACTATGCCCTCACCATTTCCGGGGATGGATCCCTATTTAGAAAGTCCAGATTTCTGGTCTGATTTTCATGGCGCTTTAGCTCATGAAATCAAAAAACAGATCAACCCCCAACTTCAACCGAACTATTTTGCCCGCACCACGCCCCATGTCACGTATGATGTGATTGAAGTGAGTACCAGCCATCCTTATGGCCCGTCACTAGGGTGTTAATTCTGTGGAAAATCAAGCTGGGTTTTTTCCCGCACTATTTGTGTCGAATATCAAAGGCTCCGTGAACAGTGTGTTAGTCCTACAATCGCCAGTTCACGGAACTGGCTAGAGCGACACATTTTATGCGGGAGGTTTTTTCTCGAAAACAAGCTGGTTTTTTCCCGCACTATCCTCAAAACTTTTGTTCTATTTTTAACTATTCGCACGTTCAAAGGTGTATGTAATATAAATGACAGCACAAATCACAATAAAACGGGATTTCATTATCGCAACACTCGTATGCATCTTATTATTGGGTATTACTTATGTTGTGGTTAACATTGCAGTACACTATGAGAGTAGTCCACCTGTTATGATGATTGAGGGCGAATATAAACAACCGAGAGAAGGCGCGACGGGTAAAGAAGGTGCAACAGATATACCAAGTTGGGCTGAGGGTGAGCAACCTTTTGTAGAGGAATCAGGTCGAGATTTTGCTCGACGGGTTCTGGACAAAAAATATGGTCCGAAAAATCATCCGACAGGCCCAGGTTCAGAATTTAGCAAGCTAAAGAAATATGCGGATAGACATTTTAAGTGAGTAATGCACATGTCAAGTAAAAATAATCCTCAAAAAGAACCATTATGGCTCATCGGTTTTACCATTCATGCGGATAGTCGTTCACCTGATTTATACACCCTAATCTTTCCGGGTGATGTTGATGAACCATTACAAGTTGACAACTACCTCATCTTTTTTAGTGCGCCAGAATTAGCCGAACAAGCGATTGCCTTGGGAAGCAATGATCGGCAAAATTATGCCCCGCCCCCTCAAGAGGTAGATTTAGTCTGCGATGTAGCCCAAACATTGTATCTGATTAGTCAGGCCGATATTGACCCCGCGGCAACGGTCATCAACTGCCTGAATACAATGTTTGATCTCGTTAGAGCGACTAATATACCCATGCCCTCAGAATACAAACGTATTTTATACGCCTTTGCCGACCATCTGACCTTCAACCGTGAGCTTTCGACCTTCTTTGCTGAACATCAACTTTCCCGACAAGCCGTCTTGGAGGCGGTCACTTGGTCTATCGGAGCGGTAGTATCGAAATCGAAATTGGTTGGCGGCTAAAATTCAATGAAGAATGAAAAACGGGGCGCATCCGATCCGATATTTGGATAGCGCCCCGTTTGTTGTTGTAGAATCGCCCGAATCGTAAAATCGCCTACTGTCTGTTTTACCTCAGTCCGAAATTATGCTATAATGAAAAACAGTTTTAATAAGGAGTTATCCCATGCAAACCTTAGAACTGCCCATAGATATAACTTTGCTCCAAAAAGCTCGTCAAGCGGCAATCGCCCGCCAAGCGACCTTAGAAACCTTGATGGTGGAATTGATTGAGCGGTTGGCTCAACAAACAGACCCAATTATTGGCCTGTTCGCAGATGAGGCGGATTTGATTGATACAATCCTTGAGGATGTCATGCAGACTCGTCAAAACGCGGTGTTAAGGACATCCCATGCTTAAAGTAGTACTAGACACAGATATATTCTCAGAGGTATTAAAGGGGAAAAATCAGTCAGTGGTCAATCAGGCCATCCGTTATCGAGCCAGTCACAATAAACTAACAATTTCTACTATCACAGTGATGGAGATTGTAAAAGGGTTTCATAAGGTTCAACGAGAGACCCAACTGCAACGGTTTTTAGCTGGTTTGGCCCATGTCGAAGTGTTAACCGTAGACACTCATAGTGCCGAACTTGCGGGGCGTATCTATGCGGACCTAGAGCGAATAGGCCAACCAATTGGTCTAGCTGATGTGATGATTGCCGCCATTGCTATCCAACAAAACCTACCACTGGTGACTGGAAATACCCGCCATTACCAGCGAATACAAGCGATTAATGACAGTTTTCGGATAGATAATTGGCGTTTTGATCAGTGATTCGCCCACCAGCTCTCCGCTGTGGAAACCAGCGAATAGCGAATAAGCGAAACTGCGAATGATTAGTGGGCATGGTCGGCCATTCGCACATTTGCTCAATTCGCATATTCGCAATCCGCTAATTCTGGTAATTTTGTTCTCTTTTCATCAAAAAAACTCGCATACAAAAACCAGCCCGACACATTGTGTCGAGCTGGTTTTGTGTTTGGCAGTTTCTAGCCGGTTATGGATTATTTGATTTATATACGGCTTTGCCGTATCATGTCGCTACAATGCAGGGAAAATTGCACGAGATACCATACCGAGTCACATCTTAAAGAAAATCGCCGAGGAGATAAAACATGGCTGATAGAGATATAGGATTGGAGATATTAGAAGGAATTCAAGAAATTAAAGCCTATAAATCTGGTAAGATTGATTTGAAAATACGTGAACTAAAAGACCCCTCTCCCCCTCAAGTCATTCGGCGACGTTTAGAACAGGATGGAGGAAAAGCCTCCAACCCTCAATCCTCAAAACCTTTATCCTATTTTTTAGGTGGTGAGTAACTATGCCAATGTCAATAATGATAAATAACAAGACCATCCCTGAAAAGGGAAGCATAACCCTCAAGATTGACCGTACATTTGAGATTCGGGTAACGGCAAAGCAGGCTCAACGTACCGTGAACCATTGGGTTCAGCATGAAGTCAGTTATTTGATGCGAGCGCTTGCCCCAATATTGGTGGTGGACGAGAAACAGATTGTATGGCAGACACCAATCTCGTTTGGAGTGCCACATTTGGGCCAAGTTGGAACCATCGGTACAATTGAGGTAGATATTGTGACAGGTCAAATGACCAACTCAGGAGTCAATAAAGCAAAACTTATCAACCAAGCGGAACGTTTGGCAACCCAATTACCTCCCTATCAACCGCATCAAGAAATTTCGCCAGAATTTTTGGTTCATGAGACGGTATAGTTCACTAGACTTGACAGATATAGGACAATTAAGAATTAAAAATTAAAAATTAGGAATTATCCCCCTACGGGAGGCTTCGCACAGAATGACAAACGGGGTCACCTTCAAATCTGGAGGTGACCCCGTTTGCATGGTTGTCGAGCTGGTTTTGTGTTTGGGCTATCATAATTGTTTATGTTTTACAATTGGATTAGATAAATTGAGTCCTATAAAAACTGTGGTATAATAGGGCGGGATTTTTGTATATTAATTTAGTGGTGATAAGGAATGAGGGTAGTCCTGCATAGGTAGTGGTCAGCTACCCGCAAGTTTAGAACTTGCGGGTAGCTAACGAATCCGGATCACTACTTCTGCACCATTACCGGAATGAGTATTAATTAACTTGTGCATGTGGACATGTAGAGTTGAGGACTGGAAGCCTGCGTTCCTAGTCAAACGCGCAACTTATTTAATCCCGATTCCTAAGGAGTGCCAGCAATGCGAGCTTTGCACTCCATGTTTCTTCATCATTATATATATCTAAATAATTAAGAAGGAGACGACATTTGAAATTACACGAGTATCAATCTAAACGTATTTTTGCTGATCATGGCGTTCCGATTCCCCAAGGCGATATCGCCACAACACCGGAACAAGCACGAATAATTGCCGAAAAGATAGGTGGCAAAGTCGTAGTTAAAAGCCAAGTTCTGGTCGGTGGACGTGGCAAAGCTGGAGGCATCAAACTGGCTAAAGATGCTGACGAAGCAGAAGAACTAGCTCGCCAGATTTTGGGCATGGATATTAAAGGTTTAACAGTAGAAACCGTTTTAATCGACCAGGCGGCAAATATTAAAAAGGAAATCTACTTGGGAGTAGTGATTGACCGTGCCTTACAAAAGCCGATTATCATTGGCTCATCTGAGGGTGGTGTTGAAATTGAAGAAGTGGCTAAAACTAAGCCCGAGGCGATTATCCATTTGCCGATTGGGATTAGAACTGGATTGATGGATTATCAAGCCCGTAATTTAGCTCATGATTTAGGGCTACGACGTACCCATATCACACAGTTTGTTGGTATTGTTGAGGGATTATACCGAGCCTTTATCAGCACCGATGCGAGTTTGGCTGAAATTAACCCCCTAGTGGTTACAGGTGAGGGCAAGCTATTAGCGGTAGACGGCAAAATTGTCTTGGACGACAACGCCCTATTCCGCCATCCAAACTTGAACAAACTGCGGGATATTCAAGAAGAGACACCTTCAGAAAGAGAAGCACGCAAAATCGATATTAACTTCATCAAGCTAGATGGTGAAATCGGCTGTATGGTCAATGGCGCAGGGTTAGCTATGGCGACGATGGACATCACCAAACATTATGGTGGTGAACCAGCCAATTTCCTTGATATTGGTGGCGGGGCCAAGGCTGACAAAGTTACCGCCGCATTACGCATTATTTTGGATGATCCGAAGGTAAAAGCAGTCCTGTTTAATATTTTTGGCGGGATTACTCGTTGTGATGAGGTCGCGAAAGGTATTTTAGAGGCATTAGAACAAGTACAAACCAATGTGCCAATGGTGGCTCGTTTAGTTGGCACAAACGAAGAAGAAGGTCGTCGTATTTTAGCTGAAGCCAACATTCCGACAGCATCTAGCTTAGGCGAAGCGGCTGAAAAAGCGGTTGCATTGGCGAGGGGAGTGTAAATCAGATGAGTATTTTAGTTAATAGCAACACTCGTTTAATTGTTCAAGGGATTACCGGACGCGAGGGGAGATTTCATACCCTACAAATGAAGGATTACGGCACTAACGTTGTTGGTGGCGTAACCCCCGGTAAAGGTGGCGACTGGGTTGAATCGGAAGGTGGTAACATTCCCGTATTTGACACGGTTAAAGAATCGATTGCGGCAACAGAGGCAAACACTAGCATTATCTACGTTCCGGCTCCGTATGCCGCTGATGCGATTATGGAGGCCGCTGATGCAGGGATTGAACTAATCGTCTGCATTACCGAAGGCGTGCCAGTGCTAGACATGGTGCGAGTACAGAGCGTCTTGCGTCAAACCAATGCCCGTCTAATTGGGCCGAACTGCCCCGGTTTAACTACCCCAGATGAAGCTAAAGTAGGAATTATGCCGGCTCATATCCACCAAAAAGGGAGTGTGGGACTGGTCTCCCGTAGTGGAACGCTGACATACGAAGTGGTTCAAGCCTTAACTGATAAAGGAATCGGGCAAAGTACCGCCGTCGGTATTGGGGGCGACCCGATTATCGGTACGAAGTTTATTGATGTCCTAGAACTGTTTGAGAATGACCCTGAAACAGAGCAAGTAGCTCTAATTGGTGAAATCGGTGGTACAGACGAACAAAAAGCGGCTGAATTTATCGCCAAACACATGACCAAACCAGTTACAGCCTTTATCGCCGGACGAACAGCCCCACCGGGTAAACGAATGGGCCATGCCGGAGCAATTATCGAAGGAGGCGAAGGAACCGCTACCGAAAAAATTGCCGCATTTGAGGCAATTGGGGTTAAAGTAGCCACTCTGCCAGAAGAAGTGGCTACTTTAATTGCAGAACGGATGTAAGACAACTATAAATGTTAAGTTGATACTTATGGTTACGTATGAACTGTAATAGGGGCGTTTACTAAAATGCCCCTATTGTGTTATAATCAGGCCATGAGTGAAGTTCAAGCGTACTTGGCTATCGATATTAGCGCCTATCATAACCGCTGGATTGCGGTGGTGTATGGTCAGGTCGCGGGGGTGGGCCTAACTGCCGAGCAGGCTTATCGAGCCGCTAAACGTATCCGCCCCAAACGAAAACCACACCTCATGTTTATCAATAATCAAGGAAAACGCGTGCTTGGCAAAGAATGGTTGACTCAACAGCCCCTTTTAAAACAGGTGGTTGATATATTACAAGATAGGCAAATTGAGAGTTATTTGGTCGGAGGGGCGGTGCGGGACATGCTGTTAGGGCGAACCGTTGTGCCTGACCTTGATTTTGTCGTACCAAAAAATGGCTTAAAAACGGCTCGATTCGTAGC
Organism: Anaerolineales bacterium HSG24; assembly: GCA_030377895.1. Lineage (GTDB taxonomy): Bacteria > Chloroflexota > Anaerolineae > 4572-78 > J111 > JAUCGB01. Next base: position 53,439 of record JAUCGB010000010.1, read on the forward strand.
CGACACCTTAGGTGGTGCGTTTTACGCGCTTGATGAGAGTCGCGATACCGGACGAGTAATATGTAACGATGCTCACAAAAGTCATCTCGATTTTTCGAGCTATCGTGGCCCTGACCTCTTGACCGATTTAGCCGTGCGTGACTTTACGATTAATGCGATAGCCCTGAAGCTAGATCATACCTTTGAGCTGATTGACCCGTTTCAAGGACAAGTTGATATCGAATTGAAACGGATTCAACTTGTTTCGGATGAGGCCCTGCAAAACGACCCAATCCGAGTTTTGCGAGCGGTGCGACAGTCGATACAGCTAAATTTTACGATTGAGCCAAAAGCAAGACGGCAAATTAAAGTAGTATCGCCATTAATCATGGAAACCGTGTCACCAGAGCGACAACGGGATGAGTTGGTAAAGTTGTTTAATACACCTACCCCCGGCCAAGCCTTAAAGCGTCTACACGAGTTAGCCGTCTTGTCTCATATCATGCCTGAGGTTAGCGATATGGTGGGGGTTGCTCAATCTGCCCCCCATTATTTGGATGTGTTCGACCATACCGTTGCCACTTTGGATGTTTGGGAAGCTAATCTATTACCATCCATCGACTTTGACGCTCATCCACTCTCTGAGCTTGCCCCTTGGCGAGCCGAGCTAGAGACGTATCTTAACCAGCAACTTGCCGGAAACATCAGCTATAAAGCATTAGTTCCCTTTGCCATCCTATTACATGATACAGGTAAGCCGATGACGCAAAGCCATGACGATGGCAAAATCAGATTTTTGGGACATGAGCAAGAAAGTGTTAAAATTGCTCGTCAGATCATGACGAACCTGCGGTTTAGCGGAGAAGCGATTGCGTTTGTGACGATGATTGTAAAAAACCACATGCGACCATTAACCTTATCCCAACAGGATAAGGTTAGCCGTCGGGCTATCTATCGTCTGTTTCGAGCTAATCGTTATAAATCGGTTCAATCTGGTATCGCCCTAGCCTTGCACGCCTTAGCCGACCATTATGGAACCTATCCTGCCGGAAAGGGGCAAGGGAATGAAAAAAAGTTGTTGGCGATTGTGCTCGATCTGTTCAAAGCCTATTTTGAACAGAATGACAAACTGGTTAACCCGTCTCCAATTCTAACTGGACGGGATATCATCGACAGATTTAATATTGAACAAGGACGGCTAATTGGCAGGTTGATTCGTGAGTTGAGGGAAGCCCAAGCGATTGGCACTGTCACGGATGAAACCTCTGCGATTGAGTTTATAACATCCGCCCTTGAACACATACGATCTGGAGATGGGAATTAGGAATGAACTCATACCTCAATATCATTAATTAGAGATTCTACCCCGAATTGCTCGGAAATTTGTGCGATTCGGGGTAGAATCCTGCACATGTAGTGATGGGGAAATCCGGCATGCAAGGCTTGCCTGATATGCAAAGCCAGCTTTGCACTCCGTGTCACTACATCTGCACCACTACCATTGATTCATACCTGATTCTACATGCTCCATTTATTAGGAAACATATATCTTGGCTCAACTAGTGATTTATGAGGTGGAGGGAACCCCTTACATATTTGAGTTACTTACGAATAGAGTTTTAATTGGCTCTAGTCCCGATAATCAACTTATTTTGGAAGATTCCCAAGTAGCTTCGGCTCATATCAGTTTGGAATTTCGCCAAAGCTACTGGGTTCTGCAAGATTTGGGGAGCGAAATCGGAACGACCATTAATAATGAAATCGTCAACGAACCACACCCTTTAGATCATGACGATTTGATTCAAATTTCCAATGTAAAGATACAGTTTCAAGACGATGTTTTTGAAAACGAGCCTGAAAAGACAGAAACAGAGGTTTATACGACGGATACAGATACAGATATAAAAGGGCGTATTTGGTTGGCGAAAGTTGGGATGGTAACGTTAGGGGTTATCGTTATTATTTTTATGGGCTTATTAGCCAGTGGGGTGAATATTGGGGAGTTATTTGGTCTGTTTTAATGATGAATCCAAGAATTTATCGACTCATTGAACTACAGAATTTTCGGACAGGACAAAAAAAGATTGAACTTGTTACAGAAGAAAAAAGGGACACGGATTAACACGGATACACACAGATAAGCCTAAAAAATCCGTGTTTATCCGCGTTTATCCGTGTCCTAACTGTTTTGTCCGGTACTTAGGACATGGATAAACGATAAACTTCTGATGGCTCATAACTTTTGCTTGCAAACAATAGAAACGGGTGGTAGAATTTAGAAAAAATAGCCTGCCACTCTAGCCAATATTAAATTTTAAGGTGAACTATCATGGGTGTTTCTCGGTCACAACTTTTAGTATTATCAATTTTAATATTTTTCGCGGTTGTTATTCTTGGCTTCTTGTGCATGATTGCTGTTCCGTCACCAACCACACAAGCACCGGCCTTTGTGTTTTAGGGCTATCAACGTAAGCCGAGACATGTAGCACATGCTTCAGCCTGTGCCGTACACAGTCTAAAGACTGTGCTACGATATTATTTGTCGCACGTTAAGTTGATAGCCTGTTTTAGGAATGAGTATTCAAAAGTTTGGGAAGGAGATTCCTTCGCTACACCTCGGAATGACATGACTACCATTACGGGGCGTAACTTCGCACGCAATGCGGAGTTCTAACTACCATAGAATTTCCCCCCAACGGCTCTATGCCCTTTTGACGCTCCAGCGAAATCAACGATGTACAGACCATCGTTATCAATTTGGCGCGTTCTAAATTTATTCGGTATTTCTTCGGTATTTTTTATGAAAAGACGACCCTCTATTAACCTTATTGGTCTATTTCTGACCTCCATTTTTTTGACCTTGCTAGTATTAAGCAACCAAGTGACTGCTGAAACATTGTTGTTTCAGTCCCCTATTCCAGAAGAAGAACAACCAGCTGAGGCCGTTCCTCCGGCTGAAGAGCCTACAGAAGATAATCCCGTAATTGAAGAACCTACTCCCACGGATATCATTGAGCAACCGATAGAGGTTGCCCCAATCGAAGAACCTGCTCTACTGGAAGAACCTGCCCTACTGGAAGAACCCGATCCCGCGACCTTGCCCGAACTGATTGTCCCGACTGTTCCGCCGCGCGATGAGCCAGTTGAGGAGGAGAACAGTCAAAATTGGATATTCGACCGAGCCGAATTTGTCGATACCATCATTGTTTTTGCCTCATGGTTTTGGCTATGTTGTGGCATTGGAATCTTCTTATTGGTTCCCCTGTTGCTCCTCGTTCTTCAGATTCGAGGTGGTAGTAAACTTCGTCGAGCCAAGAAAAAAAGGAGTAAGGGAGTAAGGGAATAGGAAGTAAAGGGATTACATTCCTTACTCCCCTACTCCCCACTTCCCTACTCCCTACTTCCCTACTCCCTACTCCCTACTCCCCTGCTCCCCATTAATTTTGAAAGCAATTCGTTTGATGCATCTTATCACTCTAGTTGCTTTTTTATTTCGGATCGCCTCCCTAGCCAAACAAAGTTTGTGGCGAGACGAGGTCGATGTAATCCGGTTCTCCAGTTCCCCGCTTGCTCAACTTTTGGCCGAGCTATTTGTGCCTGAGCATAATGGCCCGCTCTACTATCTGTTGATACGTCCGTGGCGTTTCTTTGTGGGCAATAGTGAGTTTGCCCTCCGGTTTCCCTCAGCCGCTTTTGGGACGCTCACCGTAGCCCTTGGCGTTTACCTCAGCCGTCGGCTAGGCTACTCACCGCGAGTTAGCGCACTGATAGCCATGCTGTTAGCTTCATCCCCTTATCTGGTCTGGTATAGTCAGGAAGTCAAAATGTACAGCCTCCTGACTGCTCTGATTCTGGTCGCTTTCGTTGCTTATTATCAAGCCCTAAATCGTTTGCCTCAACCTACTTTAAAGCAGAGAACGGTTCTGGGAGTGACTTCTTGGGAAAGATTCCTCGTTTCGTTACGCGCCACTCAGAATGACATGACAACGGCTCTACACGCTCCTTCAAGGGTTTTTAGACGTTACAAATATTGGATTATCTTTGTTTTATTCACCAGCCTTTCCTTTTATCTCCATATCCTCAGCCCCCTGATGTTGCCAGTGTACGTGGTTATCGCAGTCATTCATCATAATCAGCTACGCAAATGTTGGCGAGTTTGGTTAATCAGCATGGCATTTTTAATCCTGCCTTATTTACCCCTACTGCTCTGGCAATTTGCGGTCGTTTATCAGGCTCAAGATACCGGACATTCGTTTTATCCTCTTTCTGCTCAAACCATTTTGCTAGTCCAAATTTATAGCACTGGTCTGCTTAAACCAATTGTACCGTTGCCCATTGTGTTGTTTTGCTTTTTGTTTTTAGTAAGTCTGTTTTTGTCCGATGATGGATCAGGTTGGAAGCGGCGACTGACTTTACTCTGTTGGTTTGTTGGGCCAATTCTGGGTATATATTTGGTGTCATTACGAACGCCCATTTTTGAGCCGCGCTATGTCATCTATACCGTGCTTCCCTTTTATATTTTGGTGGCGCGGGGAGCAGAGCAGGTGCGAAATCACTCCAAACCTATCGCCGCACTCTGTGTCGGTCTGATTCTTCTTTTTAACCTTATCTCCATACAACAACAACAGCACCACATCCTTAAAACTGATTTCCGTCGGGCCGCAATCCATATTAAACAAAAAAATAACGAACTCGCCATCCCGGAAACGATCATCATGATGCAAATGCCTTACCTAACTCGAACTTTAGAGTACTATTATCAACCTGAACCAGTTACATGGTTGGAGGGGGTATGGACAAATGATGGTAAGCCCGAAACTGCTGTTGCCGCAGAGTTGGCTAATACAACCGCTCGCATCAATGGTGTGTGGTTGGTGGTATCAGAGGAAGAATTATGGGATAATCGAGGCTTGACGCGGGCATGGTTTAATCAACATGCCGTTTTGCTAGACGAGGCAGAGTATAGCGGAGTACGGGTTTATTACTATCGGCTTGGAGATACGGCCCAATCTAAGCCGACAACTTCCCAAAAACCCCATAAAAGCTATTTACCCCTTGTAATATCGCAAAGGTGATTCTGGACACGGATAAACGCGGATTTTTTGATGATCATAAATTCGACCAACGCTCACCATGTCATTGGCGCAGGAACAGTTTGGGAGATCTTACTACCCGACAAAGTTGATTAGGGAAGACTAAAACAGGAACACAGAGTTTCACAGAGATGCACAGAGGGGCACAGAGGGGCACAGAGGAAAAAACAAATCGCTTTTTCTCTGTGAATCTCCGTGTTCCTCTGTGAAACTCTGTGCTAAGGAATGGGCATTAATTAAGTTGTGCATTTCTAAACCTCTCGCAGAGGCGCGGAGGCGCAGAGAAAACTCAATAACTCTGCGTCTCCGTTATACTGAGTTGAGTTAAATCCTACGTAGCACGGGGCTGAAACCACCGTGCTGAGAGGGCAAAGCCCTTTGGGCTTCGCTTTTTCCACCCGACGGCTTTATCCTTGGGGTTTTGGGCCGACTCAGTATAATCTCCGCGCCTCTGCGAGATTTATAAGTTCTCATGTTAACGCGCAAGTTATTTAATCCCGAATCCTAATTAGTTTTTGCTAACTTTTCTGTCGGGTACTGAGCTTGAGTCATTAAGCAAGTCTCTTATTTGAAATGACGTTACTCCGACTATCATGCATGACCAAATTTGACCTAAAAACCATTCGCAAATAAAATCGTAAGGTTATTTTTGATTTTACTTGATTCTACAGTGTTGTCGGTTTTGTAATCATCGTAAACCGAAGAACTATATAATTTGGAGAAAAATGATAGAAAATATATCACTTAAAGTAGCCCCCCGTGAGATAATAGGTAAAAAAGTTAAACATTTACGCAATCAAGGATTGATACCAAGCGTATTGTATGGTAAAAAGACTGAACCACAATCTATTCAAATTGAAGAAAAAGCGTTGATAAAAACAATGCGGGAGGCAGGAGTCTCAAAACTTATTGCCTTAGAAGTTGAAGGCCAAAAGTCGGTTATGACCTTGGCTCGTGACATTCAGCGAGACCCAGTTCAGCACAACTACCTTCATGTTGATTTTTATCAAGTCCAGATGGATGTCAAAGTAAACGCGCCAGTGCCGATTGTTTTTGAAGGGGAATCACTCGCCGTAAAATCAGAGGGTGGCGTATTGACCCAAAACTTCGACCAAATTGAAGTTGAATGTCTCCCCTCCGACATTCCAGAAGCGATTATTGTTAACCTAGATAGTTTAGATAAAATTAACGCTACAATCAGCATTTCTGACTTAACGATTCCCGATAACGTGACTATTTTAGCACCTCCCGATGCGATGGTTGTAAAAATTGAGCCACCACGTACCGTTATTGAGGAAGAGGAAGAGGAATTAGAAGAAGGCGCTGAGGAAGGAATGGAGCCGGAAGTGTTAACTGCTGCCGACACCGAATAATTACAGCAAAATCTTATCAACCAGCTTATAAAAGTCCTCTTTTTCCTCAATATCCAAGGAAAGAGGACTTTTTGTTTTTGTCAACCGTTTTCGGCATGGTAGGGAAGTAGGGAGTAGGGGATAAACTTACTCCCTTACTCCCCTACCAAAAAAAGGAACTTTTATGAGTAACGAACTAAGCAGTAAAGGTCAAGCCGCCAAAGACGCGGCGCGAGTATTAGCAAAACTAGATAGCAAGACCAAAAATAGGGCCTTGGAGACGATTGCCGACACGATTCTGGCTCGGCAAGATGTAATCCTAGCTGCCAACGAGCAGGATATTTCTGCGGGTCGGGCTAACGGCTTAAGTGAGGCATTGCTTGACCGATTATTGCTCACTCCGGCCCGTTTAGAAAGCATGGCCAACGATGTCCGAGCCATCGCCAACCTGCCCGACCCAATTGGGCAACAGTTTGATAGTCGGCGTTTACCCAACGGGTTAGACCTGAGCAAGCGACGTATTCCGGTTGGAGTCATCGGTGTGATTTACGAGAGTCGCCCCAACGTGACGATTGATATATCGACCTTGTGCTTAAAAAGTGGCAACGCGGCAGTGTTACGCGGCGGACGAGAGGCAATCCACTCCAACACAGCCTTAGCTCAAACGGTGCAGGCCGGATTAGAGGCAGCTGGATTACCAACTGGTTGTGTCCAGTTGATTGAATCGACCGACCGAGCCTTGGTCAAAGATATGTTACGAGCCAACGGCCTCATCGACATGATTATTCCTCGAGGCGGGGCGGCACTCCATAAATTTGCCATCGAGAATGCCAGCGTGCCAGTGATTACTGGTGGCTTAGGGATTTGCCATATCTATGTTGATAAGGTGGTAAACATGGAGAAAATCGTCCCGATTGTGGTAAACTCCAAGGTACAACGCCCATCGGTCTGCAATGCCTTAGACACACTACTGGTGCATAAAGATGTGGCTAAGGCCGTGTTACCGCCTGTAGCTGATGCTCTGGCCGAACACAAAGTCGAGATTCGAGCCGAGCCACGCGCCCTCGAAATCCTGAACGGGCATGCCGTCGTGACCACCGCCGGAGCCGAGGATTTCGACACCGAGTTTATGGCTCTCATCATGGCCGTCAAAGTGGTTGATAGTCTCGACGAGGCGATTGACCATATCTACGCTCACAGTACTACCCATACCGATGCAATTTTGACCGAAGATTACAGCGCAGCTCAAAAATTCATCGACGAGGTCAACTCCTCTGCGGTCATGGTCAATGCCAGCACCCGTTTTAATGACGGCGGGCAATTTGGCTTAGGGGCTGAGGTAGCGATTAGCACTCAACCCCTCCATGCTCGTGGCCCTATGGGCTTGACCGAACTGACCACCTACAAATGGGTGGTGTTGGGTCGAGGGCAAATTCGGGGATAAAACGAATCAAGAAGGGTAGAAACACGAAATCACAGAATGATAGAATTATTCCATCATTCTGTGATTTTCTACTCTTCCCGCAAGTTTAAAACTTGCGGGAAGATTGCCCCATTAAAGTATCTAATTCAGGATGCAGTTTTGAGTTACACGGAATCTACCAGAGAGCCTTAAATTCTTGAGTCCATGAATATTCGCCACGAATTAGCGTTTCATCATTTCACCACATTTGGCAGATAGATTCGATAAGCACAACTACTCACCTCAATCGTGCGTCCCATGTTCGAGACGAAATCCTGCCCATAGCTATCATTCAAGGATACAGCATTGAGATGGAGCGAGGTGCTTTCTCCCGTGTAGGGGAAGCTCACTTTGAGAATCGCCCCATCCTCTCCAACAGCTTCCATATCGGCGGCGGCGATGCGGAGTTGCCCCGCTTCGGTGATGGTTTTCTCCGTCAGCCAGATGTTGGTCAGATCGGTGGTTGCCACTTGGACAGCGGTCTCGTCTTGACCAAATGGACCGTCTAGGGTGATGTCCATGCCAGCCATGTCAGCCCCGTTGGTCAGCCGGAGATAGGTGGAAACCAAGCCACCATCGGAAGCGTTGATTGGATCAACACACAGTTGCACGGGTTGTGCTGATTTGACTTGGCGGCTTTGGCGAGTTTGTACGTCGCCCCCCAAACATCTTGGCCAATCACCGTAAGCGGCATAACAAATAATCGGAGGCACATCAGCGACAGTACATTGATCATCTCCGTTCACATCACAAGCGTCCAGATGTTTTTGCTCTACGGGAACGGTATTCTTGCCTAAGACAATTCGCATGACGAACAAAGCATCGGCAGAGTTAACCCCGTCTTTACAGGTCACATCCCCCATTTCGCAGGAGTCGGACACCGTAACTGAGCCGTTGGTCAAGGTCAGGTCGAGGGCGTTAAACGGATCATCCACCGGATAGAGGCTGGTTTGTGTCGTCCCCTCTGACCAGACTAACGGAGTCATCGCTCCATTATCACCCAACACCTCAAACTCAATCATCACCAAGATACCAGAACCATTTAATTGCTCGTCAGGCTCACAGGTGGGGTTGATACTGGCCAGACTAATCAGCCCGGGTTGGCTGGTATTTAGTTGGAACTGATACCCCTCGGTGTAGATGGTCGGGTAAAAGTTGCCGGTTGGACTGATGACAGTTGGGTCATAACCGTAGGTCAAATCCATCGCCCCCACACACAGCCCATCAGCGTTGAGCAGACTAGCCCGAGCCAAGACGGTATCCCCTCTGCTGGCCTGTTGGTCAGACAGTTTTAACTCGAACTGGCCCAGTTGCCCTTGTAGGCAGTATACCACAGAGGCTTCAATCTGCTGGCCTGTCTCATCCGTACCAACCACCTGATAACAGCTTTGTTGACCAGCGGGTAGCGTATCCACATACCTCCCATCTGAAACATTCGCCTCAATGAGGGTTAGCGTTTCGCCCATCGCCCCACGATACACATCATAATTGCTTGCGGTGGAGACGCTGGAAACCGGAGTCCAGTTTAGTTCGACCTGTCCCGCTGTTGGGACGGTGACGGTTAGGGCCACGGTGACCGTCGGCAAGAATCCTTCCGGTAGATCACAGCCATCGGGACAGCCTTCTGGATCAGGTGCATCGGCCTCTAACCAGTAGGCGGTTAGGAACTCGTCGATTTGGCTATTTTCAGCCAGATCAAAATGGTAACCATTGTAATAGGTTCGTTTCCAGTCATCCTCCACAATCGGCAAGAATATGGCTAGGCCGCCCATCTTGTCTGACCAGCCCCAATATTGTTGGGGATAATAATGCGGATAACCATTACGATGTCGCTCATGGATGACAGTTTGGTTGACCTCATCAATCACGCCCTGCGCCGCGTTACGAACATCCCAACCACCAGCCCCAAAGAACTGGGTTTGCAGTTGGTGGGCGAAGCTGGCTAGGTCGCAATAGTTGTTCTCATCGTCCCCATCAATTCGGCCATCCTGATTACTGTCGAAACAGTCGGTTTGTTGCGCCGCATGTAAGACCCGTTCCTTACCGAGTGTCGTGTTGAGGCGAAGTTCGAGGGTTTCCCACAACAGGTCGGTGGCTGTGACCAACGGCTCAAGTTTATCCACGTCGAGCAGACTGAGGGTGTAGGGATATTGATTCTCGGTCAGATAGTCGGCTTCATGGTCGAGCCAAGCAATGCCTAACTCGCGGGCATCCTTTTGACCGTCAATCATAGCGATGTTTTTATGCTCAATGGCAAGAGTAACACACCGTGAAAAAGGTGACAAGATTGAGAAAGTTTGTTATTATATCCTCATAAATATAAATGGAGGTATGGTATGAAGAACGGATTGGTAGTATTAGTTTTTTTGATGTTG
>JAUCGB010000206.1 GCA_030377895.1 Anaerolineales bacterium HSG24
CCGACGATGTTAAACGGTAAACCTCCATTAATCTTGAAGATGTAGTATACTGTTGAATATTTTATCAGCCAAGATTGTTTAAATTAGGCTTTATAAAACACCGTTTTTGGCATTATGTTTTGCCTCAAAAGATTTGGCAATTTACTGAATAATTAGTTATAATAGGGACGCGTGAAACTTTACGGTTCCACTAAAACCTTAAGGAGGCATTAACATTGCCTGATAAGTTACAATCATCTATTCCCCAGAATCAACACGGTCTCTATTTTCATTATGTTGGCTTAACCGATACGGGGATGGTTCGAGACCATAATGAGGATGCTTTCAAAATTCCTTTAGATATTGACGAAGAAACCTTACAAGATAAAGGGCATCTTTATGTTTTGGCTGATGGCATGGGCGGGCATCAAAAGGGAGAAGTTGCTTCTGATGTTACCATTAGAACGGTCAGCCGAGAGTATTATGCAGCCGTCAAAAATTTACCGAATGAAGCCGTGGCGGATAATTTGACAGACCTGCTCGGTCAGTCGATTATGACCGCCAATGAAGAAGTGATGGACGCGACGGAAGGCGGTGGTACAACCGTTGTGGCCGTGGTGTTGTATGATGATTCGTTAATTTGCATGAATGTTGGTGATTCGCGAGCGTATTTATTACGCGATGGCACCATGAGTTTGATTAGCAAAGACCATTCGCTGGTCAGTCGTCTGGTGGAGATGGGAAAAATAACCGAGGAGCAAGCACTCACGCATCCACGCCGCAACGTGCTTTACCAAGCATTAGGACAAGGTAGTGACGTTGAAATTTTTGACTATCAAACCAAACTAAAACTCAATGACATTATCATTCTTTGTAGCGATGGCTTATGGGGCGAAGTGCCAGACCGAATCATTGAGCAAGTATTGACCGAATCGGAGACTCCGCTTGAAGCGGGAGAGGATTTGATTACCCTCGCCAATCAATCCGGTGGTAATGATAATATCACCACCATTATTGTGGAAGTTTCTGATACGCCACCCGAGGCACCTTACCA
>JAUCGB010000079.1 GCA_030377895.1 Anaerolineales bacterium HSG24
GAAAGGCTAAAAACGGTAACACAGAGATTCACAGAGATGCACAGAGATACACAGAGGAAAAATAAATCTCTTTTTTAAAAACTCTGTGAAACTCTGTGTTCCTCTGTGAATCTCTGTGTTAATTAGTTCAGGCTGTCGGGTACTAAGATTATGAATTGTGAATTGTAAATGAGCGTAAGTAACATTCATAATTCATAATTCATAATTTACCATTTACCATTTATAATTCACCCAACAAGCCTAACGTTTTAGCGATGCTCAATACCTGGGGCAATGGTTTTTGTTGCAACCAATTAACATCAAACCCAAAGCCGCTCAAGACAGCCGAGTGATAGACACCATTGGAGTTAGGAAAAATGCGTTGATAATAACCTGTAGCGGTTAGTTGGTAGAACTCAATATCTTCTGTTTCTGGGTCAATGAGCCAATATTCTTTCACTCCGGCCGTTTCATACTCTCTAAATTTAGTTACTCGGTCACGTTCAGCACTTTCTGGAGAGATGATTTCGATGGCTAAATCTGCTGGCCCAGCTAGATGAGCATATTGAATAAGGTGTTGCCTGGCTTTGGTTACAAAGAGGATGTCTGGTTCACGTCCTCGTCGTATACGAGCCATTTTCATGTTAAACGGGGCTGGTAGAATTAAACCTAAACTGCATGTTTCTACAAAGATATGCAAAATAGCTGACAGCCACATTACTAGATTTTGATGTTTACTTGAGGCCGCCATAAAAACAATAACCTCTCCATTGATCCATTCGGCATGATAGCCCATATATTGCTGTAAAAACTGCTCATAGTTGATTTTCTCAACCGTTGGTTTGGTTTGGGTAGCCGTCATCAGTTGTTGCATTGGGATAACCTCCTCCAATTTTTAGGAATAGTCATTTTAATCTATGGCAGAAAATATGTCAACATGATAAACTCAGGAGCGTTTGGATAGGGGCGCATAGAGTAGTTGGGGGAGTGCTTGCTACCCGACAAAGTTGATTAGGAAAGACTAAAACAGGAACACAGAGTTTCACGGAGATGCACAGAGTTTCACAGAGTAATACAAAAGAAAAATAATTTGCTTTTTCTCTGTGAATCTCCGTGTTCCTCTGTGAAACTCTGTGTTAATTAGTTCAGATTAAATTTCTGTCGGGTACTAAGGGGGAGTGCAGAATATGACCGCTAATCCAGTTGACGCGAATGAGTCACTTCTGAAAAGGGAACTCTTTTTGGCTCAAAATTCGGTAGTCCTGCACATGTAGTGATCACCTACCCGCAAGTTCCAAACTTGCGGGTAGGTAACTGACATATATCACTACTTCTGCACCACTACCCAAAATTCATCCTGAGAGTGACAATTCGCGGGTTTTTTGATTGGCGGTCATACCCCCGAACCGTTCCCCTTTGGATAGTTTACGGCCTGATATTTAGCTGGCACCGTTTGACGGGGCTGAAAGGGCGGCAAGTTCGATAGTGCCGGATATTCATCCGGCACCTTATAGGTACCTATTAGATTGAAAAGTGGCGTAATATTCGTCACGTTCTAACCAAGCCAAATCAAAATCTCCAATAGGAACTTGTAAGGGAAAGGTGGTAAAAGCAGGGTCATTGAGGTAAACGAACTGTGGGTCAATGCCAGTAACCACAACGGCATGGTCAGTAGCTTCAGGCCAGTAAGGGAGTTCAACCGTTTTGACAAAAGCAATACAGGGTCTGTTTTTGCTGAGATATTGTTGTAGGTCAGGCAAAGAGCCTTGTTGATATAAAATGGTCAGGCCAAGTTGTTCTAATCGCTTAATGTTATAGGCTGGTGTGCCAATATTAGGGCGAACCTTCAGTAGTTTGAGCAGTTTTGGATAATCAACTGGGATATTCAGATACAACAAAAGCATGGCGGCACAAGCGGCCAAACATTCGCCATCATTGGGTTGTTGGATATGGGGGACAGGTAACTGAATCGTAGACATAAGCAGTTAACGCGCTAACTCTCTTGGTTTCAACTGCCCTTCACAATCAATGATAAACTCAGGAGCCTTTGGATAGTTTACGGCCTGATATTTAGCTGGCACCGTTTGACGGGGCTGAAAGGGCGGCAAGTTGGCGGTTAATCGCTCCGCTTGGGCGATGATCTCCGTTTTCAATTGGGCCAACTCTCCCATATCACCGGTGCTAATATCAACCTGAACCAGTCCCACCAGCCCAACCCGTCCCAAACTAGGAATGTTGAGATACGCGGGGACCTGCCACACAATCGCTTGGGCAATCATCAGGGTGGGTTTATCGGCTCCCATCATGTAACTCACATCGTTCAACAGCCAGCGGTCAACCTGTCGTTGGGCTTGTTTGGCCGTGATTTTAATTTCAAAGGAATGGTCAACTTTTACTGTGACCGGCCCTTGGACGGGCATATCAGCGATTTCAAAAAGAACGGGTTGCATCATTGAACCTCTTTGGTTAAATGTTAAGGAAATATTGGGGGATTGTACCATGAACGCTGAACGACTTCAACAAACCAAATGGTAAATGGTAAATGAGCCATTCACCATTCATCATTCACCATTCATCATTTATAAATTGAACCTTTTTCGCCGAATCTGAACCTTTTGTAACCGTGAGACGTGGTACTATAGAATGTAGACAACAACGAACTTGGAACGAAAGCTGACCAGATAGACCCTAAAGGTTTTTGAAACCTTTAGGGTATTGGCGAGATAAATTCAAATTGAACCTTTTTCGCCGAATCTGAACCTTTTTGTAGCTGTGAGATGTGGTACTATAGAATGTAGACAACAACGAACTTTGACCAACGATGAAAAGAGGAGTGCAATAGCTTCAGCTATTGCCAGCAAAAGCTAAAGCGTTTGCACTCCTTATTTATAGAAGAGGGAAGCGATTGAAAAACTATCATAAAATTATAAATGGTAAATGGTGAATTATAAATGGTAAATGAGCCGCTATAAATGGTGAATGAGCCATTCATAATTCATAATTCATAATTCATAATTTATAAATTGAACCTTTTTCGCCGAATCTGAACCTTTTGTAGCCGTGAGACATGGTACTATAAGAATGTAGACAACAACGAACTTTGACCAACGATGAAAAAATGGGACTCTGGTAAAGATGCGAAGGCGACTTGGCAAGAGATTCTCAATAGGAGAAATATATGGTAATACGATGTGAGAACAAGGTCAACGACCAGAAAGCAATAATTTTTGAAAATAATTAATCTTTATACCAACTTGGGAGACAGTACGATGAAAAATGTTGATGTTATCAGCGCATCTAATCCAGAAGTAGAAGGCAGTACAAGCAGTACAAGCAGTACAAGCAGTACAAGCAGTACAATGAAGAATGTCAGTTTTATTTTTAGCGCATTTAATCTAAAAGGAGATTGTAAGATGAAAAATTTAACGAATGTTTTACTAGCTGTAATGCTTTTTGTTGGAATAGCGGTGGTGACAATACCATCGGCACAAGCTGCCGGTCCGCTCTATGTTGCCTTTGACGGTGATTGTGGGGGTATGACTCCCTGCTTCAATAACATTCAAGAGGCTGTTGACGCGGCCAGCGATGGGGATGAAATCCGAATAGCAGCCGGAACTTATACTGATTTTAGCACTCTCCCCGCACCCTCCGGCTATCAGGCTGGAAATGGAATCACTACCGTTTCCCAGATTGCTTATATCTCTAAGACAATAACGCTACGAGGTGGTTATACCCCCATCAATTGGGCAACACCCAACTTCGAAGCCAATTCTACCATATTGGATGTGCCTTCTAGGAAGGGACGTGTGCTATTTATTGAGGGAGCAATTAGTGTTACAGTAGAAGGATTGCAAATCGCCAATGGGTATGCGTCGGGATATGGCACTAATGCAAGCCACGGTGCTGGAATCTATGTACGCGACGCTGATGTCACCTTGCACAACAATATATTCACAAATAACAGTGTAGGGCCTTTAGATCCTGGCCCTCCTACTCAGTCTGGTCGAGGGGGTGGAGTATATTTAGAGAATAGCAATGCTACTCTGGTTGATAATAAATTCACAGATAATTCAGGTACTTGGGGAAGTGGATTATATCAGAGTAGTGGCAACGTCATCCTACGCGATAATACGTTTAGAAGTAACACGGCTAATATGGGAGGTGGGGCATGTTTGATGGGAACAGCTTGGCTGACCGACAATGTTGTTATTGGTAACTCTGGTGGTGGGTTGATCGTGTATAATGGTACTGCCACTCTGAGTAACAACACGGTTATTAATAATGGTAATTTTGGCGGTGGGGTGGCTATATATAATGGTACTGCTACCCTGAACAACAATACAGTTATCAGCAATACGGGGATACCGGGTAGCGGGTTGACCGCGTATGATAGTACTGCCATACTTAACGGGAATACCTTTATCTCCAATACCAATTCTTCAGATGTTTCTGGTCCTGGAAAGTTCCCTGTCAGTGGGATATTTTTGAGCAACAGCAATATCACGTCAACCAATGATATCATTGCCGACAATCGGGCTATTGATGGAGGTGGGGGAGTGTTCGCTAGAGATTCTTCTTCGGCCTACCTGATACACACCACCATCGCTCGTAATGGTGGCAGTAGCGGTGCTGGAGTCCGTGTCGATAAGAATAGCTTTGTGGCGATAACTAACACCATCTTAGTGAGCCATGCAGTAGGTATAACTGCCGGGACGACAAGCACAGCCACCCTTAAGGGCGTACTCTGGCATGGCAACGGAGCAAACACTAACGGTACGATAACTGTTATGAATGACTATACTGGTGATCCGCTCTTTGTGGATGCAACCAATGGTGATTACCACCTCTCTGATACCAGTCCTGCTATAGGTGTCGGAATATTGGACGGTGCGCCAACATCCGATCTGGATGGCAATCTCCGCCCGAATCCGATTGGCTCAAATCCCGATATGGGTGCGTATGAAAATTCAGGACCGCTTGTTACCGTACCTGAATGTTTGGGAGTCACCGAAATCCCCCAAACCGAATGTGAGGCTCTCGTTGCCCTTTATGATAGCACTGATGGGGCTAATTGGACGGATAACACCGACTGGCTACAAACAAATACGCCATGTAGCTGGTATGGGGTGACTTGTAGTGGTGATCATGTTACAAAACTTAATTTAGAATATAACAACAACCTAAGCGGAACTATTCCACCCGAATTAGGAAACCTGGGTAATTTGGAATACCTTTCATTGGAAGGCGACCATAGAGCCGAGAAAGGCAACCAGTTAACCGGAACAATTCCACCCGAATTAGGAAACCTAGGTAATTTGGAACACCTTTCATTGGGAAGCAATCAGTTAACCGGAACAATTCCACCCGAACTAGGTAATCTGGGTAATTTGACAGGCCTTATTCTGGCCGGCAACCCGTTAACCGGAACGATTCCACCCGAATTAGGTAATCTGGGTAATTTGACAGACCTTATTTTGATCGCAAGTCAATTAACCGGAACTATTCCGCCTGAATTAGGTAATCTGGGTAATCTGAAACAGCTTCGTCTGGAAAGCAATCAGTTAACCGGAACGATTCCACCCGAATTAGGTAATCTGGGTAATTTGGAACAGCTTCATCTGTCCTTCAACCAACTGAGCGGATCAATTCCATCCGAATTAGGTAATCTGGGTAATCTGAAAGAGCTTTGGCTATTCCACAACCAACTGAGCGGAATGATCCCAGATTTAAGTAACCTAAAATTCCTAGATTTTGATATATCCTATAACTCCCAATTCTGCCGAGGTTACAACATTGACTATTCTAATTGGGCCTCTCAAGCCAGAGATTATCCCCTGTGCAGTATAGGAACTTTAGCCACCCTCACCCCCAACAGCACCGTAGCCAACGCCGGCAACCTGCCCGTCATCATCTACGGTGAGGATCTGCAAGCACCCATTACGGCTACAATCGGCAACGTCACCCTGTTGACTCCAACCTTGGTTGGCACGACCAGTATTCAGGCCATCCTGCCGGTCGGTAGTTTAAGCGAAGGGCAACATGATGTAATCGTTAGCAGTAACGGGCAAACCATGACCTTGAACAACGCTTTCACCGTTGAGCCAGCCGTTGCGGAAAAACAGTTCCGAGCGATGGTCATGTTTGGGTGCGACAACAATCTGGAAAGTTACTGTGAAACCGCCTTCAACCGGCTCGAAGTGGCCATGTCAAGCAATCCCGACCTCCAGATTGTCGTGCTTTGGGATGGTGACGGCGATGGCGATAGCGGCTACTATCTGATTCAGCCGGATAGCAGGCCCTTGCAACGGTTTGAGTATGTCGAAGGGGTCAACAAATTCTCTAAGGGTGAACTGGATATGGCTCTGCCAAACACACTGGTTGAGTTCGCTTCATGGTCGCAGTCACGATATCCCAGTGAATTTACCTTCCTGAGCATTGTGGGTCATGGCGGTGGTTGGGGACACCCCATCTATCCCGGTCAAGGTAATCATGGGGAGTGGGGAGGTAATCATGGGGAGTGGGGGCCTTTCATCGGGGGCATGCTGTGGGATGCTCACCCGACAAACACCATGCCAACGAGGCCGATGGCCGAAGGGCTGAAATGGCTCACCAAGTCCAATCCGGTAGATGTCATCTATCTCGATAGTTGTTTGATGAGTGGGGTGGAGGTCATGAGTTCAATCGCACCTTATGCCCAATACTTTATCGCTCACGAGAACCTAACCTGGGCCATCTATCCATACCACGAATATCTTAAGCAGGTGGATAGCAGTACTCAGCCGGAAGAGTTGGCTGAACATATCGCCCAAACTTTCATCGAAAACCTACCGATTGACAGTCCAGCCCAAATCGGAGTGATTGATACCAGTCGTATGCCCGATGTTGAACTAAAACTGGATGCCCTATCTATCAGCCTGAGTAATACGCTGACCACCAGACGTTCAGCCATCAGCGAATCGTTAATAGCGGCCATGCACCTTGAGGAGAACGAAGATTGGTGGATTAACCAAAACGATGATTATGTTGATGCCTACGATTTCGCAACCCAATTGATAGCACATCCTGATATTCCAGCAAATGTTAAAGCGGATGCTCAGGCACTCCAACAGGCAATAACGGAGACCATGCGAGTCAATCTGGCTAAAGATGGCGTGGCCTGGCCGAGTTATCAAGCGGGGTATAATAATCCACAAACTTGGGAATTAAGTCGTTTGGAAGGGTTATCGCTCTACTTCCCACTTGAAGATGATTGGCGACGACCTCACTATGGCGCGGATGCTTTGCCAACCTTTGCAGGTAAGACACATTGGCCTGCGTTTATCCAAGCATGGCATAAGGATAGTGTGGCTCCGCCTCCGGTTGAGTGTGATGACGGCAATGATGATGATACTGATGACGGTTGGTATAACTGTTTGCGAGTTCCACCAGTATCACAACCAACCATCAGCCTTGACCCGCCTGATTTGGCTCCAGTTGGTCAGGTGTTGGTTCCGGTAATGCTCAACAACATCATGGCAAAAGATGACCTTGCTGGTATCGTGTTGAGCATCAAATCAGCAGATACTGATATTCTATTGCCACCAGATTCAGATTCAGGAAAATACCCCTATCCGGGCCAAAATAGTCTGTTGCCTGATAATACTGATAACTATATTATTTCCACAGAACCCACTACTGACGGGGACGGGTGGGACATCTTCATTACCCTGACCGCAGAGAATACGCAACAAATCAGTGGCACTGGCGTTCTGCTCTATCTCCCGTTTGAGGCGGTTGGCGAAGGTTGTACGACCATCTACTTTGACGAAACACAACTATCAAATAGCCAACCTGAGCGGATTACTCATACGGCTGTGGCTGGTTATACCTGCATCGATGGCAAACATGGTCAACTGAGCGGTATCGTTAGTTTCGAGACCATGCCGACAGTAGCTGGTACACGGGTCAATCTGGTCGGTATCACTGGCACATACACCAAAACTGTGACAGATGAAACCGGCGCTTATACGCTGTCTGATTTACCAGTGGGTGACTATACGGTCTACTTCCGCCAGCAAAACTTCGTGATGGCTAAACGAGAGGTGACAATCAGCGGCGGTGAAACCAGCAGTTTGGATGTTAGCCTGTGGGCTGGTGATGTGGATAACAGTAGCAAGGGGATTAACGAGGATCACTGTGGAGGAGTTTTCGTCACTGTAAACGGGGATTGGTCAACAATGAAAAATGCCATTAAGATCAAGGATCCAGTGTTCGATTTAACGGGTGACGGCAGTACAGATGTACTAGATTTGGTTGCTTTAACCAAAAATATTGGCCGTAGAGGTCTGCCTTGTAGCAATGCACCCCCCACTGGTAGCCGAGGTCGCTCGAATAGCCGCATCAAGATCGAACCTGTGCCAACTCAAGCCACTATAACCATGACTAACCAAACCGATGATAGTTTCAGCTTACGGATTGAGAATGTGGATAAACCAATCGTCTCATTTGGTACTCGATTAACCCTACCGGCTGACTCTACGGTTACAAATGTCGAGATGAAAGGTCAGTTTGTTGACGGCTTCCTCAGTTGGCATCAGGATGATAATCTCCTATATATTGTCGGCACAACCCCAGAAGGTGTCACCCTCACTCAGGCTGATGAGGTGGCTCACATTCAGCTAACGAATAATAGAGATGTGGTCATCGCGGCCCAAAATGTGGTGGCCTCGCCAGATGTTACGCATGAGTTCTTCTTGCCGATTGTTATAAAATAGGATCGTTGTTTCGCCAACACCTACGAGGAGGAAAACAGACCTCGTAGGAGAAAACTTGTTCAACCAGCCCCGACACTCTGATGAGCGTCGGGGCTGGTTTTATTTATTCCATCTGGCTATCAACTTAACGTGCGACAGATAATATCGTAGCACAGTCATTAGACTGTGCCGCACAGGCTGAAGCATGTGCTACATGTCTCGGCTTACGTTGATAACCTTCCATCTCATCACTTGCTACCCGACAAACTGGTTTCGAGAAAGTTAAAACAGTAACACAGAGAACACAGAGGGACACGGAGTTTCACAGAGGAAAGAATAACTCGCTTTTTCTCCGTGAAACTCTGTGTCCCTCTGTGTTAATTAGCTCAAACTAAATTCTCTATCGGGTACTAAGCATCCAGTTCTAGTTCATCCTTCGCCAACTGGTCTACAGATACATCGAAAACATCGGCTACCTTGCGGGCCAATTCCAATGAAGGTTTTCTACGACCGCTTTCCAAATCAGCAATATAGCCATGAGAAGTCGATAACTGTTCTGCTAATCTTCTCAATGTTATCCCGTGTTGTTTACGCAGAAGGCGTAGCTTTTGACCAAATGTTTGCATAAGTAATCAGAATTAAATAAGTTGCGCGTTTGGCAATCATCCGTTGTTCCATGAGTTTTCTTCAAGTCTATTCATCCAGTTCTAGTTCATCCTTCGCCAACTGGTCTACAGATACATCGAAAACATCGGCTACCTTGCGGGCCAATTCCAACTCATCTTTCACCAGCATATCCACTGGTACATCAAAAAAGCGCGATATTTTGATTGCTAATTTAAGAGAGGGAATTTTTATACCTGTTTCGAGTTCGCTGATATAACTTTGTGACGCAAACCCCAATTCAGGAGCTAACTGTACCATCGTTAAACCTTGTTGCTTACGCAAAATCCGTAATTTCTCTCCAAAACGTAACATCACTTTGCCTTGCCCAAAATTTTATGTCTGATTTGACATCTATCAAAAAACAACTAAAATATCGCTAGTTGGCGATATTTTGATCGTTCAACAATTAAAACCAAAGGAGGTGATTCCCCAATGACAACCTATCCCATCAAAAAAATCATGGACGACTATGGCAACAAACGCATGACCGTCGAGATGACCACCGGGCATGCCCTGCAACATATTGAGCAGTTACATCTTGATGTTCGTGCTACCAACAAACGGCGGCAGGAACTACGCGACCAAGTGGACGCGCTAAAAAGTATGGTCGCCACGCTCCAAACGGATGAGAAACGGTATCGCAAGTTGCGCGATAAGGTGACGGGTCTACAAAAGGACGTTGAGTCTGTTAGAGCCAAACTTAACCGTTTTTGGGAGCGGCAGGAGCAGGTTAGTAACCCAGAAAAAGAAGCACTGGGCGCGGACACAGATCAAATGACCGCCCTCAACCTGACGGTTAGTCAGGTGAAGGCGGAGGTTGATAGCTTGAAACAGAAACTTGATGCGGCTGATTCCACCAAGAACTAAACCTCATCACCGTCACGGCTATCAATAATGACATGATACGGACATTCGGTTGATTTGTCCAATCAAAAAGAGGCCGACTCAACGAGTCGGCCTCTCTTTTTTCGAGTTACAACCTGTCTTGAAAATAACGCCGGTACAGGTCACAGCGGCAGGTATAATAGTTGCCGCCTCCTTTAATCAAACCGGCTTTGAGCAGCCGAAACAGGGCCACCTCATCAGAACAGTTATTATGGTCAATCACATCAAGCATGGCCTCGGCCAACCCTTGGTCGTCTTTAACCAACAGCCAGTAGTTGCGTAGCAGATGGTCACCAAACGGGCCATCGTCATCATCGGCCAACTTATGAAAGGTCGGCCAGCTTAACTGTTGCAGAACCATGGTGTACAGCGCTTTTCGGGTCAGGTAAGGATGCCCGTTGAGCAGGCTCATGAACTCGTCAAATTCGTATCGACCTATCGGCGCGCCATGTTGCCAATTTAGGCTGTAAACTTGGGCCGGGTCAAAATCTTCCAGATAAATTTTGAGACCAACATTAAACGGGGATTGATGCACATCGTTGATGAGCAGATATGGCTCCGTCGAAATCGCCATGACGATGTAGAGCTTATCCCATTGACCCTCAAAATCGTAAGCCCGATGGTTGTGCCAAGAGCGCAACAGTCCAAAAAACTCGGTATGAAATGAGTTCTCAGATTGCACCAGCAAATCGACCTCATCCAAGGCTAAAACGATGGACGTGGCGGTGGTTCGTAAAATATAATCTTCCATGAAATAGGTCAATTTATCTTTTGGGCCGAGCGCACTTTGCCATGATTTTTCTAACTCTGTCACGTCGAGACGTAATTTGCGGATAATCGTCTCGCCTAAATAGCACAGAAACGAATCAAGCGAATCTAAATGACGATTATCTGTGCCTTGCAGGTCGATATAGACGATTTTGGCCTGATTCTCACGGGCATGGTTCACTCCTCGCACCAAAAGCGAACTTTTACCCATTTGCCGAGAGGCTCGGATGGTGGTAGTGGTTCCGGTAGGCTGGTCGAGTTGTCGCTTGAGCAGTTCGTCCTCTTGCCGCTCCACATAAAACAGGTCGCGCGGTTTGACTGCCCCACCGGGCGCGGTCAGTTTCTCCAAAAAACGAGGGTCAAACTCCGGCATAGGCGGGTAGATGGCTGATTCATCTTCCATCGGGCGACCATCCTCGGAGACCAAGGTTTTGGGCGTGACCGGTTGAATCGAATGGGAGTCCGATTCCAAAGGTGGAAATTTAACCGGACGCATCCCTTCTAAAGGGGTTTTTGCTTGGATACCTTGTTGACGTTCCACTACGGCCAGAATCTCCTGCCCGATTCGCTCATGGTCATCAACCGCTTGCCAACTTAAAACGCGGGCTTGGCTTAACAATCTATCAATTGAATAGGGCAACAACCCTTCGTAGGCCATGCGAATTAACAACATGTTGGGCGTGCTCTGCTGTTGTTTATAGTCGCTGGCTAACTGGATTTCGGCCCGCATCATCTCGCTGTCAACCGATTGGTTCGACAATAGGGCCAGCACAAAATCGCTTTGTTGAATCTGCTGGTCGATTTGGTTTAGGTCAACCGTTTTTCGCGACGAGACAGTGCTGATATAAACCTGATGCTCCAACTTGGTCAGAAATTGTTGCAGATATGCGACCAACTTCCCATCCAGTTTGCTTTCGAGTTTGTAGGAGACGAAAAAGGAAACCGGCTGAACCTGTCGCTGTTGATGAGCCTCGGCGATGAGGCGAAATGCCGGATCGTACTCTAAAAACTGGCTAGGATTGATGTCCCGTACCAGTGGCAGAAGTTGGTCAAAAGATTGACTCCGTTCGCAATGGTTGATGAGCAACGTAACCCTATCGCTCAACGAAGTGTCGGTGTCGGACTGAAATTGCTGATAGGCCGCTGGAAAGTGGTCGTAGCAAAACATGATAAACTCTGGATCGGTGAATATTTTGGGTAATAGTTGACGAATAGCAGTCGTATTATATTGGTAGGATGATATTTTGTAGGCGTACATGATTTTCGTGGTTCGTGATTCGTGTTCTTGCTAATTAGTTTTGGCTAACTTTTCTGTCGAGTACTGAGATTCGTATTTTGTGAGATAATTTAGCCTAGACAAAAAATAGTGCTTGTAGATAAATCAATAAATATTCGAATCATAAATTGGGTTTATATCAGTATAAACATACTTAAGAGGAAAATCAACTTTATGGGGTAGTACATTTGTCTATCATGCAATAGGCCAGTAGTACTGTCTTTTTGCTTTGGGCAGATGAGCAGATGAAAGCCAGAATGTATCACATCATCGAATAATCGTAACCGTTCATTCCCCTCGTTCCCAATCTCCAGATTGGGAACGTATTTGCCATAGAAACTCTGTTTCTGGCATGTTGCAAGTCGCAAACAGAGTTTGCTTGAGCAATTGTGTTCCCAAACCCAGTTTGTGAACAAGGGGGATAATCAGTAGACCGCAATACAACGGATTAAATCTCGCAAAGTCGCCAAGAAAAGCATAAAAACTTTGCGTCTTAGCTACTTTGCGAGAGATTTAGTACATGTCATCATCTTGATTGTGGTGTACTGATAATCGTCTCGGCCAAACTATTCCAATATTCGACGATTTTGTCTGTCGCGGTAGGGTAGCCTTGACTATACCAGCTATCACAATGGCCCATGCCGCTCGTTTCATCAACGGTGACGGTAAATCCGGCGGTTTGGTAGATGTTGATAGCTTCACGGATGTAAGGGTATAGATTATCGCTGGTGCCATAGACAAAACTAAAGCTCGACTTGGCGACAATGTTGGGCTGTTTGCCCAAATTGGTAATCAGTTGCCGATGCGACCATATCCAGACACCACCGCCGCAGTTTAAGACCATGTGAGCCGGATAGGTAGCTCCCTTGTGAGGGAAAAAGTAATTGATCCAGAACTCGGAGCCACCAGAGACTCCGGCTCCAAACAGTTGATTTTGACATACGTTATAGTTGGCGAATATCTCATCAAATAGATCGACCAAATTCTGATTAAAGTTGGCCTCCCAATACTCCGTCCACCATCGCTCCCCATTGTTGGGCGATTGGGGCGACACCAGAATCCAGCCTCGCTCGTTGACCAGTTGGGTGACGGAGTGGGTCGGGTCTTGAAACCGATAATAGTTGCCGCCATCGCCATGCAAAAAGAAGCTCAAATAGGTGGGCTGTTGAGGGTCGTATCCCTCGCCAACGACAATCACGGCCTTGAGGCCGGCGATGGTTACATCATTATAAATGCCGGGTGCTAACCCGCCGCTTCCTTGGCTAGGGTTACATTGATAGACTGCCGGATCAACTGTCGGCGTAGCGGTGGGAGTCGTGGTCGGAGTGGGCGTGTGGGTCTCCGTTGGGGTCGGTGTGGCGGTCGGCGTGGTGGTAGGGGATGGTGTGGGCGTTTCCGTTGGTGTAGCGGAAGGTGTTGATGTTGGGGTGATGGTCGGTGTCGCCGTGTCCGTCGCTGTCGAGGTTGGGGACGCAGACGGGGTGAAGGTTGGGGTCTGCGTTGCCGTCGAGGTCAATGTCGGTGAGGGCGTATAGGTTGTGATGGTGGGAGAAACAACCACGGCCTGACCATGAAGCAGGGGCAAATAGACCTGTCGAGTTGGGGTCGATTCCGCGCCCAAACCCTGACGCATTGGGGTGGCTATCAACATAATAATCATGGTGCTGAGGGCCAACATCAGCAAAAAGCGAAGTTGTTTGTTTGGGGTAGGCATTGTTATATTCAACCTCCTGTGTTATAAAGGGATCAAAGGGATATTGACGAAATTGAGCAAGTGGCTTCTATAGCATTTTCCCCGAATTCCCCTCTAACAGCAAATCAAAACCTACCCAAAAGGATAGGTCGCTCCTCCCCATAAGGCTGATGATAATCGAGGTAGGCTAACAATTCGAAAATATACAGCTAAACTTGCTACTCTATTAAAAGAGAGTATAATAAAACGCGTTTGTGAGAAATTACACAAAACGAACAAATTTTAGTAAAACTTAGCCAATGATAGGTGTTAAACAGTACCATTCGCTCGTATGGAAAACTGGATGAACTGATTGGATGCGATTATGAGATATTACCCCCACAATAATAGCTCAACTTAGCTGATGACCATTTCGGTGCAGTTTTCCATACGAGCGTTATTATTTTAGCGGAATAGTTATTCAGATGGATTCCGTGCCATATCTTCGTGTAATGTTTCTGACATGAGATGATGGACGAAAACTTTTCTGATTGCTATATTAAAACATTAAGGAGGATGTAAATGGTAGGTATATTGCATTTCCCCAATACAACAATTGGGAAGAAAATAATTATGGCTCTCTCTGGTGCTATCTGGCTTGGGTTTTTGGCTGGTCACATGGTTGGAAATCTCAAGATATTTATGGGGGCAGAGCATTTCAATGAATATGCTCACGGATTGCGTACGCTTGGGGAGCCGATTCTGGTCTACGGTCAAGCACTCTGGATTGCCCGACTAGTCGTGGTTCCTGCCCTCGTTTTGCATGTGTGGGCGGCGATTACGTTATCCCTGCTTAACATGCAAGCGCGCGATTCGAAATATGTTCAGCATCGAAAATTGAATGCAAACGCGGCCCAGCTCTCAATGATTTTTGGTGGCATAGCCCTGTTTTTATTTATCATTTTCCACCTGATGCACTTTACGTTAGGCGTTTTGGTTCATCCCAGTTTTAATCCGAATGATCCATACCATAACGTGATTGCTGGATTTCAGTCATATTTCTATATTCCGGCTGTTATCTATTTAATTGCTTTGGCTGCTTTATCGCTTCATCTGTATCACGGAACGTGGAGTATGTTTCAAACATTGGGACTAAACAATAAAACCTATACAAAATCGCTTCGGATTTTGGCGTGGCTGGTAGCGATTAGTATTACAGCTGGTTTTGCTTTGGTACCATTAAGCGTCATGTTTGGAGTAGTTGGCTAGGGAGGTTAGCGAAACAAGGAATAGACCATGAAAAATATTATTGACCAAATAAAAGTTGTTGAAGGAAGCCTAAACTCGGCGGTTCCCGAAGGCCGGATTCAAGATGTATGGGACAACCATCGGTTTAACATGAAGTTGGTTAACCCGGCCAACAAACGGAAATTTAACGTGATTGTGGTTGGCTCTGGTTTGGCGGGAGGGGCTGCCGCGGCCACTATGGGGGAGCTAGGGTACAATGTGCAATGCTTCTTCTATCAAGATAGCGCACGCCGCGCCCACAGTGTGGCTGCTCAGGGTGGTATCAACGCCGCTAAAAATTATCAGAATGATGGGGATAGCATTTTCCGTCTTTTCTATGATACGGTAAAAGGGGGCGACTATCGTTCTCGTGAAGCCAATGTGTATCGCTTGGCTCAAGTCAGTAATAATATTATCGACCAATGCGTAGCGCAGGGTGTGCCTTTTGCCCGTGAATATGGTGGCGCGCTCGATAACAGGTCATTCGGTGGGGCGCAGGTATCCCGAACCTTTTATGCTCGGGGACAAACGGGGCAACAGTTGTTGTTAGGCGCGTATCAGGCATTGTCTCGGCAAGCCGCCGCCGGAAGCGTGAAACTATATCCCCGGACTGAAATGCTCGACCTGATTGTCATCAATGGACAAGCCCGCGGCATCGTCACCCGTAACATGGTAACGGGCGAGATTAAATCTTATCTGGCCGATGCAGTGGTGTTGGCGACAGGTGGTTATGGCAATTTATACTATCTATCAACCAACGCGATGGGCTGTAATGTAACGGCCTCTTGGCGAGCCTACAAACGGGGCGCGTTCTTTGCCAACCCCTGCTACGTTCAAATTCACCCCACTTGTATTCCTCCAGCAGGCGAGCATCAATCAAAATTGACCTTGATGAGTGAATCACTCCGTAATGATGGCCGTATATGGGTACCGCGTAACCCCAATGATACTCGTAAAGCCAACGATATACCAGAAGCAGAGCGTTATTACTACTTAGAGGAAAAATATCCTAGCTTTGGTAACTTAGTACCGCGTGATGTGGCCTCCCGTAATGCTAAAACTGTGGTGGATGAAGGGCATGGCGTGGGTGAATTGAAAAATGGGGTTTATCTCGATTTCGCTGAATCGATTGGTCGTCTGGGGGCACATATCATTAAAGAGCGATACGGCAATCTGTTTGATATGTACACCAGTATTACGGGCGAAGATCCCTACAAAGTACCGATGCGTATCTACCCCGCGATTCATTATACAATGGGTGGCACATGGGTTGATTATAACCTGCAAACCACCATCCCCGGCCTGTTTTCGATTGGTGAAGCGAACTTCTCTGACCATGGGGCGAACCGTTTGGGAGCGAGTGCCTTGATGCAAGGCTTGGCTGACGGCTACTTTGTAATCCCCTACACGATGGGCAACTATCTGGCTCAAGCTAAATCAGAAAAGGTGGACACCAACCATCCAGCAGTGAGGGAAGCAGAAGCCGGAGTGAACGAAAGAATGAAAAAACTCCTGTCCATCAACGGCAAACGGTCGGTTAGCTCTTTCCATCGAGAATTAGGCCGAGTGATATGGGATAATGTGGGCATGGCTCGAACTGATGCCGGTTTACGAACGGCCCTCAAACGTATCCCTGAAATCCGCGCCGAATTTTGGGAAAATGTGAGAGTTCCCGGCAGTGCTGATGACTTGAATCAAAGTCTTGAAATGGCCGGTCGAGTGGTTGACTTCTTAGAATTTGGTGAAGTGATGGCTCTTGATGCCTTACACCGTGCCGAATCTTGTGGCGGACACTTTAGAGAAGAAAGCCAAACAGAAGAGGGTGAGGCTCTGCGCGACGATGAGAATTTTGCCTATACCGCTGCTTGGGAATACGCGGGCGAAGGCAAAATGCCGATTTTGAACAAAGAACCACTCACCTTTGAATACGTCAAATTAACACAGCGAAGTTACAAGTAAGGAGCAAAAACCATGAAATTAACCTTACGGGTATGGCGACAGAAAAATTCAAACACGCAAGGCCAACTTGAAGATCATCAATTAGATGATGTCAGTCCAGACTCCTCATTCTTGGAAATGATTGATGATCTGAATGAAAAATTAACTAACGAAGGTAAAGAACCCATTGCTTTTGATCATGACTGTCGAGAGGGAATTTGCGGCATGTGTAGTTTGGTCGTGAATGGTGTAGCACACGGCCAAGACCGAGAGCTGATTAAAGCCGTCACGATTTGCCAGCTTCACATGCGTAATTTCCATGGCGGTGAAACGATTGTGCTTGAACCTTGGCGAGCGAAGGGCTTCCCGATACTCAAAGACCTGATTGTAGACCGAGGCGCGTTTGACCGGATTATTCAAGCGGGTGGCTTTATATCGGTTGGGACAGGCAGTGCGCCCGATGCGAACGCGTCGCCGATTCCTAAAAAGAATGCGGATATAGCAATGGATGCCGCGGCCTGTATTGGCTGTGGAGCCTGTGTGGCGGCCTGTCCTAACGCCTCTGCTATGCTCTTCACTTCAGCAAAAATGGGAAATCTTAATCATCTGCCGCAAGGTCAAACCGAGCGGTATCAGCGGGTGGTCAACATGGTCACTCAGATGGATAAGGAAGGCTTTGGCGCATGTACCAACATGGGCGAATGTGAAGCGGTCTGTCCGAAAGAGATCAATCTTGACTTCATCGCTCAGATGAACAAAGACTTGATTACCGCTGCCTTAAAGGGTATTGGGCCAACGGTGTAGAAAACTATTGGGTAATTTTCGTTTTTTACCCAATTTGTAAGCTGACTTTTGTATCAGCATAAGTTTTTAGGTAGCGAATCCATTAGCTACCCGCAAGTTTAGAACTTGCGATTCATTCACGCTGAAAGCAAAAAGCGTCTCATTCCCATTTTGGGAACGAGACGCTTTTTCATTCTTCATTCTTCATTCGGGCGCAAAAAGAGGTCAGTTGTCGGAGGTAACTCATTCGCGTCAACTGGATTACACCCTGTTCGACATGCCAGAAACAGAGTTCATCTGGCAAATACGTTCCCAATCTCCAGATTGGGAACGTGGGGGGTAAAAATTGTTTAGAGATTAAGGAAATAGGCCAAGCTAGGCCACATCAATTGTCGTTTACTCATCAAGTTTATCCCTTGGCGGATCATCATCCGGCAGTTGGTCGGCTAAAAACTGCTCAAACAGGTCTACAGACTCAACGGTGACGGCTTTTTTATGCAGCGTTTTGAGCAAGGGTAACTGGTCGAGTCGTTTAATGGTCTTGACCAACTGTTTCGGCAATTCGCCAAACCGAATCATCAACACTTCAATCACATCTTCGCGAGCGATTCTCAACACCTTCTGTTCGCTTTCTAAAACCTTCTGCTCACTTTCCAACACCTTCTGCTCACTTTGCTGAATACCTTTTTCTATACCCATACGTTCCATCGTTGAAATATATGCCACTTTTTGTTCCTCCTCATATTGTAGCAACTGCTTATTAAACTGCTGTTCCAACCCTTTTGGCAAGGCCATCAACCACTCGATATACAGATACAATGATCTGATTCGTTCTTGGTCATAACCCCGTTCATACAACATGCGCGTCAACCGCCATCTGAGGTCGTATCTGGTTTGATGCTGATGTTTGGTTGCTTTGGTGTGCCGATGGGCCAACACCACAACGGCAA
>JAUCGB010000080.1 GCA_030377895.1 Anaerolineales bacterium HSG24
AAGGCCAATACGAAGGCCAATGAAGAAAATGAAGAAGCGGAAATCATATTTTCAAGTATAATGCCTTTCAGTGACGAAATCAGTGACCAATTAGAACTCCATCGGGAGAAACTCCCTTGGTTGGCGGTATTTACACTGGCTAGTTTAGGATTAATCCTCTTTAGCGTAATACTGTTTCTTCGACCTCCAATTGAGGTCGCTCCTAGCCAAACCGACGGCCCGTTAATCCTATTTGCTACCATCACCCCTACCCTAGACCCGCACACGACCCCCAAACTCGGACAGCAACCAGTCACTGCCCAACAGCCTATCATCCAACCTGTCGCCACCATCAGCCCGACCAATCGCCCCTACTACGCCGAAGCCAACGAGATGGGGCAGGTCATGGTGCTGATGTATCACCGTATCCTCTACCCCGAAACCCGTTATCAGCGCACCCCCGATAACTTCCGAGCGGATTTAGAGCGGCTCTACAACAGTGGATACTACCCCGTTAACTTTGTTGATCTCTTGCGTGGCCTGTCCGATGTGCCACCCGGCAAGAAGCCGGTTGTGTTGACATTTGACGATTCCATCATGAGCCAATTCCATATTTTGGCCGACAACAGTATCGACGGCAATAGTGGAATAGGGATTATGCTTAACTTTCATTATGAACATCCTGATGATTGGCCCATGAAAGCGACCTTTTTTATTCTGGCCGATGATCGTAACAATTACAGTAAAATTTTTGGACAACCCAAATATGCCAAAGCCAAACTCCAACTGTTAAATAGACTCGGCATGGAGATTGGTAGTCACACCGTCACCCATACTGACTTGTCGGTTGCTACCTCAGAGCGAATACATTGGGAGTTAGGGGTCAGTCAACAAGTGATTGAGAATATTGTTCCGGGTTACAGCGTTGAGAGCATGTCCGTTCCCTTTGGCGCATTTCCTTACACAATCGAGTTCCTCAAATCGGGTCAGTGGGGCGAGTATACTTACACCTATAGCGGGAACGCCGCCGCTTGGGGTGGCCCATCTCTTTCCCCGTTTGATGCCGATTTCGACATCTACAAAGTGAAGCGCATTGAAGTCACCAACGATTCTATCACCGAGTGGCTTGACCATTTTGACCAACATCCTGACCAATATTACACCTCCGATGGCGACCCGACTCGGCTAACCTATCAGCGAGTTAGCGAGTCAGCGAGTCAGCAAGTCAGCGAATTAGTGCATCAGTGAGTTAGCGAATTACGGGCATGGTTCAAAATGAAGGACTTCATCTTTACAAATTAGGTATGGCGATAGATTACGTAGTAGCCCACAGGGAACGCTATCTCCGAGTAAACGGGCGAGGCAGGGGCGGAGCAGAGATGGTCGCACATTCCAAGTCTAGACCGCCCCCCTACGGGTAGCCCCTACCGGACATCGCAATTTGTAAGATCATTCACCTCAAAATGAACCATGCCTGTGATTTTGTAATTACGCCTATGCTCAAAATGAGCTAGGTCAAATCTTACTGATGCTAACTTTTTCTTTGGTTTAGCTGGAATCAACACTACCACGGATACTTAATTGCGGAACGGATGGTTTTCATCCGTATATAATCGCTGTAAATAGCAAAGAAATCCCGTTATTGGCGAAATATATCCGTTGAGTTTTGAAGTATCCGCTGTAGTGTTCCCGCCAAAGATACCGTTAGCGTCAGAAATCTTATACAAGGAGAGAATAACATGACAAAAACAATCTTAATCATTGGTACCCTTGACACCAAAGGGGCTGAGTTTAGCTTTGTCCGTAATCTCATTGCCGAGCGCGGACACAACACGCTGGTGATGGATGTCGGTGTGACAGGAGAGCCGTCATTTGCCCCTGACATTAGCGCCGCAGAAGTGGCATCGGCGGGAGGGGGAACGTTGCCCGCCTTGCGTGAGGCGGGAGACCGAGGAGCGGCGCTGACGGTTATGGGCGAGGGGGCAAAATCGCTGGCTCTCCAAGCCTATGCTGAAGGAAAGGTTGATGGGGCAATCAGCCTGGGGGGATCGGGTGGCACCTCCGTTGCGGCTACAGCAATGCAAGCCCTTCCCGTCGGTTTGCCCAAAATCATCGTGTCAACTATGGCCTCCGGTGACGTGGCTCCCTACGTTGGGGTAAAAGACATCACCATGATGTATTCAGTGGTGGATGTAGCCGGTCTGAACCGGATTTCACGTCAGGTGTTTGGCAACGCCGTTGGAGCGATATGCGGCATGGTTGAGCAAGTTATTCCCGAGTCCAAGGATAAAACTCTGATTGCCGCTTCGATGTTTGGAGTAACCACCCCCTGTGTTACGGCGGTGCGAGAGAAACTGGAAGCAACCGGCTATGAAGTGTTGGTCTTTCACGCCACAGGTAGCGGTGGCAGCGCGATGGAGTCCCTGATTAACGATGGCTTCATCACTGCCGTAGCCGACATCACTACCACCGAATGGTGTGACGAGTTAGTCGGCGGCGTGCTGTCAGCCGGGCCAACTCGGTTGGATGCGGCCGCCAAAAATGGGGTGCCGCAGGTGGTATCGCTGGGAGCATTGGATATGGTCAACTTTGGCGCGGTGGAAACTGTACCGGAACAGTTCAAAGACCGCAACCTCTATGTTCATAACCCACAGGTCACACTGATGCGAACCACCCCTGAAGAGTGCGCCGAGTTGGGGAAAATCATTGCCAATAAACTCAACCAAAGCACCGGCCCCGCGGCCTTATTTGTGCCGCTAAATGGGGTTAGCATAATCGACGTTGCAGGCCAGCCATTCCACTCGCCGGAAGCGGATGAGGCTCTTTTTCAAGCCCTGCGCGACAATCTCGATACCAGCAAAGTTGAGTTGGTCGAGTTGGAAAATAATATCAATGACCCCGAATTTGCCGATGCTGTAGCAAAACAGTTGTTGGCAATGTTGGGGTCATAATCTAAATTATTTCAAGGAGAAATGTCAGTGAGTAAATTTATACTAAGTTCAGAAACACCACGAGATACATTGGATTGGGGAACCCTGGCATGGTTAAGCCACCCACCCGCGACTGCAAACAAGCATTTAACCGTAATTGATGTCCTGATCACACCGGGTCAAGGGCATGATTTTCATAGGCACCCGGGCCAGGAAGAAGTGATCTTTGTTATTGAAGGTAAAATTGAGCAGTGGATTGAACAGGAGAAGACAATATTAGGACCTGGCGATGCGGCTTATATTGATGAAGGTGTAGTACACGCCTCGTTTAATATTGGAGAAGGAGATGCCAAGTTGTTAGCGATTCTTGGCCCTTGTGTTGGTGAGATTGGATATGGTATTGAAGAAGTGGCGGATCAATCGCCATGGAACAACTTACGCAAATAATAACTTTGGAGGATACACAAAATGCCTTTTATTTCACGAAGTGATTCATTAAGTCGATTGAACAATCAAGTCGAAGCCAGCAAACCAATTATCGGAGCCGGAGCCGGAACAGGCATTTCGGCCAAGTTTGCCGAACGTGGCGGCGTTGATTTGATGATTATTTACAACTCCGGGCGGTATCGGATGGCTGGACGGGGTAGCCTGTCCGGCTTGCTTGCCTATGGCGATGCCAATGGCATTGTGGTTGAAATGGCCAGCGAGGTTTTGCCCGTCGTTCAAGATACAATGGTGTTAGCCGGAGTCAATGGCACTGATCCTTTTCGTTTGATGCCGGTCTTTCTCAAGCAACTCAAAGATATGGGCTTCGACGGGGTGCAAAACTTCCCCACTGTCGGCTTGATTGATGGTGTCTTCCGGCAAAATCTGGAAGAGACGGGCATGAGCTACGACCTTGAGGTTGAGATGATCGGCATGGCCCACGAACTGGATATGCTCACCTGTCCATACGTTTTCAACGAAGAAGACGCGGTCAAAATGGCTAAAGTCGGAGCCGATGTGTTGGTGCCGCATATGGGCTTGACCACCAAAGGCTCCATTGGAGCCGATACCGCCTTGACCCTGGAAGGGTCGGCTAAGCGGGTGCAGGCCATGCACGATGCAGCAATCGAGGTCAACCCAAATATTTTGGTGTTGTGTCACGGCGGCCCTATCGCTGAGCCGGAAGATGCCCAGTACATTTTTGATAATACCAAAGGCATCGTTGGTTTCTTCGGAGCATCCAGCGTAGAACGACTACCTACCGAGGTGGCGATTGAGGAGCAGGCCCGGAAATTCAAGAGCCTTAGTTTTTAATACGTGGGGAGATCACCGGATACATTTTTCAGCGAATCGTTATATGTATCCCAGCATCTCTTAACGACTTCTCAAAAGTATCTGGCGGTTAATTAAAAATATTAGTCATACCTTATTTCCGAGAGGAAGATTGCTTTCCTCTCGGAATTTTGTATTTTACGATCTACCAGAAGCGGTGGCCTTGAGACAAACTGTTTTCGACTATTCACAAAGCCCCGCCGACCCCGTGGTGTTCAATCCAGCGCAATGACTGGTTAGTGGGATTTAAGCCATGATGTACGACTGCACAACCGACCCCACCAACCTGACCCCACTTGAGCGACCATGCCCACATTGAGCATGCGGCCCGACTGCCCACCAACAAAATGCCCGACCGAGCAAGAGGGAACATGCCCTGTCAACCTGTGTCACCTGCCAGAGCCAACCATGCAGTAAAAAAATACCTCAATCAAGTGGTGGCTAACGTCCAAGCTCACCGACGGCAATGGAGCGTAGCGAAATTGCCGTCCGGTGCACGCCTTATTATGCCTTTTTCAAAACATTTACAACGCTTAACGCAACTTGATAAGCAACTGGAGGTGAAACAGAATTACCTATTTGTCCAAGAATTTGATATACAGCTCCAGAAAATTTCCACGATTCAGGGAAGCCTTGAATTAGACCAACATCTTGAACTGAAAGTCTAAAATGACCATTTTTTGCGGGAAACGCTGATGCCTTTTTTCTGTCTGCTTGAACACCATTAGGCCATATTTGCATATCCCCCCAAACCTTCTGACCTGCTGTACTGTTTAGAACAGAAGTAGTGTTTCTTTTCCCTGTAAAGGCACTTCTAATAGTAGGTGCTAAGTTATCAAATCCAATATTTGGTAATCCCAGACATTCCCTAACCCCACTTATTTTTGCTAATCCATCATCGAACAAGGAACAGGTATAGGATGAACCTTTTTTACATAAATGGCTCCAAGTATGAGTAGGTTGAGGGGGATTAAATTTATTAAACTGTGTTTTACTTCTAAAGCCAACAAAAAACACTCTCTTTCTGATTTGTGGAACTCCATAATCTGCGGTATGCATTTCAAATGTAGCTATTGAGTAATCTGAAAGCTGATCAAAAATATACTTCTTGACAAAACTTTTGAACTTTGGATTAAGCATTCCAGGAACATTTTCTGCTATGAAAGCCCTGGGCTTTATTGTATTAACAGCCCTATTAAATTCCCCCCACATATTTCTTTTATCATCAAAACCTTTTTGTGCGCCAGCAATTGAAAATGGCTGACATGGAGGGCCACCATGAACTATATCTATTTTCCCTTGGTAATTACTCCAATCCACGTCTGTAACATCTCCTTCTTCAGGGCCACAGCAAATTTTTTCACATTGCAGATTTGCAGATAATGTATCCTTGCATATTGGTATAAGTTCGTAAGATGCAATATGTTTATATCCTGCCCTGAAAAAGCCTAAATCTAATCCACCGCCTCCACTAAAAAGACTGACAGTCGCTAAACCATTACTTTTCAGGTTAGGCATTAATAAATTGGCTTAAAAGGTGGAATATTTACTTCATGGATACTGTCAAGAAGACCTTGTTCGGCAGCAAGTTTCGATAGACGAGATTCATGTGATATTTTTTTATATAATTCTCTTTTTTCGTCAGTAATATTGTACACCTTTTGAGCAGTGTTTTTGTAAACAGATATATTATTGAACGATTTAGTGATTTTCATTTATCTCAACCCTTAAGTATTCCCGAACCATAACTCGTAATTGTTCGGCATGATTTTTTGTGATTTCTGTCCACCCATCAAAATAAGTAAAAGGGATATGTGGATTATTTAAGGTACTTCCTCTTTCAATCAAATATTTTGCTCGATCTTTTACTATTTCGAGCATCCTTTTTGGGCTATAACCTTTTCTTAAATCTTGTATTTGTAAATATTGCTCTTTCTTATATTGCATTTTTTGTATCGCTTTAGCATCGTCATAAGTGTACACATCTTTTTTCCCTATAATGTGATACATATCTTCAAGGCTGATTTTGGCTGGTACAAGCTTTGCCAACTGGAAGTCTGGTGCAATATATTCTTCTTTACTTTTAATCCACTTTTCCATCATGGATGGAGAACCATATTTATAGTATTCTCTGCCTTTGATAAAAAACCCTATAAGCCAATGTTTATTTTTCCACTTTAGTATGTGATCAGGACCAAAGTCTCTTACTGTAGTAACAGAACCTCGCGAGGTTGTTTTTAGTTCAAACGGAATAGTCTTTCCATCTAATTTCAGAAAAGCATCTACACCAGACCGCCCCTCTGTTTGATCTATATAAAGATCAAACAGGGCAATCATTGCCTCTTCTCTATCATCGTCTTGAAAATTCTTTGGCATTTCACTCCTTAACGACCAAATTTACTGATTGAACACCATACACGAGTTGAACACCATGCACGAAACTCCACGGAACAACCAAGCCTGTGGTGTTCAATCCAGTGCAATGATTTGTTAGCTGACTCAAACGATTTACGACAAAACTACTCTAAATTCGGATTTTCCAGTAATTTGGTTTACGATGAAGATGCATAACTGCAAGAAACAAGATTGTTCCATCTGACTCAACCACATACACCAATCCATAAGGAAAACGATTTGTTTGACAACGCCGAATATCATCTTCAAGAAACGGCCACGCGTTTGGAAACGCAACTATTCGTTTAACGGTAGCCCGAACCTCAAGCGCGAAATCTAAACCCAACCCTTGTTGGCATGATTCGTAATACTCTATAGCCTGTTCAAATTCTTGTTCAGCTTCTGGATGAAATAGATAGTTCATACGCCAAACCGTTTCCAAATTTTTGCAAATACTTCATCACCCGGAATTGGTATCACCATGCCTGACCGTAATTCAGCTAGACGACGCTTAACAATAGTTATCCACTCTCTATCAATGTTATCTTCTGGTGTATTCAAGCTACGCAAGAGTGAATCTACTAAAACAGCCCGTTCTTCTACAGGCAATGAAACCGCTTCATGGATTAACTGTTTTGTTGTCAACATATATCGACTCCCTAAAAAGTTATTTTCTGTCTTTAGCCTTTTTAACAAAAACCACCTCTTCATTATACCAGAAGCGGTGGCCTTGAGACAAACAGTTTTCGATTGTGTTAAGCTAACGACTGGTTGAACACCTCTCACAAAACTCCACGGAACAACCCCCGTGGTGTTCAATCCAGTGCAATGATTGGTTAGCGGCTTGAACCATGACGTTTGTTTGCACAGCCGCCCGCCCACAGATTCCCGACAGATTCCCGTGAACAACTCGCTGTGATGTCCGATTGTACCTTACATATTAGTTTAACTTATCCGAATCATTCCAAACATTATCAAAAAATTCAATAGCCTTTTCGATGACATCTAGGTTTTTTGTCCATATTCCTGCATTGTATTCATCAAAAAGCTGGTCACGTGTTAAATCAGCGGTGGAAATAAGAACTTCTTTATCATCAATGATCATCATACGGGCATGAACAATAGGGTTTGTTCTTACTCCGCCTTTCGTACTTACTTTTAACAAGTCCAGAACATTTTTGGCTATTCTATCACGACGACCTTTTATATCTGCTCTAGGTCTTACAATAATGCTAAATACGATATTATCTCGAACAGCTAAATCAATTACATGTTCATAAAGCATATCAAAATATAACGAACAAATGCGAATGCGATGTTGTGCTCGCTGCATCATCTCAAGGGTTGTGTCATAAATTTGCTTAATATGGATTGCGTTGTTAAAAATGGGTGATGTATGAATAAAGTGAGGTTGGGATGTATTCATCTGTTGGAGAGCCAGCTTTTGTTGCCACTCAAATTGAGCTTGAGATATTTTTGGACCCTCACCTACTTCGTTTAACGTAATAATCGCCAATGCCGTATTGTAAGAGTCAAGTTCACGATTATAGAAATTTCTCCAATTGCCATTCTTATCTTGACAATTCTTTAGATATTTTATGGCTTTTTCCACAATTGAATTATGGCTATTCATCCGTGAGAGAGCTATTACAGCAAAGCACGTTCCTTGAAAGTTTGGAGTATCATCGTCCTCATCTATAGAACACAGACTACCATCTGCCCGTTGGGTTTTGGAAATAATTTGGCTCATTATTTCCAATTCTTGCTTGTATGCAAAAAAATCTAATTCTTGAAGTACCAGCATACTTTTTGCAATATCAGTTAAATCGTGCTTCCAGTGTGACTGTGACTTCCTAATATATTCTGCTACAAGGAAATTTATCGCCAACTTTGTTGTATCCGATTGTGGAGCAATAGCGACTAATAAACGTGATGAACTTGGATGATCATTGGCGATATAGCCCTTGGTATTTTGACAGTTTGAAACTAAATCATCAACACCATCTTTGAATTCGTTATATTCTGAAAGTCCCATAAAATGAAGATAATACATATCTTCCGAAAATTCTACAATGTCAACTAATGGCATCCAAAAACCCTCAGATGCAGCCGCCCTTTTATATTCTTCTACGGTCGGTGAAGAAATAATAGAAAGTGCATAAAATAATTGTGCTGTACGAACATTCCATATATCAGCATCTTTGTTATTTTTCACATATTCAGTCAACCAAGAAAAAGCTTTTTTCAGAGACTTGGAACAGGTTTCTATCTTTGTCATAGTAATCACCAATCATTGTTTAATAAAACTGCACTCTAACTGATTTATAGCTGTTGTAATATTGCTACTCTGGTTGGGCTTGACCGTAAACACATCCCACTCATTGCTTATTTTCACATATATCGCCACATGGTGGCAAGGCTCACCATGTCATTCTGTTTTACAAGGCAAGCTAACGACCAAAATTTAGCCGATTGGCAAGGTTAGCAATACTTTGTAGCCTTGTGACCTTCACAGGCTCAATCAACTTCAATGAAAAACCAGCTTGCC
Source organism: Anaerolineales bacterium HSG24 (assembly GCA_030377895.1). Taxonomy (GTDB): domain Bacteria; phylum Chloroflexota; class Anaerolineae; order 4572-78; family J111; genus JAUCGB01. Next base: position 9,169 of record JAUCGB010000080.1, read on the forward strand.
AATTCGGCTACAATTTTATTGTTGGGCAGATTTTTGGTGTCCTCTGAAATATGCTGTAAGCCATAGACAAAACAGAAAAATACTAATGATAGTTACAAACCGCCAAATATATGGCCTTGGTGTTGTCTTTTTTCCAAAGACCTGATACCTTCCCCGGTGATAAACAGGGAGCATTAACAGGGGCAACAAAATGTCCGATGAAAAATAGGCAATCTTGGGCAAAAGCGATTTTGGTTGAGGACTATTGGGTCTTGGCTTTTTGTCTGGTATTGTCACTTCAGCTATTGTGTATGTCTCCCCCTGCACCTGTTCCAATTCTGTCTGCACCTCTCCCCAGCCATCAACAATCTTACACCCTTGAACAAAACCACATTTAAGTTGCATATTATTCGCTTGTGGTAGATGTTTGACCAGCTTTGGGGCAACTGGAATGTATGAAAGCAGAGATAACAACCCACTCGGTATCGCCGTCCGAATATGACCTGTTCCTACTGTTTGAATAGCTGGAACCCCTAACCAAGCTGTTTGTTGATTCACCATCTCACCAAATAAAAGCCGTCCTGAGCCTTTTAGCGATGTTCCAACTTTTCCGAAATCATCAAATGTTACCTGTTTTCCTTTTGGAAAAACAAAGGTCGGGTTTGTCACATCTGGCGGGCAACTGCTAACAATCATCAGATCTATCTGACCGGCATACTGTCGCCACAAATGCGGGTGGGCGACATCCCAACAGATCATTAATCCAATATCTCCTAACTCTGTTTTGGCCACAGTTATCCCTTTTTTCCCGCGAAAATAGCCTCGTTCCCAGCCCCATGGATAATTTTTGTCATAACGCCACATTCGACCATCAGGTGCAAACAACAGTAAAGCGTTATAAATCTCTGGTTCATCCAATAGCATCAGGCTACCAGCCAAGTGAATGTGATGCTGAATTGCCATTTCTTTGAGCCAAGTTACAGTTTGCCCAGTGATGGGTTCAGCCCGATAGAAATTTTCATCGGTGTAACCATAGCCTGTATTGAAGATTTCTGGTAAAACCACCAATTGTGCACCTGTTTGAACAGCCTGTACCACCAGCCTTTCAGCTCGTTGAAGACGATCAGATATTGACGCAGGATTTGCATCCATTTGAATTGCAGCTATGTTGATTTTCCGTGACATTTATACCTTCCTTTATTTCATCTGCCCAACTAATTATTGTGTTGCTAACACGACCATAAAAGCTCTTATCAAAATTATAGACGCTCAAGCAACATTTTAAGCACCACAGCCGTATTATGTCGCTATGGCAACAATCTTTAACATAATAACCATATTATACTAGCCTCTAATTTTTGTCAATTTATCATTCAGCTTTTAATTTCTTATTTACATCCTTTTTTAACCACATAACAACGACGACGCGATTCGCTATTCTCCCTCACCCAAATTCGGGTATTGACCCTGAACTGCCTTGATTAGCTTATCGAAACTTTAGTTTTTAGCTCTCCTCAATCAAACAATATAGGCTGATTGAGAAGAAAAATGAACCAAAATGCGCTGTATCGTCCTAATTGACATTGCCACTACACCGTATTATATTTAGAAAAAGACGTATGGTTAAAAATGGTAGTGTTATGTTTGGACTAACACTAAAACAATCTCATCAAGTGTTGTCAAAACCCTTGAATAATCGCGAAAATTCCTGATATTTGCCATTTAAAATTAGACTAGCAAGGCGCTTGAGGGTCAACACCGGATTTTGTCATATTGACATTCTGTATTAAAATAGATGCATGATATCATTTGGTAAATTTGGATACGCGCCTATCTATTTTGTAGTAGCCATGTTGTTTTTTATTGGCGGAGGGACGTTAATTTATTATGGTCATCCCATAATTGGGGTAATTGTATTGATTCCGGGTATGATTTTTTTGGGACTGGTCGTTCTCATCCTATCTTTAGTATATGTGCTATCTCGTGACAATGGGGGTGTCGAGCTTATCATGGATGATGAAAAACAGATCAAGAAAAGAGAGTCCCATCGAAAGCGCAGAGAGCGCAAAAAACGAAATTGATTTAGGATAGTTTGTTTTGTATGTATGTAATTCTTATGACGCAAATTTATCCTTTTAGATGGGTAGAAAATCATTTGTGAGTCCTGCACCACTACCGAAAATCGAAAAGTCCAACAAATTGAGTTGCCCAATTCAAGCCAAGGCAATGAGCGGGGTAGCATCGGCAACCACAATCATGCTGACAGTTACTCGACCAGTTGGTTAACAGCGACAAACTCAGCTTCTAACTCATCATCGCTGAAATTGATGAGTGGCCTGCCTGCCACAAAGCCCGATGATGCGGCTGTTGCAAATAGACAGCCTGCACCGCCGAGTCGGACTGATTGTCCAGAAATGTTTGTATAATCTGTACTGCTGCCGCCAAAATCTCATCTGCATGAGCCAGCCCCAACCCCTGACAAACCTGCCATGCAAAATGAAAGACTCGCATGGGCTGTTCAGTGCCCTCGAATGTGGGGTTATCGACCCAAGCGGCCAATAGTTGGTCGATGTATCTTTGCGCCGCTTCCAAATCATCTTGTCGCCAAGCTACAAACGCCAGCCCGACCAAATCTTCAACAAAAAGTTGAGGCAGGTTAAGTTCCTGACGAATAGTCATGGCTTGTTGATAAACGGTTCGCGCTTGCTGGAGTTCTGACTGAGCCAAGGCCAAGGCCCCCAAACTATTCAGCGTCACGCCCTCCTCATCTCGAGCGCCAATCTCTTGCGCGATAATCAGACTCTGCTCATAATGGCCTTTCGCTTGGTCATACTGTTCTTGGGCATAAGCTACATCCCCTAAATTGTGTAACACTCGGCCCTCTCCAAGTCTGTTACCAATCTCTTGAAAGATAACGAGGCTCTGCTCAAAGTAGTCTCTCGCTAAGTCATCCTGCCTTTGTCGCCAAACCAAAAGTCCCAAGATTCTCAACGAGGCCGCCTCAGTGAGCCTGTCCCCAGTGGTTTGGGCCAAAGTCAGGCTCTGTTGCACGTAAGCTTTCGCCTGCGGATAAGCACTTTGTCGCCAATCACTCACCCCCAAATCAAGGAGTAACCGCCCCTCATGGGGACGGTCGCCTATTTGCTGGGCCAGTTGCAGAGCTTGCAGAAAATAGTGACGGGCGGTTTCATAAGCACATTGGGCATTGGCAACCTGCCCCAAATTATCCAGAGATTGCACCTGCCCCGGCAAATCGTCAATCTCCTGCCGCAATCGCAACGCCTGTTGATGATAATGGATGGCGGTGTTGTAATCCCCTTGCCGAAAAGCCACGCCACCCAAACCACCCCAAGCACGAGCTATCTGGGTTGAGGCTTTGGCCGTTTGAGCTAAGTCATAAATACGTTGGTACTGTTGGTTAGCCAACGCATACTTCCCTTGTTGCATGAACGCCCAGCCACTGTTAAGCAAGGCCTGGGCTTGACTCGTCTCGTCTCCAGCCTCAACCGCCCACTGATATGCCTGCTCAGAAACAGATATTGCCGCTTCATAATCACCCACGCCATTATAATACCAGCCATAACGCAAGGCCACCGCGACCCGTTTTACTAATGTATCTGCCAACTCGGTCAGTTGAGCCAAATCAGCCGCTTGCGCGGAACGTTGTCCCAAGCGGCTGTAGATTTCCTCCCGTGCCCACAATACTCGGTACTGCTCGGCCATGTTTGTTGTCGGGGTTAACTGTAAGGCTCGGCTAAAGTAAGTCAGCGCGTTTTCGTTGGCGTACCGAGCGGCGGTCTGCTTTCCGGCCAGATAAGCATAGTGTTGTTCCAGCGCGACTTCTTCCGCTTGACGATAATGGTGAACCAGCAAGGGCAGATAGGGAGAATCGGCCTCCTCCCCTTGGTGAGCCTGTTCATACCAAGCGGCCACGGTCCGGTGCAACTGTCGTCTTTGCTCATACAACAACGTACTATAGGCCACTTCTCGAATCACAATATGCTTAAATAGATAGGTCAGTTCAGGCTCTAATGTTTCGGTGAGAACAAACTCTTTTTCTTCCAGAGGAGCTATTTCGGTGGCTAAAGTTATCGCTTGGGTCGCCCGATAATGTTGGTAGAGGTGATGTAATGGAGGGTAGGCAAAGGTGCGACCAATCACAGTGGCTAACTTCAACACCAGTTGTTGCCTTGGCGGCAAGCGATCAATACGGGCCAGAATAACCCCTTGCAAGCTATCGGGTAACTCTGTGGCGGCCTGACTAAACCATTTTTGCAAGTGACAACGCGGCTGATTAGTATATGGGTCGGGTTGTACGGTTATCATGCCCTGCGCCTGTAGATGCAACAGCAACTCCTTGGCAAAGAAGGGATTCCCCTCGGCTCGATTCTGAATCAAGGTAAGCAACTCGGGAGGCAACATGTCGCTGGTTACGCCTAAATGGTTGGCAGTTAATGCCTCAATTGCGGAGGGAGGCAAGGCGGTTAAGGGTAGGTGTTGACTGTACGGCAAGCGGCTCAACTCTACGGCTGTGGATGACGGGTTGTCAACCGGACGAGATACCAACAAAAGCATGAACGGAACTCCCGTCATGCCCAAGCCGCGAGCCAGTTGTAAGGCCAGTTCCCAAGAGACGGTGTCCAACCAATGGACATCTTCCAGCACCAACAGCAGGGGAGATTGGGCCGCAACTGCTCGAAACAGTTTCAACAACAAGGTGATTAAGGCATGTTGACGACCTTGGGCAGACAAACCTGCGGTCAAATCATTGTCGGGGAGGGCCAGATCAAGAATATTATTGAGCAGAGGGGTATAAACCACGGCTTCAGGGTCTAAAGCATAGACGCGGCTCTCGACTTGCGCCTGTTGCTCGGTGATGTCGGTCAACTCATCCAATCCTAAGAAAGAAACCAGCAAATCACGCCATGCTCGGTAGGGAGTATGTTGCTCAATGCTTTGCGCTGTCCCCAAAAAGCCGCGTAAGCCTCGTTGTCGAATATGGCTGGCCCATTCAGCCACCAGTCGTGATTTACCTAAACCTGCGGCCGCTTCTATTATCACTACGCTACTTTGACCAGCTTCGACCTCATCCATTAGCTTGAGGAGTTGATTCAATTCTGTGTCTCGACCCACCATCTGTTGCTCAAACTTTTCTGATATATGTCGTCCAGTCATCTCAACCGTTACCGCTTCGGCGACGGGCAAGGGCGTTGAGCGACCTTTGACCTGAATCGCTTCCAACTGACGACACCGAATCCGTCCTTGGGTCAACTCGACAACAGACTGGCTGACTAAAACCTGCCCCGGCTTGGCCTTGACCATCAGGCGAGCGGCCATGTTGACCCAGTTGCCAAGCACTCCAAACGTGTGACGGGTGGCACTGCCATAAGCTCCCGCCCAAACCTGCCCTTGGGTCACGCCAATCTGGACTGGCCCGATGTAGCTCAGAGACGGCGGTGGTTCTTGCAAGGCCAAGGCGGCCATCAGAGCGCGGGTGGTGTCATCTTCATGGGTTAACAAAGCTCCGAAAGCGGCATATAAAAAGGAACCCTTATCTCCGACAGTCAATCGGAGCAGGTTACTCTCATATCGCTTGAAAACCCCCTGCACCCAGCGGGTATAAGCATCTAACTTTTCCTCGGCGGCATCATCATGATCGTAGTCGATACCGTCAAACTTGAGAAATAACGGCGTTACCAACCGCAAATCGCTCAAAAACTGTTCTCCTGTCTGCAACCGACGATACATATCGGGTATTATCCAAGAGTAAAGTTGTGCCTCTGTCTTGTGGAGAATATCCAGAGGAGGCCAAGGGGTTTCTGGTACATGTTGCGACAGTCCTGTCACCACCGCAAAGCGATTTCCCTCCTTTGCGGGAATTGAGGGCAACCCCTTTTGGGGGACTGTCCGCCACTCAGATATCAAGAGCATGTCGAGCAAAGCGGTAGCCACTTCCTCGCTGACCAAGACCTCTCCGGTGCTTGCTTGTTTCTCCGCCGCCGCCATCCGAGTCAAGGTCTCCCCGACCAACACATCCTGCATCCTGATGTTTGGATCACCCACCATAAAACGACGAACCGGGCCAGCCGCCACCGCCACCTTAATGCCTAGATTAAGAGTCGTGCCAGTCGGTGTCCGAGCCGTAGCGAATTGAGTCATTATTTTCTGCATCGCCAAAGCCGCCGCCACCGCACGGGGAGCCGCTGGCCTATATATGTCATCCAGCCAGCAAGTAATGGCATCCCCAGCAAAGCTAATGACACTGCCTTCATAACGATGCAACTCGGTAATCAGGGCGGTATAGATTGGATTAATCTGTTGCAACACCTCTTCAGCCCCGCGTTTGCGACCTAACTCAGTCGCTAGAGTTTCTGTCAACGATGTAAAGCCAGAAATGTCGGCGAATAAGGCCGCGCCTGTCGTGCGGTTGGGTAATGTCTCGCCACGAGCCATTGCTTGGCGGCGATCCATGGGGATATAAGCATTTAATGTTTGCATGTTATTCCTCTGAAACTAACCTTGAAACGTGAAATCGGAGGCAACACCGATTTTTACTCCCTACTCCCGTCTCAGTGGGACGCTGACTGTCACCATCGTGCCGATTCCATTTGGGTCGGAACTCATCTCAAAGCTACCAGACATATCCTCGGTCACACTGGCATACACAATATCCAGCCCTAACCCCAAATCAGTATCCAAATTAAAGTCAGCCGGTAAGCCATGCCCATCATCACGGATAGTCAACAGTAGCTGATCATCTATCTGATGGAGCGAAACTTGAATCTGACCTTCGGGCCGTTCCGCAATGCCATGCTCCAATGCGTTTTGCAGAAGTTCGCTGGTTATCAAGGCGATATTGGTCGCTTTTTGAGATGTAAGTTGAATATTTTCGCCTGTCACGTCTATATTAATCGCCGCAGTAGGATTAACCATGTTGCTCGAAATCACAGTGACCAGCCGCTTGATTAGCTCTAACGCCCCCACATCATCCGCCCCCACCTCCGACAGAAGCTCATGCACGGTAGCGATGCTCAAGATACGGTTGACCGTCTCCCGCAAAATATCATGCGGAGAGAGTTCGGGGTGATTCATCTGCAAACGGAGCAACATGGCTACCGTTTGCAGATTGTTTTTGACGCGGTGGTGCATCTCCTGCACGATGGCTGTATGCACCAGTCGCGCCTTTTCAATGGCAATCGCGGCCAACTCGGTGATAAACCCGAACAGTTCAATCTGATCCTCTGTAAACACATGCCGTGTTGCCATCTGGACATTAGCCGCCCCAATCACCTTGTCATGGCTGACCAAGGGCATGGCCATCAGCGATGGAAAGCGGCTCTCACCAGAGCCAATCACCCGATAAAAACGGGCATCGCTAAAGGCATCGGAAACTGTTGCGGTTTGACGATGTTCCGCCGCCCAACCAGTCAATCCGGCTCCATAAGGCAACTCAACCTTACCCCTCAACCCCGTTGAGGCGGCCAACTCTAAAAATTCATTAGAATCATCGTACAGATAAATCGAGCATGAATCAACATGCATGACCTCGGTGGTACGCCTAGTAATCAAATCGAGGGTGTCGTTCAAATCTTGAGCCTCAGCAATCGCTTGGCTGATTTCACGCACTGCGGCTAATTGGGCTATTTTTTGGTTGAGTCTGGCTTGCATATCTAGCATAATTTCGCACAACGCAAGGCATTAATGCGTCCTACTCCTGATCTTGCTACCCGACAAAGTGGATTAGGGAAGACTAAAACAGGAACACAGAGTTTCACAGAGAAGCACAGAGTGACACAGAGTTTCACAGAGAAGCACAGAGTGACACAGAGTAATACAAAAGAAAAATAAATCGTTTTTTCTGACGCTAACGGATTTTTGGCGGGAACACTACAGCGGATACTTCAAAACTCAACGGATATATTTCGCCAATAATGGGTCTTCTTTGCTATTTACAGTAATTATATACGGATGAAAATCATCCGTTCCGTAGTTAAGTATCCGTTGTAGTGTTGATTCCGGCTAAACCAAAGAAAAAGTTAGCGTTTTTTCTCTGTGAATCTCCGTGTTCCTCTGTGAAACTCTGTGTTAATTAGTTCAGATTAAATGTCAGGTACTAAGCTCCTGATAAACCTTATGAACCGGCATCACCTCTCCAACACCTTTCAAAGAGGCTTCTTGCCATTCGGATACATAGCCATGCATGGCAAGTAGTTGTTCAATCCCGGCTTCTTTATAAATAGAATCCGATAGATAAATCTCGCTTGATTGGGCCAAACCTTGAATACGAGCGGCGATATTGACCGATTGCCCGAAGTAATCGAGGCGTTCATCATTGACCACGGTTAAGGCTGAACCACTATTCAAGCCCACTTTCAGACCGATTTCATAGCCATGCTGTTTCCACTCATCATTGAGCGCGTCAATCTTGCCAATCATGTCCAAAGCACACAGGAACCCATTCAATGGGCTGGTAAAGGTTGCCATAATTGCATCGCCCATAGTTTTGACAATTGCCCCTGAGTAGGCGCGAACCGACTCCGACAGCAACTTGAAATGTTCCCGCACAAGCTGATAAGCCAACATGTCCCCTGCTTCATCGTACATGGCCGTAGAGCCGCGCAAATCGGTAAACATGATGGTCAGATTTCTCACATTTAGCCTGAGCGATTCGGAAAGTCTCTGCACACGGAACAAATCACGAAAACTTTGATTATTAATCAGTTGATTAGCGGTAAAGAAGGGGTGAACAGTAACAGCGGATTTTTCCATCAATTCCATTAACTCATCCAAGTTAGCTGCCTTAACCACAAACCCCCATTTCTTTTTGGTGCGATTGGTAACATTCAATGAATAATCACCGGGCACCAAAGAAATTTTAGATGGGGAGAACCCCTTCGGCAGTAAATCAACGTTAATCTCCTTCTGTTCGGCTTTCCCTTTTTCATCAAGGAAAACCCAACAGCCAGTGTTATACTCAACACTGACAATAGAATATGTAGAGTATTTTCCCTTTTCTACTAAGATAGTGGAGGTCTCATCTGGTTCTAACACTATTAGTTTTCTGCTAATAATATGAGGCATATCTTCGTATTCAATATTTCTCTCAAAATTTTCTGAAAAATGGTAGCGATAGTAATTGTTAATATCTTGCAAAGGGTCAATCTGTAAGGTTTTTACATCAGGATGGATTGTGAATGTAACCTCTACCTGATCATCTAAAAATGTGGGAACATCCACGTTACAGACTTGACAATGGAAATTTTCTTCTTCCAGTTCATCCAATTCATGATGGCTGTGTACGATGCCACCACAGACTGGACATAACATGTTATAGGCAAAGTCAAATAAGCCGATTTTAGCCGCGTGGATGAATAAATCAATACACTCTTTTTCTTCAATGTTATGTTTTTCGGCAAAAGTTAACGGATTGATACGTAACAAATGCCAGTCATCTTGTTCCTTTAGTACAGTACTGAATTTGTCAATACTGTTTGAGTTGAGCAAGGGAAAGGTTTTAAGACTTTCCACTTTTTGTTGAATAATACGTTCGTTAATCATAATTATTTATCCTTTTGTAATATGTTTTGCTAAAAAGTTTGTTACCCGACAATGTGATTTAAGAATTATATAGTAAATGTACACAGTGTCCAAACTGCACACAAAAATTTAACTTATTGGGTGATAATTTTCTGATGCT
>JAUCGB010000081.1 GCA_030377895.1 Anaerolineales bacterium HSG24
ATATGAACTATAGCCTTGTTAATGGGTTTTTTACTCTATTGCTCGCATATAAACATGTTTTTCTAATTGGTTACATTTTTGTATGTAGAATAAATACCCTTGTTTCGATGAGATATCTATCATCTTTAATTACCAATTAGAGTATATCACGTACCACAATGTGAGGCAACAGGATTTTAGTCTTAATGTTAAGTAGGAGCTTTTAGGAAAAATAGCTTAGACCCACTATTAGTATTCTGAGAGCGAGGAAAGAATGGTGAACAAGTTACTCAAACCGTATGATAAAAATTCTTTGTTCTAACAAAACACGTTGTATTGGCGTGGAAATACCAAGCAAAAGGCAATACTGATTTTATAGCCAATGCTAAAACAACAATGATTATCCAACGATGATTATCCAACTTTTATTATTTGGGCTTGGGTCGGTAACTTGTGGTGCTATAATCAGGGCAAATATTTATGCGATGGTTGTATATTTTACCATAATGAAAACATTGCCACTGATATAACATTTTTACATCCTAACGAAATAATAAAGTTACTACTCAATTATAACACAACTTCTTTAAAATACTGATTCGCGCATCATTAACTTAATTGTACATTACTATAATTTATGCTAAGATAACCATTGTTTTTATTATTATGTCAAGTTGATAACTAAGCAAGGGGCTAATCTATGTCAACTGAACCGATTATTCAGCAGAAAATGGCTCGACTTCAAACATTGCGACAGTATCAAAGCTATTATGGGCCACATACACCTTATCCGGTAATTTTGGAGATTAATCAGCTAGAAAAAGAGTTGGGCCATATTTTGCGGGCTAATAATACTTCCATAACCGATCGGAAATCGCGTAAACATTCGACTTGGCATTTGTCTAGTTCGACGATAAATATTTTGGCCGGAGTGTCGTTTCTTGGCCTACTTTTTGTGTTTTTTATTATCCTGCTATCGGCCTATTTGAGTACAATGCAAGGCAAAACTGCCGTCGCGTCGGTGAATACAAGTTTTTCTAACAATAGCGTGCCTGTGTTACGTCCCACTTTTACCCCAACTCATGACCCTAACGCCCCTTTACCGGAACATGTACAAAATGAAAATGTTGTATCTGAAGCCCCTAAGCCGATTGATTCCTTTTTGCCAACCCCAGCCAAAGCGACCGATATTCCAACCCCTGTACCAACGATTACGGCTCGAGTGAGCGACACCCCAACGGTTGAACCGACTCTCGCTCCAACCAATACGCCAACAAGGTTGCCACCGACCCCTATTCCGGTACGAATAGAGCAACCGGCCACTCCGACCCCATCGCCTCCTACTCCGACACCGGCTCCATCCTATCCATTTCGGATTTCTGAACAGGGTAATCGTGAGTTTCAACACACGACCTATCATGCGGTCAATATTTATATTGCTATCGTCAGCGAAGGGAATATTCCATTAGGTGGATATAAAATTGTAGGAGATCACGTCCCGTCAGGTTTACATGCTGAATCGCCCCTTAGCACTTGGAACTGGAGCGTGACCAACTGTTTAGATTGTGATTATATCAAACAAGGCAATGTTAAGTTTGAGCCCGGGCCAATTATCGACGGAGCATGGAATATCTATTTAGCTGATGAGGGCGGTCATCAGGTATCACCCGTGTTATCGTTAAACTATGCTTCTAATCCGGATCAGTGGGTATGGGATTTTGTGATATTTAGACGAATCAACGGCTAGGCGTTCAACATTATTCATTATTCTTGAAATAAATCAACAAGAAAACCCCATGACTCCATTGAAATGGGGTTTTCTTGTTATTCTGTTGTTTTTATGGTAAGCCATCCCGAACTATCAATAGATGTTCGGATAAACAGGTAGTCTTGCATCGGTAGTGGTTATCTACTCGCAAGTTCAAAATTTGCGGGTAGATTGGTCTTGAATTGAAAATCATTATCTAATCAATATTTACAGTTAATTTAATGCCGGAAGTGACGTACACCGGTGAAGACTAGAGCTAGATTAAGCCGATTAGCCGCATCAATAACCTCTTGGTCACGAATCGAGCCACCCGGCTCGATAACGGCGGTTACGCCTGCCTGTGCCGCCGCTTCAATCCCATCGGCGAAGGGGAAGAATGCATCGGAGGCTAGTACCGCGCCTTTGGCTTTTTCGCCCGCTTTGCTGGCGGCCAACTTTACCGCATCAACCCGACTGGGGAGACCGCCACCAATCCCCACTGTGGCTGTACCGGCGGCAAAAACGATGGCGTTACTTTTAATATGTTGACATGCCTTCCATGCGAATTTCAAGGAGGTCATCTCTTCCTCGGTGGGTTGACGTTCTGTAACTACTTTCCATTCCGTTTCTGGAGGGTCTCCATAATCGGAGGCTTGGACGAGAACTCCTCCGGCAATGGAGCGGAACTCAAGCGGTGCCGGTTCAGTGAGGTCAATCTCGAGTAGGCGACAATTTTTTCGTTTAGCCAAAATTTGCTTGGCTCCCTCACTAAAGGCGGGAGCGGCAATCGCTTCGATAAACAACTTGCCTAACGCTTCGGCAGTGGAATTGCCAAATGTCCGATTTACAGCGACAACCCCACCAAAGGCACTAACGGGGTCAGAGGCTAGGGCTTCAGGAAAAGCAGTGGTTAAACTGTTTGCGGTGGCGATTCCGCATGGTGAAAGGTGTTTAACAATCACCACGCTAGGGTCATCAAATCCTTGTGCTGCTCGCCAAGCCGCATCTAAATCTAACATATTATTATAGCTTAAGGGTTTACCCTGCAATAATATACCATTTAGAGGGCCAACGATGGTTTGGTTGCTATAAAGAGCCGCGCTTTGATGCGGATTCTCGCCGTAACGCATCTCTTGAATCTTGACCAAGGATGACATCAACATGACTGGTAACTCTTCGTCGGGTGTATCCAAGGTTACTGCTTCGATAGAGGCGGTTTCGGCACGGGCATCTTTAGATAGATAGTTACTAATCGCCACATCATACTCAGCGGTGTGATTAAAGGCTTTACGGGCAAATTGGGTGCGCTGATTTTTTGACAATCCACCGGATTCTCGTAAATCACGGGCAACTTGTGAATAGTCATTCGGGTCACATATTACCGTGACTCGCGCGAAGTTTTTGGCTGCGGCCCGTAACAGGGTTACGCCACCGACATCAATCCTTTCAACCGCGTCATTCATATCAACATCGGCGCTGGCTACCGTATCTTGAAATGGATACAGGTTACAGACGACCATGTCAATTTTTTTGATTTGATAGGTGTCTAACTCCGCTTGGTCTTCTTGGGTGGCCCGAGCTAAGATACCACCATAAATTTTAGGATGTAGGGTTTTCACCCGTCCCCCTAACATCTCGGGGCTTTCGGTTAAATCAGCAATATTGGTCACGGTTAGCCCACCATCACGCAACGCTTTGGCTGTACCGTCACTGGCGACAAAATCCCATCCCAATTGAGAGAGGGTGGTCGCAAATTCAACTAGACCTCGTTTATTTGATACTGAAAATAATGCGATTGGCATTGTGTTGTTTTATGGCAGTCCTAAGTAAACGGTTCGATAATCGAATATCGGTTACTGACGACTGTCTTGTCTCCTTACTCCTTAAATATCTGTGCATCAATAACAACCTCGACTTTAGTAAAGCCGAGGGAATACAGTAAGTTTTCAAAATAGAGTTTACCATACCTATTGGCTTGCGGTAAAATCCCTTCTACTAATGCGGCTTGTTCAATGGCTTCTTTGGCCTGTTGTAAGGCTTCTCCTTCCAGATTTGGATTACTATCGTCAAGCAACAAGCTGTTTTCATAATAAATTAAACGAGTACGATCGAAGTCGATACTACTGTTGAGGATTTTTGGGGCCGGTAACACCAACCGGACACTCTCCCCATCAGTCCATAGATTTTCTTCGGCCAACTCCTCTAAATCAAATCCGGCCCGCACATCGCCATAAACCAGCATCAACAACTTCTCTTTACGGCCTAGTGTACTGTCAAGCCAGCCATCTGGTACATTTTCTTTGTAGATTTCGGTGATGGTTTTGTATTCAATCGTATTCAGTTCGGCCTTCGATTTGATACCCGAAATTGTCACCACCGGTGGCGGGATTGGCGTAGAGGTTGGTACATCAGCCACAGGTTCAGCACTCGTGCCGCTAAAAATTTGCCCGGCTAAAAACGCCATAACCCCCACCCCACATAAGGCAACAAGGGCGATAGCTCCCCAAACAAGTAATTGTCTTGATTTCGGTTTTTCGGTCATGGTAATACCTCCTCAAACTCAATGGTGATGTTGGTGAAGCCGAGTGACAGTAATAGATTTTCGATTTGCAGTTTGGCCGAACTCTCCGCGCGGCCATGAATATTTCGCTCGATGGCCCATTTGGTCAGTTCCTCCTCGGCTATTTGTCTGGCTCGGCTTTCCAGATTCGGATCGGGAGAAACGAGCAAGCCCGCATCCCGTTCATAGACTTGGGTTTTTTCGTTATCAATCCGACTGTAGAAAATCTCGGTGGAGGGTAAGATGATGGTGACAGAGGTGCCATCAACCTCAATATCTGCTGGTTCAATTTTACTCAAATCTACGCCAGCCACAACTTCACCCTCTGCCACAAGAACAATTTTATCACTACCAACAATTTCTTCCCATAGGTTATTTGGTTTATTACTTAAGTCGATGACCGTTTGCATGGCAAATTCGGTGGTTTCTAGGCGACCCAAACCTGTAATTTTGTTGATGACCACAATCGGCGTGGGAGAAGGGGTGGGCGTGGGGGTGTTGGTTGGACCGAGCGTCGGTGTAGCACTGGGAGCGGTGGTCGGCGTGTTGGTTACAATGACTGGCGGCGGTGGTAGTGTTGGCTCGCTGACGATTGCTTGTGTTGGAGTCGGGGTGAGTTGAACGGCATATTGTCCGGCCTGAAAGCCGATGAATCCCACTGCAACGGCAACGGTGATAAGGCATCCGATAATAAGTGCAATAAATAAAGATTGATTTTTCATGGACTAGTTCCTGTTAATTATCGTTGTAAGCAAACTGTTTAATCTGCTGTTTTAAGGTAATCAAAATGCGAAAAATATCAAAAATGTCGTTTCGAGTAGCGCAATAGGCGTTGCTAATGACGTATTCCGTACCATGTAGTAATATGAAAAACCAGTTGCGTCCTAAAATGTAACAACCATAAATCGGATGTTCATGATTATTTAAGGTTTGGGCAACCAGCATGGCGGCCAAACATTGTCCCGCAGGGTCTCCATTGGGGTCTTTTTCCCGTTTGTATTCTTGTAGGCAGAAATAGGGAATTTCTGGTTCTCGCCAACCACTGGCGATCATGCCGTCAGGATTGCCGGACATCTCCTCACCATCCACGATACCGCTCAGATTGCGTCCCGCAAAGATATTAAACCGTTCATCCTGTTCATCACTCAAGTCAATCAACGTAAGCAATGGCCCGATAAAATGTATCGATAACTCTTGTTCGTTCCAGTTATCGACGTTGTGGGTCAATATCTGCTTTAAGCGGGTCAACGAAGCCTGTTCCAACTCACCAATCTCGGCAGGAGATTCTAGCCAACTGGTTAGTTGCTCGCTTCGTCTGATCTGCCGTATTCCAAATCGTTTATCTAGTTTTATTAGTGTCCACTCGCTAAATTTGCTCATTACATGCACAGGGAATATGTCCACCAATCAAAAAACCCATTAACGTTTGTAGTAGGCGATTTATTGCTTTCTGAGGCATTAAAGAACTTTTTAAGTTGACAGTCATGGTGGTCATATTCTGTATTTCAGGGTCGCACGTTAAGTCGTTAACCTACGTACACTATTGTAGTGCCAACTGCTAAAAATATCAATCTCGAATAGAACCCGCATCAACCAGCCAATTTGCCAACGTCTCCGCCGCGACTCGATTTCCTTCCACCGTCCAATGACCATCACGCAAAAAATAGAGCGGTGTGAGATTCGTCTGTTGATGCGCCACCAACGCCGGAGTCAAATCCAAGTATGGAATCTGCTCCTTTTGCAAAAATTGGGCTAACCGTTGATTGGGCCGATCTGCTTGAGCATCCTTAAAAGCCGAGTTATCCCGTTCAAATTGAGCCTGCGCCCCTTCATCCAACTGCATCAGCCGGACGACCATGCCCGGACTAATCAGTGCCACAGCAAATTGATGTCCATCAGCCCGCACCTCAGCGTTCAGTTGTCCAATCGTCGCCAGCGTGACCTGCCATGCCTGCTCAAGGCGAGGGTCACTCGAAGGCAGATACAGGGCCGTCGAGGGGGTGTCATGTTCCTGACCGAATATCTGGCGCGGGGAGCGACTAATCAGGAGTGGTTCAATCTGTTGATAGAGTCGCGACTGTTGATAGAGCCAGCCCATGCTGTTGACGAGTGCTCGCTCACTTGCCGAACATGGCGGTTCAGCCTGACTGATTCCGGGAGCGTATGTTAGGGGCATCGGATTCAAGGTATCGCCACAGAGCGCGAAATAAGGGGCGTAACAGTTGATCCCATCGATGGTCAGTCGATTGCCGGGCAGATTATCGAGCAGATCGTTACCGATGAAGAACATCAGCAGAACCAAATCCGGCTCGAACTCTCGTCCAGTCTCCCGATAAAATAGCAGTTGTTGATTGGTTCCCCAATTGATCACCCCACTGCTGATGACCTCGACCACGTCATCAACCTGCTGATTCAGATTATCCTCCAATTGTTGATGATTGCTCTCCGACTCATCAACCTGAACCGCATGCACAAAAGAGTCACCCAACATCAAAATACGATAGCTGTCTGCTTGATTATCAGTGGCATGCTCGGTGTCGTGCATGCCCAACCGATTGAATCTGAGTTGCTGATGATACTCTGCTCCATCAATCGGCCCATCATAGTCGGGTTGCCCCGTCCAACCAAAATCGGCATGGCACTGGTAAAACGGCCCATCTTCGTTGGGATAGGGGAGGGGCAATAGCAGACGAACGGCCATCTCTAAGATGAAGAGGGTTAGACAACCGCTGATGATAAGGAGCAAAACTTTACCGCCAACGTTCATCAGGCGGTGGGTGGTTTGGGGTGAGTGGGTAGTTTGCATGGGGGGTATTATAGGGGATATTATAGATAAAAGGGTCGTCATTCGACAACCCTTCAGGTTTGTTCATTAAAATGTCGGGTAGTAAATTTACTGCTTTCTATCCGGTCGTTTACTTATTGTATGTTTCTGCACAACTCGTTGCGGTTGACCTTGTTGCCCTTCTTTGACCGAGCGAATCCCAAGCACCACACCCACGATGATGACAATCAGGCTGAACAGGAGCGGCAGGCGTGAGTTTTCTTGGGTCGTTGCAGAGGCGAGATTAGTTTCATCAGCCGGATGTACGACCATTGGTTGTGGCATGGTTTTTTGGTCAGCCTGCTCAGTCGATTTGGCTTCAATATGGGCTTCCCGAATTCCGGTGACGGGCATGCTGTCTGGTGCTAGGTCAGGTGGTGGAACCAAGATTGTCCAATCAGAGGTGTTGGCTTCAGCCATCGCCTGACTGCTGACCTCGGTCAGCGAGGTTTCCTGAACTATGATCGGTTTGGCTGATTCTGCGCTCTCCTCGACCGTTGTCGATTCTTCTGCGGGCATGTCGGTTTGTTTCGGCACAGGTTTTACCGTGCTGGTTGGCGTGCTGGTTGGCGCAGATGTTGGCGTGTTGGTGGGAGCAGGTGTGGGTGACGGCTCGATGGTGGCAACGGTTTGCAGTTGGGGCGCGTCGAATTTTGCCTCAACATGGGGACTAATCTCTAAGGCAGGTTCGCCACCAGCCAAGCCGACTCCGAATAGGGTATAATTTTTCCCCTTCTCCAATACAATCTCAGCCTGTTTGAGGGCGATAACGTTGGTACCGGCCACCCGTAAAGTCATCTCATAACTATCTGCCTCTAGGGGGATATAGCTAGTCGTATCCTTAAAGCCAACCTCGCTGAACAAGGTCGCTTCAATTCCATTTTTGACCAGCAGATCAACCGTGGGTGCATTGGGAGAGAGATGGATAAATCGTACCAGTGAATTCTTCGTGGCCGGAAGAGAGTTGGCATCTTTGACTAAAAAACTCTCTAGTAAAACCAGTTTGCCCGCCGAAATCAAACTATAATCTTGGTCAGATTCTAGCTCAATCTCAGTCTCATACAGAATCATCTCCGGCGCGGTAGAACTGACAATCATGACGGTGTAGCGACCCGACTCGATGGTTAGGTAGTCGGCAACATCACCATAGGCCAACTCGCTAAACATGGCCTCCCCGTCGATTAAGATTGTAATTGCAGACCCATCCGGCACGGCATGAACGGCGCGCAAACGGGCCGATTCATTCTGGGCACTGACTGCCGTAACCAGCAGTAGCCCGATGATTAAGCCCAAAAATGGTATTAGTAAACGTTTCATGGTGAGCCTCCTAAGAATACTCAACGAAATATTATGTCAACTTGGTTAACTTACTTGTACCATATTTGAATCGAATTGTCAATCTTATGTAAAGTTGAGAGTGGCATGTCAATTCTGTCGGGTGACGCTACAAGCGTCACCTACGATAATTGGAGGTCACGCTTGTAGCGTGACACTAAGTACCGGACAAAACAGTTAGGACACGGATAAACGCGGATAAACACGGATTTTTTAGGCTTATCTGTGTGTATCCGTGTTAATCCGTGTCCCTTTTTTCTTCTGTAACAAGTTCAATCTTTTTTTGTCCTGTACTCAGCGTGACGCTACAAGCGTCACCTACGATTAATTGGAGGTCACGCTTGTAGCGTGACAATAACCTGAAAAAGATTATCTGAAAGACTGTATCTTTGACAATCGTTCAACTCTCCCATAAAATAGTTGAGATACACTGATAGTACTGTAAACACGCCGCTTTTAGGGAGACGGAAAATTTAAGACATCCCAAAGTTTTAGCCAGCGTGAAATGTGATTGTCCCCTGAATCATCACACCTCACCCCTCACGTTTCACGCCTCACGAGATTGGGACATTTATTTTCCCACATTCCACATTCTTTAAATAGTGGCTCCAATCTATTCATAAAGAGGTTGTTGTGGACGACAGTTCATTACCTAGTTGGGGGCCTCAAACGCCCCCAACTGCCCTATTTAATCTAAATATCTAAAATTCAGAGGTAAGCTCTGCGTGGTATGCCTCTGGACATAAAAACTGGAGGTACACCGCATGGAACCGGTGATTCTGGATGAAACCGTGGCGCAGTTGCGCTCCGCCCTGCAACGAAACGACCTAAGCCAAGCCTCACAAATTGTCGAGGCGCTCCGCCCTGCTGACCAAGCAGACCTTTTTCAAGATTTAGACGACCTGCAACAAAAGCAGTTACTCCCCAAGTTAAACCCGGCTGATGCTGCCGACATCTTCGAGGAGTTGTATGATGAAGATGCGGCCGAGTTGGCCGTTCAACTTCCCCTCAGCACGCTTATCCGGATTGTTAACGAGATGGAACCAGATGAAGCGGCTGACCTGTTAGATGATTTAACTCCTCAACAAGCCGAGCCGATTCTGGCGAAAATCAAGGCCGCCAACCGCGTCAAAAAACTTATTCCCTACGAGGATGACACCGCCGGAGGGTTGATGACCGCCGTGGCCGTAGCGATAGAGCGTAGGATGACTGCCGACCAAGCCATCGAAGCGATTCGGGGTTGGCATCCCAACGATGAGTTCACCTACTATCTTTTTCCGACAGACCGATTGGGGCGTTTGGTCGGCACAATCAGCCTGCGACAGTTGATTATCGCGCCTCGCAACAAACCGATTGCCGAAATTATGGATGCCGATGTGGTCTACGTCACTTATGACACCGACCAAGAAGATTGTGCCGACCTAATGCTCCGCTACGACCTGTTGGCCTTGCCAGTGGTTGACGAGAATAGTGTCCTGCTCGGCATTATCACCGTCGATGATCTGGTCGATGTAATCCAAGAAGAGGCTTCGGAAGATATTCAACGGTTGGGTGGGGCTGAGCCACTCAACCGAGCCTACCTTGATACCAACATCTTCTCCATTATACAAAAGCGAATTGGCTGGCTGTTTATGCTATTTGGTACGGCTACGCTAACCGGCTGGGTCATGGATCTATACGCCGACCAAATTGAAGCGGTTCTAGCCCTGACCATATTTATCCCCATGCTAATTGGCACGGGTGGTAACGCTGGTTCGCAGACCACAGCCACCATCATCCGGGCCATCGCGGTTGGTGATGTGGAATGGGCGGATGGTTTTTGGGTCTGGTGGCAGGAGTTTCGAGTCGGTATGATTTTGGGAATCTGCATGGGAATTGTGGCCTTTTGTCTAGCCTATCTGTGGGTGGGCGACGCGAAACTAGCCATCACCGTCGCCGTCTCGATTATGGTCATCGTCCTCTGGTCTACGGGGGCTGGCTCATTGTTGCCCCTCATCGCCACCCGCCTCGGCATTGACCCGACAGTTGTCTCCGGGCCGGTGATGAGCACCCTCGTCGATGCGACGGGACTGTTTATCTATTTCAACATTGCCAAAGTTGTTTTGGCGATCTAAGTACCGGACAAAACAGTTAGGACACAGATAAACGCGGATAAACACGGATTTTTTAGGCTTATCTGTGTGTATCCGTGTTAATCCGTGTCCCTTTTTTCTTCTGTAACAAGTTCAATCTTTTTTTGTCCTGTACTCAGTTTGGCGATATAGTATCCAAAGACTGGGAGCGCAGACAAGAGGTCTGCGCTCCCAGTCTATAGATGTTCAGATAAACATTTTCAGCCGTTACCTTCCCGCAAGTTTAGAACTTGCGGGAAGGTTGGTCTTGAATTGAAAACCATTATCTGAAAGACTGTAGTGTCACCAATTCATGGTTTCAAGTCAATTATGCGTAAATCTTATGATGTTCTACTTTTGTTCGTCCTAGTTATTGCCCGTATTCGCATTGATACCTTAGCCGATTTAGTCCTGCCCAATCGCCATGCTGACGTGCGACGACTAGTCGAGGGCTGGTGGCCGGTCAGCAGTCTTGATTTGTTAGAGGAGTGGCTCAGCGACCCCGTCACCCTCATGCTGATTAGTGTCGCCATGACCATGCTGATTGGCTACTTTATCATCGACCTGCTCAGTGATTTCCTTAGCGCGCAAACCAGCTACCGCCTCAAGTTGGGTTTCATCTATAGCATCATTTTTGGGCTGGTGTTTGGCAAAGCCTTTCTGCTGATTGGTCTACGCCACATCACCGAGCCAGCCGCCTACACCCATGACGGGGGGGTGATTCAGACCGAAATCACCATTGACTATTTTCTCAGCGGCAAAAGCCCCTACATTGAAAACTACCTCGACACGGCTATGGCGACATGGGGCATCGAGTTCCGTACCGCCCTCCATCACTACCCCTACCTGCCTTGGACGTTTGTTTTTTCCACCCCATTTTACCTCATAAGTCAGACCATGCTCGGCTGGTACGACCAACGGTTCATCTATTTGGCTCTATTTGGCCTGACCTTGCTGATGGCCCAATCCTTAGCCCCAACCCGCTCAGACAAATTGATGATTGTCATGCTGATGGGATTAAATCCGATTTTAGCCAGCGACGTAATTTTTGGGCAGAACGATTCATTCATTTTATTTTGGATTGTGCTGGGTGTATGGTTTTTGCGGTTACGCGAAAATGCCCCTTCCTCAACCGAGGCAACCCGTTATCTGATACTGGCTAATTTGGCTTATGGGTTGGCCTGTGCCAGCAAACCGACAGCGTGGTTCCTGGCTCCGTTCTGGGCATTGTATCTGCTGAAAGATGTGTGGGGCAACCAGTTTATTCCGCCTCTTAATCGGTGGATTACGCTATTCAAACTATTCTTGCAACGGGTTTGGCCGATAGTTGTGGTCATGCTTCTGGTCGTCGGGCCGTGGGCGGTCTGGAGTCCGGAGGCCATGATTGACGACGTGTGGCGCTGGAGTTCCGGCACTGCCGAAGTACCATACCAGATTCGGGGTTGGGGCTTGAGCAACTTTGTCTTGGCCTTCCAACTGGTGCCGGATCGACTGGCTTTTTGGCCGTTCTGGGCCACCGAGATTCTGCTGGCGACACCGATTCTGTTTTTGGTGTTATGGCGACAACGACGCACCAACAGCCTCGGTCAAATGCTCTACGGGCATGTCAGCCTGCTGTTTGTCTTCTTCTATAGCTCCCGCTTTCTCAACGAGAATTACCTTGGCTATCTGGCCTCGTTCCTAATTTTAGCGGTTTTGATTGACCCTCAGGTCGAAAATGACAATCAATGGAATGGGTAGTTTTATCCTGCATTATGCCATATTCAAAAAACCATGCAATCACTCAACCCTCGCCTTCTCTTAATTTTAGCAATCTATCTCATCTTAGCCATCGCCTACAGCGTCGTCGTGCCGATTGGCCGCGGTGCCGATGAGTGGGCGCACTATTGGTACGCCCACTTTATCGCCGAGCATAGCCGCCTGCCCAACTCCACCGCCGAGCGGGAGGTGGCCGGATACAAATCCGACTGGCCGCCCTTTTATCACCTCATCGTCGCCGGAGCAACAGCATGGATTGAGACCGACGGCCCGCCGACCTTCAAATATCGGACTGACAACATCCGCTACCAGATGGTTCCCGCCCTTGGCCCGGAGGCGATTCTGCACACCGCCGACGAGCGATATCCGTGGCAACAGGAGATTCTAGTTTGGCATATTGGTCGCTTCCTCTCAATCGGATTCGGTCTCGGTGTGCTTATCGTCACCTATTTCATCGCCAAAGAGATTGTCTTATCAGCCCTCGCGCCCGCTCCCTCCCAAAGGGCGGGGCTAATCCCCCTCCTCTCCGTCGCCATTCTTGCCTTCAATCCCCGATTTTTATTCACCAGCATGCTGTTTAGTTATGACAGTTTGACTCTACTGATAGCATCTTTGTTTTTTTGGCTAATTATTCGCATAGTCAATGGCTACCATAACCGTTGGGGCTTTGTTGGTTTAGGTCTGCTGGCCGGATTAGCCCTCATCACCAAATATCTGACCGCCCTTCTATTTCTGGAGATTCTGGTTTTGGCTTGGTTGAGCCGGAGGGCAAAGCCAGATTTGTCCAGTATCTTTATAAAACTCCTGCAATCACTCCTCGCCTTTGTCCTGATTATCAGCCCTTGGTTTGCCTATCTGGTTATCACTTTTAATGAAGTGGAAACTTACGGCCCGGTATTAGGTACACTCGCTCCATTGATTCGGGGTGACGGAAGTGACCGCACCGTCGAGCGACTATTTTCATGGCTGAGTGGGGGAGAAGCCCCGCCGCCCATCCATGTCGAGCGCACCGCCTACCCCTTGTGGCAAGTGGCCGCCGAACTCCCGACTACATTTTGGGGTAACCCGATTACGCGCCCTTATCCGCTTAACTGGTTTGTTATGGTCATGACGGTGGTGACTATTTGTGGCATGGTCGGTCTGCTACTGATGAGGGAAAAAAGGAGTGAACAGACTCGATTACATATCTTTGAAATCGAAACTTCGCGTAGTCATTTACTATCCTTATTACTTCACTGCTCTTTACCCTTACCCTTCATGTTGATTCGCTTCTTTGGAGCGCGGGATGTGTTGGAATCGGTGCAAGGCCGACATATCCTTTTTTTAGCCGCCCCTGCTTTTGCCATTTTGTTGAGTTGGGGACTGCTTCATGTAATGCAAAGGATGCAAAACTGGCTTCGCTTTTTTCAAACCAAGCCAAATATCCGTTTACCCATATCGAGTTTGTTGGCCCTGTTGATGACGGGCGCGCTCAGTCAACTAATTTTTATGTGGCACATCTACCCGCCGTTACTGCCAGTTCAGACCACGCCGCCTGATTTGAGTAATCTGTTGCAACTGTTGAGCGAGGAGGCAGGAGAGCCAATCTCGTTGGTCGGGGGTAGCCAATTGTTAGGGGTGCAGGTTAATCAGCAACAAGAGGTTATCCATGTGACCTTTGTTTGGCAGGGTGGCGACGGATACTCGCCCCAAGATTATCTGAATCGGTTGAAACTGGTCGATGAGGCGGGTGAAAGTTGGAGTGTTTGGCTTGGTTATCAAACCCAAGCCACGTACCCGACCCGAGTTTGGGAGGCAGGCGACATCATCTATGATGAGGCCACGCTACCGTTGGTCGGTTTACCATTGGGAAAATATCGTATATTATGGAGGTTGGACTATCTCACCGAGTTTATTGAATTGGGGCAATTAATTCAATACAAACGATGGGGTAACGCCGATCAGTGGGGAATTTGGCAGGCCGGACAGGTCAACGATGTTGTGTTGGTGCAAGAACGGAAAACGGTACAGTACGGTTGTAACCTATTTTTTGACCCAAATATGCCCCGTTGTGACGTGCAACCGCTCCGTGTTTTTGGCCCGAATGGAATTAGTTACGAGACCGACTTTTCAGGGGCAGGATACAGCAATTTTATCGTCCAACCAGATTGGCCGCCCGGCCTATACACGATTGAGGGGAGCGCGGTGCAATTCCATGTAAACGAATCTCTCCGTAATTTCGAGACTCCCTACTTCAGCCAGCCCGTCGAGGCTAACTTTGCCAACCAACTCAACCTGCTTGGCTACGACTTGCCCGTCCGCAAAGTGCAATCCGGCGACGGGCTAGAGGTGACGCTCCATTGGCAAGCCATGTCATGGATAGGGGATGACCTCGTAATTTTTGCCCGTTTGCTAGATGCCGACCAAACTGTCTGGGGGGAGCGAGACCGTTTGCCGCGTGAGAACTACAGCACCTTGCTCATGGCTCCCCACGAAATCGTAACCGACCCGTTTGCCATGCCGATTCAACCCGATGCACCAGATGGAATCTACACGCTACGAGTGGGCCTCTATCGGGAGGTGGATGATCAGGCCCAATCGTTGTTGATTCTTGACCCCAACACGGGGCAACCGACCGAGTCCAGCGCCGTCAACATCGGGCCAATAAAAGTCGGTGGCCCGCCTGATGGTGTCACCGTCAGCAGTCCGGCTTATCAGCATGAGATTGGCGTAACCTTGGGCGAGCAAATCAGTTTGCTCGGCTACGATAGTCAGCATGATTGCCGGGCTTCTGCGCCTTGCACTCTCCGATATAATTTCTATTGGCAGGCCATTCATCCACCATCAAGCGACTACACCATGTTTCTGCATGTGCGTGATTCGGCGGGTAATGTCGTGGCTCAAAAAGACCAACGGCCCACCGCTGGAGTCTATCCGACGGGGCTATGGGACACTGGCGAAATCATCTATGACCAACTGACCGTGCCTTTGGAAAACTTGTCTGCGGAGGAGTATGAGGTGACCATTGGGCTGTATGATTTCAAGACCGGACAACGACTGACCGTGCCGAACTCAACGGATGGGACGGTTGCATTAGAAGTAATTTTTGTACGGTAAAAATAATTTCTCTGCGCCGTTGCCGTAGGACGATCAGTTCATGCCTCACGTACAGGATGATATTTGCCTCCTCCGTTGTCTGGTTTATACTATCAGCAATAGTATCACGTTTTTCGCATCATGTTTCATAACGTTGGAGGTAAAAAATGACAACATTGACCTTACCCCGTATTCAGGAGGAACAGACGCTGTTCACTCCACCAATTATCTATCCTGAGAGCGACGGAAAACCTATGGCCGACAATACCAAGCAGTTTCGTTATATCGTAACCCTAAGTACCGGACAAAACAGTTAGGACACGGATAAACGCTGATAAACACGGATTTTTTAGGCTTATCTGTGTGTATCCGTGTTTATCCGTGTCCCTTTTTTCTTCTGTAAGTTCAATCTTTTTTTGTCCTGTACTCAGATCGTAACCATAAAAGAAGGTCTGGATCATCTCTTCAAAGAATACCCCACAAATGGGCAACTTCTACTACCTTCTAAAATTGCTTATTCATCCAACTTACCGTAAAATCTGCAACTACAATTATAATGGTGACGTACTCATGACATATATTTATACTATGGGAATAATATTTTTTGCCTATTTGTGCGGCTCAATTCCGGTTGGTTATCTAGTGGCTAAACTGTATGGCGTTGATGTGACTCAATCCGGTAGTGGTCGAATTGGTGGGACCAACGTTTTACGAGCCGCCGGAGGTGGTGCGGCGGGGCTAACTGTTTTTGGGGACGTAATGAAGGGGCTAATTCCGGTCTTTTTTTTGGTGATTATCTCGCCACATATTTCTCCGTATTGGGTGACAGCTCTCGCCGCATCGGCTACGGTGTTGGGTCACAACTTTTCGATATTCCTTGGCTTTCGAGGTGGAGTCGGTGCGGGTACGGCGGTTGGTTCCTTTGGAGGTCTCTATCTCTGGGTCGGACTTCTCGCGGCTATTTTGGCCATCATCGCCTTAGCCATTAGTCGTTACGCCTCAATATTATCAACCACCGTAGCCATTTCTGGGCTGTTACTTCTCATCATCTGCGCTTTTCTCCAAATTACTCCTTACGAATATATCCTAACAGGTGTTCTAAACAGTGTCATTATTCTCAATGCCTTACGTCCCAACTATGCTCGGATTCGAGCCGGTACAGAACGGAAAGTCGGAACGCCTAAATCGAATTAAGGAAACTACTAAAATGTCTCATTATCAAATCGACCTCCATAGCCATACCACCGCTTCAGACGGAATATTGACTCCTACTAAGTTGGTTGAGCATGCCGCTCAGCAAGGCTTAACCGTGTTGGGCATTGCCGACCATGACACCGTAGCGGGCGTGAATGAAGCCGTCGCCGCAGGGCAACAACATGGGCTTGAGGTTATGCCTGCGATTGAGTTCAGCACTCGTCATGAGCCGGATAAAATGTTTATCGGCCTCCACCTATTGGGCTACTTTATCGACCCAAACAGCGCGACTTTGCTTGAAATGATTGAAAAAGTGCGGCAGGGACGGGTTAATCAGAAAATTCGCCAAATCGAAAAACTACAATCATTTGGTTTTAACATTATGGTTGATGAGGTGTTTGCCAGAGTGAAGGGCGTACCGGGTCGGCCACACATTGCCGCCACTTTGCTCGAAAAATACCCTGATCGCTTTGCCTCCATCCAACATATATTTGAGGAGTATTTGGGTAGTCAGGCCAAAGCCCATGTGAAACGGAGTTTTGTTTTATCGGTGGGAGAGGTGATTGAGCTGGTCAAACAGGTGGGCGGGCTACCAGTGTTGGCCCATCCCGGCGTATATGCCAACGACGGTTTTGATCCGTTGACCATTGTCCGTAACGCCCATAAAGAGGGGGTCGAAGGGGTAGAGGTCTGGTATCCTTATGCCCAAAGTCACCATGCCCCATCCATGACTTCCAACTGGGTGAGCCAAATAGATCAACTGGCTGATGAGTTGAATCTACTCAAAACAGGCGGAACCGACTTCCACGGTCGCCCCCATGAAACGGTTGCGTTGGGCGAGCAAGGTCTGACCGAAGCGCAGTTCGACAACCTAAAACAGGGGTGGCGCAAAAACCGTACTTAACAAGATAATGAATCGGCATTAAATAAGTTGCACGTTTCGCCTTTGACAAACTCAGGTAGCGCGACGTAGCCTGAGCGTTTGACTGAGCTTACGCCGAAGTCTTGTCGAAAGCGAATTATCAGATTCCTAACCATCCCGCTTGATAAAACAATCACAGCACCGATTATGAAAATTGCCCAACTTATGATATAGTGCGGCTACTTAACTGCGTTATTATAATATCGCGTTGAAACAAAAGAATATTGATAGGCTATTTTTCTAACCAGAATTTACTTCATATCTTAGTATAAAGGCCGGGGCAACAATGGCGTTGTCAACCGGCCTTTATTTTTGTAGGGCTTTTCATAAATTTCTTAAGTTAATGACCCTATATAAAAGATAAAGCTGACCACCACAAAATTCCTTAAAATGGGGAGAAATAAATAAGATGCAACGTAAAAGTTCTATTGTTATTGCTGGTAACGTAGGAGTGGGTAAAAGTTCGTTCACCCATCTCCTGTCCGAAAGTTTGAGAGCAACGCCGTTTTATGAGGCTGTTGATGACAATCCTTATCTGGCTGATTTTTACCAAGATATGCGACAGTGGAGTTTTCATTCTCAGATATTCTTTTTAACTCGACGCTTAGAAACACATCGGCAACTGGTTGACCATCCCGGCTCGGTCATTCAAGACCGTAGTATTTATGAGGATGCAGAGATATTTGCCCGTAACCTACATGAACGAGGCAACATGATCCAACGAGATTACCAACTCTATCGAAATCTGTATGATGCCTCGCTTCCATTTTTGCCGAAGCCAACTTTAATCGTCTATCTCAAAGCCTCTGTACCGACGCTCATTAGCCGGATTCAGCATCGAGGGCGAGACTTTGAGCGGAACATATCACCGCTGTATTTACAACAATTAAACGAACTTTATAATGCTTGGATTGAAGATTTTACCTTATGTCCTGTTTTGGTAATCCCGACAGATCGGCTTGATTTTGTGCAGCATGAAAGTGATTTTGAGGCGATGAAAACTCAAATTACCAACATGTTAGACCAAAAAAATCTGAAACCGTTGAGTAAACAGTTTTCGAGTTTTTTCCGTTAAGATTACTTATTTCTATGTAAACGAACCCATTTCTATATAAACAAACCCGTTTTCTTTAAGAAAACGGGTTTGTTTATATGTTAGCACTACATGACTGTCAATTTAAAAAGTTCGTAGTAGGCACCATAAAGTGCGTCAT